>SVLL01000029.1 GCA_015067935.1 Oscillospiraceae bacterium | reverse complement strand
CCAGTCCATCAGTGTTGAGGCTCTGGTCAAGAACCTGACCACCTCCGCACAGGGCAATGTCATCCTGGCTATGATGCGTTACGGTGATGCAGTTGCTGCATTTGCCAACGGCTGATTAACCCCCAATATCGCGCCCGGCTCTTGCGAGCCGGGCGCGCTCTGCTATAAAAAATCGTCCTGTGTAAAAAAATAGTAGTCATTTGCACAATTTAGGTATTGCAATAATTCTCATTGTGGTGTATAATAATTTTACTAAACGCAAACAATATTTGTGTTTTCATCAATTTACTTATTCCTCTTCCAAACATAATACGTAAGAATGGCTGCTGTATGCGTACGGCAGCCATTCTTATTGTATGTGGAAGCCTGACGGTACGCAGGATAGTGCCGGTGATGCTGTGATTTGGATCGTGATCGGCATTGTGATCGCGGTCATCGCGGCAGGTGGCGTGGCTGCGCTGATTCTCATCAAAAAGAAGAAGCAGACACCCGCAGATGAATAATCACAAAAAGAGAACCGGAAGGGGAGACCCTTCCGGTTTTTCTGTATATTCTGTATATTATGATGCATAAACGGATAATTCTATGCATATTGCAGATATACATACTGGCCGCATTTACGGGGCCTCAATAGGGGAGTTTGAGATTGAATGGCAATGTGAACAAAATCAGCTCCTGTAAAATCAGGTAATTTGGAACAAATTACGGCTTTATTTTGCAAAATAAGTATTGCATATTTATTCACACTGTGCTACAATTCATTAGGATTACAAACCACACTTTTGTGGCAACTATTTGGAGGTTTTATTATGAGTAAGCAGGATATCAAGAAAATTGTTTTGGCATATTCCGGAGGTTTGGATACTTCCATTATCATTCCTTGGCTGAAGGAAAACTACAATAATCCCTACATCATCGCTGTTGCCGGCAATGTGGGTCAGATGGACGAGCTGGAGGGCTTGGAGGAGAAGGCCTACAAGACCGGTGCGGACAAGTTCTATGCAGCAGATCTGGTTGATGAGATGGTCAACGATGTGATTATTCCCTCTATGCAGGCCGGTGCAATCTACGAAGAATATCTGATGGGTACTGCTTTTGCCCGTCCCATCATTGCAAAAGCTTTGGTGGAGATCGCTTTGGCTGAGGGTGCAGATGCAATTGCCCACGGCTGCACAGGTAAGGGCAATGACCAGGTTCGCTTCGAACTGGCAATCAAGCATTTCGCACCTACCATGAAGATCATCGCTCCCTGGCGTGAGTGGGATATCAAGTCCCGTGAAGAGGAGATCGACTACGCAGAGGCTCATGATGTGCCTCTGAAGATTAATCGCGAGACCAACTACTCCAAGGATAAGAATATGTGGCACCTGAGCCACGAGGGTCTGGATCTGGAGGATCCGTGGAACGAGCCCCAGTATGAAAAGCCCGGCTTCCTGGAAATGGGCGTTTCTCCCTTGCAGGCTCCTGATGTGCCCACCTATGTGACGCTGGACTTTGAAAAGGGCGTCCCCGTTGCGCTGGACGGCAAGAAGATGCCCGCTACCGACATTATTTGGAAGCTGAACGAGATCGGCGGTGCTAATGGCATCGGTCTGTTGGATATTGTCGAAAACCGCTTGGTGGGTATGAAGTGCCGCGGCGTGTATGAGACTCCCGGCGGTGCGATTCTGTACAAGGCACACAGCGTTCTGGAAACCTTGTGCTTGGACAAGATGACTGCGCACAAGAAGCAGGAGCTGAGCGTTTGCTTTGCAGAGCTGCTGTACAACGGCCTGTGGTTCTCTCCGCTGCGTAAGGCTCTGTCCGCCTTCGTTACCGAGACTCAGAAGAATGTGACCGGTACGGTCCGTCTGAAGCTCTACAAGGGCAATATGATTAACGCCGGTGTCAAGAGTCCCTACTCTCTGTATTCCGAGAATATCTGCACCTTTGGCGAGAGTGATTACGATCAGGCACAGGCCACCGGCTTCATCAATCTGTGGGGTCTGCCCACGCAGGTGCAGGCTCTGATGGAGCAGGGCAAGCTGTAATCAGAAAGGATTTTTAGTATGGGTAAGTTATGGGAAGGCCGCTTCAGCAAAGCATTGGATACACAGGCGGATGATTTCAACTCCTCCATCCATTTTGACAGCCGGATGTTCAAGCAGGACATTCAGGGGTCTATGGCGCACGCAGCAATGCTGGCAGCCAAGGGAATTATTGGTAAGCAGGACGCGGAGACCATAATTGCAGAGCTGGGTGTAATTTTGGAGGACATCCAATCCGGCTCGCTTCCCATTGATTACTCTGCTGAAGATATTCATATGTTCGTGGAGGCGGAGCTGACAAAGCGAATCGGGGATACCGGAAAGAAGCTTCACACAGCCCGCAGCCGAAACGATCAGGTGGCAGTGGATATCCGCTTGTACCTGAAGGACGAGGCAGCGCAGATCATTGCGTTACTGAAGACTTTGCTGGATGCGATTTTACATCAGGCAAAGCTTCACAAGACCACTATTATGCCGGGGTATACCCATCTGCAGCGTGCTCAGCCCATTACATTTGCCCATCATTTGTTGGCTTACGGGATGATGTTTACCCGGGATATCTGTCGAATTCAGGATGCGGTCAAGCGTATGAATTACAGCCCATTGGGTTCCTGCGCGCTGGCCGGAACAACATACAATACCGACCGGTATATGACTGCGGAAGCACTTGGCTTTGACGGCATCACCCTTAACAGCATTGACGGCGTCTCTGACCGGGATTTCTGCGTGGAGCTGCTCAGTGCCTATGCAACTGTGATGATGCACCTGTCCCGTTTCTCCGAAGAAGTGATTTTGTGGGCAAGCTGGGAGTTCAAGTTTGTGGAGCTGGATGACAGCTATACCACCGGCTCCAGCATTATGCCCCAGAAGAAGAATCCGGATATTGCAGAGCTGGTTCGGGGTAAGACCGGGCGGGTCTACGGTGACCTGGTGGCAATGCTCACTGTTCTGAAGGGTCTGCCGCTTGCATACAACAAGGATATGCAGGAAGACAAGGAAGCCATCTTTGATGCCATTGATACGGTCAAGCAATGTCTGACCGTATTTCCGCCTATGCTGAAGACCTTAAAGGCTCTGCCGGAGAATATGCTCCGCGCCGCCCAGAAAGGCTTTATCAATGCCACAGACTTGGCAGACTATTTGACGAAGAAGGGAATACCCTTCCGTACCGCCTACAAGCTGGTGGGTCAGATCGTGGCATACTGCGTTGCCAACGATACGGTGCTGGAGCAGATTCCCTTGTCCCAGTACAAGAGTTTCCACGAGCTGTTTGAGGAGGATGTGTTTGAGGCGATTTCCTTGCGCAGATGCGTGGAGAGCCGTATTTCCGCAGGCGGCACCAATCCGGATTCCATTGAAAAGCAGATTGCTTATATTGAGGAATTCATTTAATCATTTAGGAAAGGAATGCCCATCTATGAAAGGCAGAGATTTTCTGAAATTACTGGACTACACACCGGAGGAAATTCTGCAGCTGATTGATCTGGCCGCGGAGCTGAAGACACAGAAAAAGGCCGGTATTGCGCATAAGCTCCACGAGGGCAAAAATATTGCGCTGATCTTTGAAAAAACCAGCACCCGTACCCGCTGCTCTTTTGAGGTAGCGGCCTACGATTTGGGTATGGGCGTTACCTACTTGGATCCCAGCGGCTCTCAGATCGGGAAGAAGGAGAGCATCGCAGATACAGCACGCGTTCTGTCATCCATCTATGACGGCATCGAGTACCGTGGCTACGGTCAGGAAATCGTGGAAGAACTGGCAAAGTATTCCAAGGTTCCCGTTTGGAACGGTTTGACCAATGAATTCCATCCTACTCAAATTTTGGCGGATATGCTGACCATCCGGGAGCATTTTGGTTACCTGAAGGGCATCAAGTTTGTGTATATGGGCGACGCCCGGTATAATATGGGCAATTCCCTGATGGTAGGCTGTGCCAAGTTGGGCTTGGATTTCACTGCCTGCTGTCCGGAAAAGTATTTCCCCAATCAGAAACTGATTGCGCAGTGTAAACAAATTGCGGCTGAAACCGGTGCTGTGCTGCATTTTGAAACCGATCCTGCCAAGGCGGTAAGGAGTGCAGATGTGATTTATACGGATGTTTGGGTCTCTATGGGTGAGCCTGCCGAGGTTTGGCAGGAGCGGATTGAAGAACTGTCACCCTATCAGGTCAACAAGTCCCTGATGGAGATGACCGGAAAAAAGGAAACGGTGTTTATGCACTGCCTGCCCGCATTCCACGATTTGAAAACCACCATTGGTAAGCAGATAGGGGAGAAGTTCCATATCGATGCTATGGAGGTCACGGACGAGGTGTTTGAAAGCAGCCAGTCCATCGTATTCCAGGAAGCGGAAAACCGGATGCACACCATCAAAGCCGTTATGGCGGCAACACTTTAATATTACCCCCCTGCGTTTAATGTCGAAACGCAGGGGGGATTGTTATACAAATCGTACAAATTTTTCATTAGGTTTTTGTGCGATATTATTTTATGTCCATATTTTAGCTGGATAATTAGGCTCAAATAGCGGTTTTGTCCATATCTATTACGGAAATGTTATGCTCAATACGCGCTCTTTTATGCAATAATACATATAAAATCCATATTAGAAGCACTGAATCAGAAAGGAGTGTTCTTATGAAACACAACAGTAAAAAACGGCTACTTTCCTTGCTGCTGGTGCTTGTGCTGCTGGTTTCCTATATGCCGGTAACGACCGGTGCTGTGGAATCCGGCACGGACATCAAAGCAATTGAAAAGCCCACCGGTATCGTCATTGTGGAAGACTATGATGATTATATCGGTGAAAACTGGGTCGCCGAGCTGGGTTTACCCCGGACGGTTAAGATCACACTGGCCAACGGCACCAAGACAGATGCCTTGGTCAATTGGGATACCTCTGTGATCGATACCCGTACAACCGGCTATTATGCCGTTCCCGGCGAAGTTACGCTGCCCATTGGCGCAACCAATGGCAAGAATCTGAAGGTGAGTATTACCGTTCAGGTTCGGGATACCGTCAATATCATCAGCAATGGCGATTTTAATAACGGTGCTAACGGCTGGAAAGGCTGGACACTGGCAGCTGCAAAAGACCCGCTGAATGCCGATAATAATGTGCTTTTCGCTAAAAAATCCGCTATGGTCACCTCCAGCGGCGGCCATCAGATTATTTTCCAGCGTGATGCGGATACGATTAACAAGCTTGTGAAGGCGTTTGAGACCCTCGGTGCCGGCCAGTACTACTTTGCTGTGGATGCAATGAGCGCACCCTATGATGAAAGCACGCCTGCTCACGAGGATACACAGCTTTGGATGGACCTTCGCTACAACACCAACGGAACAAACAGTAACAGTATGGTGGTTGGTTCGACTCCCAAGGTTAAGCTCAGCTCTACTGAATGGACAACTACCTCTGCCATTTGGAATCTGCAGGATGGCTGGAACTGGTTACGCAGTGATGTAAAGTGCAGAGCAGATACCGCTACGGCCGGTGCTGTCTATCTGGACAGCCTGCAGCTGGTGCTGCTGAAGCAGCCTCTGAAGGTGGAGCCTTCCGGCATCGTTTCTGTTAAGACCGAGCTTGTGCCCCATAATGTTGTGGTAAATTATCCCGACTATGTGGGCGCGAACTGGCAGGACGAGCTGGGTCTACCCAAGAAGGTTGAGGTTCTCACCGACAACGGCGGTGTGACGGAGCTTGAAGTAGAATGGGATTATTCTGTTATCGACTTCACGAAGACCGGTAAGTATGTTGTAACCGGTTCCTTTAAGGATAAAGGCTTCCCCAATCCTAATGGAGTGACACTGCAGCAGTTGGTTTATGTGAGCCAGAAAAAGAATCTGATTCCCAACGGCAGCTTTGAGAGTGGCATAGGCGGTTGGTATATCCGCGGTTTGAATCCCTCTCCCAGCAGTGTGAAGAACCCTGTTGTGGACGGAAAATTTGCTGCAATGACCGGTAAACTTTCTACCGAAAGAACGCAGGAATCCGTTTTGGACACCCGTAACATCACTGACCAGATTGGTGCCGCTGTTGCTTTGCAGGGTGCCGGTCAGTACTACTACAGCGGCTGGATGCAGTCTGCCTCCGAGACCCTGATCGAGGGGATGACGACCCAGGCCTGGCTGCTGTATAAGACTATGGGAGCTGACGGCGTGCTCAGTGCCTCGACCATTGTCAAGGACGAGAAAAGGCCGTTGGATAATAAGCAGTATACCAAGACCGGCGGCATTGTGGAATTCCCCGACAATACCGCGTGGGTTCGTTTGGATATGTATGTGCAGGCCAAAACGGCGGAAGATTTGATGAAGGCTCAGCTGTATGTGGACAATCTGGAGCTGATTCCGCTGAATGTGCTCGTAGAGCAGCACGAGGGCGCAATGGAAGAAGTGGAGACCATCATTCCTGCCCGTCAGATCATTCAGAACTATCAGGACTATGTGGGCGGTACGGTTACAATCAAGGATCTGATGCTGCCCGAAACCGTTCAGGTACGCAGCACAACCGGTGAGGTCGTGACGATCCCGGTCAACTGGGAAATCAGCAAGCTGGATCTGACCAAGACCGGTACCTACAAGATTCCCGGCATTCTGGAGGATATAAGCCTTGCCAACCCCAACGGCCTGACCGTGGAGCAGACCATTCGCGTGGTAGCATACGAGAATCTGCTGGTCAACGGCAGCTTTGAGGATTACGGCGATAACTGGAGGCTTGCTACCCATGTTTCCGCTGAGCTGGGCATCAATAACCCGGTCAAGGACGGAAGTCTGTCCATAATGATGAAGGTGGGCAGATTGCAGGACTACACCAATAAATGGATTCAATCCATGTGGCTGGAGGACATCAATCCTCTGGGTCTGCGTGTTACCGCATCCGGTGCCGGCCGTTATTACTATGGCGGCTGGGTACACGGAACACAGAGCTCTGCAGATATGCAGTTCTATACCCGTTTCTGGTACCGCTATTATGAACACGGTGATACCTCTGTCCACAGCACCGCACCTACTGTGAATATCTCTGCCAACGGCTGGACGACCTCCGGCTCTATTGTGGATCTTCCCGGTGATATCTACTGGTCCCGTCTGGACCTGTATGTGGCAGGTACGGTGGATGCCATGAAGAATTCTGAACTTTATATCGATGATATGGAGCTTGTCCCCCTGAATGTGGAGATCCCCAATATGAACGATATTATGCAGTGCGAGACAGTTGCCGATACTTATGCTCATAAGGGAAGCTCCCTCAAGGAACTGGATCTGCCCGAAAAGCTGCAGGTGATCCTGAAGAGCGGTCAGAAGTTCATGATTCCCGTAAAATGGGATACCACGAATTATGATCCCAACCACATTGGTGAGCAGACCCTTACCGGTACGCTGGAGCTTGGCGGCAGATTCAAGAACTCCAAGAATTTTGTGCCCTCCACGGTGGTGACTCTCCGTGCAAAGGGTGAGGAGCTGCGCCAGACCATCTACATTGCCAACGACGGCAGTGAGGATAACGACGGCCTGTCTCCTGAGAATCCCAAGAAGGAAATCACCAAGATCCCCACTTATCTGGCTCAGGGCTATAATGTCAAGCTGAAGAAGGGTGATGTTTGGTATATTGAGACCGGCAGCCTTACCTTCAAAGCTCTGTATGGCACTGCAAAGGCACCCTTGACCATCACTTCCTACGGTGAAGGTGCAAAACCCATCATCGGCTTTATGCGTCTGATTGCAGACAGCGAGTGGAAGCTGGTTGATGAAAAGCGTAATGTTTATGCAGCTGATGTTACATCCTTTGGCATCAAGCAGGGCGAATCCGTACACCGTTGCTTCGTCAAGGATGAAGCCTACTTCCATCTGTCCCGCAGTAACTATGTTACGCTGGAGGAAAAAGAATTCTGCAGCTACAACAAGACCATCTATATTCGTATGCCTGCCGGCGAAAAGCCTGAGCATGTTGAAATTACCCCCTTCGGTACCGGTGGCATCCGTATGAACATTCAGGATGTTTCCTACCTGACCTTTGAGGATATCCACATCAAGGGCGCAAGCTCTATTTTCCCGGTCGTCCGTATGGATGCGCCTACCAAATTCGTGAAGTTCACCAAGTGTGACTTTACCCATGTTTGGTATTATACCATCCTGCTGGAAGCCGAAGATGAGCGGGTTCACTACAAGCCCGAGTTCAGTTATCTGTATATTGATACCTTCATCAGCGAAAAGCAGGGTGCAGAGTCCGGTTATTACAACCAATACTGGAATCCGCATGGCAATGAGGGTATCACCATGCGTGACGGTGTTGACGGTGCATGGATCCATCACAATCATATCCGTCAGGTATCCCATGCCTTTATCGCAATTGAGAGTTTGGATAAGGCGAAGGATTATACAACTACCGGATGTTATAATTGTGTCATTGAGGATAATGTGATGGAAGCGGGCAATGCTCTGTACGCCCGTCCCTTCAATATTTGTGGTGGTCGAAATCTGTCCGGCATCCAGATGTGTCACGACAATACATATCGCCGGAACAAGGCTTACGATATGACCGTTTCCAGCCATTTGTATGGCGAGCATAATGTTATCTACAGTAACTTGATCTCCTATTCTCACACCACCTATAACGAGGATGGTACGCTGTTTGACGGTAAATCTGCGCAGCCCTGGGGCTTTGATACCATTCCCTGGAGTGACCACGGTTCTGTGGGCAATATGGTTATCAATAACTCCTTCTATGATGTGGCAGGTGCGGTTGCTGTCTGGGATCAGGCCAATACCGTACACGATAATATCTATGCCAACAACCTGGTTGTCAACTGGAAGAGTGACAGCGGTTCAACCAAGCAGATTACCGGTGCTTTTTATGATAATACAGTTGGCTTCAACTACTATATGAACAACGCCCTTTACGACATTGAGGGTGATCTGGATCACTTTGTTGTTAACGATATGATGTATTCTGCCCACGATGTCAATAACACGATTTCCGGTTACGAGGGTAACCTCTATGGTGATCCCTTGTTTGAGAATGTGGATATGATGCTGTTGGGCAAGGGTGTCCGTCAGGACTTCACCCTGAGCAGTGAATCTCCCTACCGGTACGCGGGCTTGTCTTTCTATGATCCTGTGTTTAAGAATTTCCCCGCATGGGAGCGTCTGATCGAAGATCCCACGGATATTAATGGCGTGGTATTTCTTGCGGAATCTCCCAGTATCGGTGCCTGGTCCTTCTGTGAGCGGATCGGTGGTGATGTGGCAGAGGTTGGTGAGCTGGAGAGTGTTCTCTGCCGTCCCGGCGCGACCATCGACCAGCTGCAGCTGCCGGATTCTGTGCCTGCTGTGAACGACGAGGGCATCGATGTGGTGCTGCTGGTGGAGTGGGATGAGTCTACCTTTGATGGCAGCAAGCCAGGCACAATTACCCTGACCGGTTCCCTGCGTAACGGACCGCATACAGAGCTGAATGTCAGCGGTAAGACCGCAAGTATTGATATCAACATCAAGGATAAGCTGGAACTGATGAGCATTGTCACCCGGGTTGATGCCCTTTCTGTGCTCTTCCAGACCTCCTATGAGGATGTTCTGGCGAAACTGCCTACCAGCTTACATGTGGTCGAAGAAAGCGGCTTTGAGGAAGACCTGCCGGTTACATGGACCTGTTCCAACTATAAGCCCAATGTTCCCGGTGATTACACCTTTAAGTGCGTGCTGCCCACGGATATGATCACCAACGCAAGAGAATTCCCGATGGAAGTGTCCGTTCGGCTGATGCACGAGCTGGGCAGAGGCGTGGAGCTGCTGATCAACCCCAATTTCAACGAGGGTACTTCTGCCGGTCCCTGGAAGCTGGGTTGGCTGTCCGGTTATCCCGGTACCTTCCGCATCACGGAGGATCCCGAGCTGCTGCCGGAAGGCTCGCCCGCCGCAGCAATCGTCACGGTTGGCCGTAAGTATGCAAGTATCCAGCAGGAAGTGACCGGTCAGGTTCAGCTGCTGGGCGACGGACAGTATCTGATGACTGTAAAGATGCGTGCCTTCGACATTACGCAGCCCATTGACTCCTCCTATGCTTGCTTACAGCTGCTGGGCCCCATCACGGTTGTCCATCGAACCCGTCCGAAGAGCAACATCGGCACAGAGTATGTGGAATTCAGCAAGATCATGAATCTGCAGGATGTTATGGATGCCCAGAGCATCAATTTCCATACCTCCACCGGTAAGTCCCGCTACGACGCCGAGGACGGCCCCAGAAGCTATGTCATTGCCGGCTGCAGCTTTGTTTATCTTGGTAAGAACGACGCGGAGGCAGAGGCAACCTTGGATTCTATCGATCTGAACTGGAATGCGATCCGCGGTGAAAACGGCTTTGATTATCAGGTTACCTCCAAGCTGAATCTGCCTACCCAGATCGGCAAGGGATCCACGATCAAATGGACCTCCAGCGACGAGAGCGCGATCACCCCTGACGGCGTAATCAGAATGGGTTATAATCCCAAGACTGTCACCCTGACGGCTACCATCACCTATAAGGGTATTGAAACCGTGAAGAAGTACACCGTTTCCGTTCCCAGAAATCCCGATCTGCACACCTTTACCGGCAGTCTGACCGGTGATCAGACCGCAGACATCGGCGATGAGCTGAATGTGATCCTGTCTACAGCGTCTGCTACCGCAACCAGCTATAATGCTTACCGCTTTACGCTGTCCTTCAATGCAACAAAGCTGGAGTATGTGGGCATTTCCGATCCTGCTGCAACAGTGGAAATCAACGGTGGTCAGCTGATTATCTCCGGCATCGGTACGGATAAACCCATTACGGATACTCTTACCATCACCTTTAAGGCATTGAAATCTGGTATAACAGAGATCAAGCTTGTCAAGGTGGAAATGGACAGTAATCCGGAGGCAACGCTGGATGAGCTGCCGCCGATGACAATTAAATCGGATTCCGCACTGATTGATGTTTTGAAGGAAGTGCAGACCGATACTGGCGATGATACCAATGTCTCGGCAAATGATGACCCCGCCATGATTTGGATTATCGTTGCTGCTGCGGTTGTGCTGATTACAGGAGCGGTTGTTGCAGTGATTCTCATCAAGAAAAAGAAGCAGAAACCCACTGAATAACATCTAAAAGCCGGAAGGACCTCGGTCCTTCCGGTTTTTCTACGGGGGAATGGAAAGTGCCCTGCAAGACAGCAGGGCACCTCGTATGTTATCAAACTTTTACTTTTTTGCCGCGCAGGGCATAGCACACGCCGTATTCAGCCAATACAGCAAGGAAGAACACGATGGGATTTACGATCATCAGCAGCCATTTGGGAATGATGCCGCCTTCCACAAGACCGATGTAAAATGCATCTTCTTCCAAGAAGAACCAGTTATGCTCCAGCAGAAGATTGCCGAGCTTTGCCCACAGAGTGATGCCAACCAGCAGCACAGCCGCCTTCCAGCAATTCTTGAGGTCGGGCTTGACCACGCCAAGAGCCAGATTCAAAATGCCCCATGCCATCAGCACACCGTGGTAGAACATGGTCTGCACTGCTTGATAGCACCAAGGCTCGCCGTCACCGATGCTGGCAGGGTAACACAGATACATCATCGGAGCAAGAACAGCCAGAAGGACAATCGGCTCTTTGATTTTATTGCCATTGCGGTTGAACTGTGCGATGCAGGTAAGGGGGCACAGAACAGTACAAATATGGAAGGGGAGCTTGTCAATATTCATTTCACCATAGACAAAATCGTGGACAAAGAAATCAGACAGGTAGGAAAGAGCCAATGCATAGGCAAGAAAACGCATCGCTTTTTCTTTTACCTGCGCATCCTTCTTTCGCAGTGCAAACCAAGCAGCCACTACACCGCCGAATATCAAAACAAGGTAGACAATATGGGGAATGGAAAAGGCGGTGATGGAAATACCCGTATTGAAATGGGACATTGAAAACAGTTTAAGGAATAATTCTCTCATGTTCTTTCCTCCGATTTATCTTACTGTACCACCGTTCCTCAATGGGCAGTCGAAGATCCCGGATGTGCAGTACAACAAACAACAGTAGCGCAAAAACAAAGCCCAGCAGCAAGGGCGGCACACCGATGTAGGGATTGGACTTCAGCCACATTCCGTCCGGTGCTTCCATTCCAAAATGCTCGTAAAGAGCATTTACGCCCACACCGCAGGCGAGCATTGTGCCCAAGCCCACAATTACGCTGACAGCATTAAATACGCGAATTTGAATAAAGCCGCCAACTAGCATATAGATGCAACCAAGCAGCATGGTGGAATGGCTGAGAAGTCCCTTGAGTATGTCATAATCTGCCAATGTGGGATTGTTGTCAAAATTGGTGTTGAGCACAATGCCCAGAACACCGCAGATGATGCCGGCATAAAAGCAGAACTCTCCCAAAATCTGGAAGAGAAGGGAACCTTTTTTTCTCTGCAAAGATGCCACCAAAAGCATCCACATGACCGCATTACAAGGGTAAACGGGGAGAAGCTGATTGTTCTCCAGCGTTGCAGTTCCTCCATTCGCAAAGTAGTCAACCCAAAGGTTGCTGTAATGGATCATAACAGTAATGATTGCAAGGAATTTCAGTATTCGGTTTTTGGAAAGGTCATCTGTTGCGTATTTTTTTGCCAGCACCAGTATAGTGACGCTGACAGCCGCAGAAATGACCATATATAAGATATGTTGCAAGTTAAACATAAACTGATTATAGTCCTGTTTTCGACAATTTTCAACAAAACGGGCGGAACTTAAAATAATCTTAAATATCATTGCGAAAGTATGAGCTCTTGACAGTTATGATATAATGAAACTACAAAAGAGCAAGGAGGTGAGCGTTTGGAAAAGGAGAGCATCAAGGTAATGGCCCGGAATCGGGAGGCCTACCACGAGTATTTCGTTGAGGAAGAAATGGAGGCCGGCATCGAGCTGGTTGGTACGGAGGTCAAGTCCATCCGTCAGGGTACTTTGAATCTTAAGGATGCATGGTGCGGCATCAAGGATGGGGAGCTGATCCTGAACCAGATGCACATCTCGCCCTATGACCACGGCAATCGCTTCAATGTGGACCCTCGCAGACCTCGCCGGCTGCTGATGCACCGCCGGGAGATTATGCGCCTGTTGGGGAAAGTGAAGCAGGATGGCTACGCGCTGATTCCTTTGAGTGTTTACTTCAAGGGCAGCCGCGTGAAGGTCAAGGTAGGCCTGTGCAAGGGTAAAAAGCTCTATGACAAGAGACAAGCCGCGGCAGAAAAGGACGCCAAGCGTCAAATGGACCGGGCTATGAAAGAGAGGTACTGATATGAATCCCACTTTTAAGATCACTATGGAAAACGGCGGCGTTATCGAGGGCGAGCTGTATCCCAAGATCGCACCCCAGAGCGTTTACAATTTCATCGACCTGTGTAATCATAATTACTATGACGGGCTGATATTCCACAGAGTTATCCCCGGATTTATGATTCAGGGCGGCTGCCCCGATGGCACCGGTATGGGCGGCCCCGGCTACTGCATCAAAGGGGAGTTCTTCTTCAATGGCATCAAGAATGACCTGAAGCATAAGCGCGGCGTGCTGAGCATGGCTCGCTCCCAGAGCCCCAATTCTGCCGGCAGCCAGTTCTTCATTATGCATCAGGATGCCCGGCATCTAGATGGTCAGTATGCTGCTTTTGGCAAGGTGACTTCCGGTATGGATGTGGTGGATGCCATCGCTGCTACCAAGACCGGTATGCAGGATCGCCCCATCACCGAGCAAAAGATCGCCTCCATTACGGTGGATACCAAGGGCGAGACCTATCCCGAACCCAATAAGCTGCCTGACCCCTACGGAAGATTCTGATAATCTATTTATATTGCGAGCCGGTGCTTGCATCGGCTCGCAGCATACAACTTATTAACTTATCTTTCTAACTTCTAACCTCAAATACGGGGCCGTACTGGTTTCGACGGGGGTAGTGAGGCTGGATAAGCGTGCCGTGGCACCTGACCACGATAAAACGGGTACTTTTTAAAATTAACTGACAACAATTCTGTTGCTCTGGCTGCCTAATTAGGCGCCCATCCGCCCCGGAAGGTCCACGAGCCGGGCTCGGGTGTGATTTGAGTGGAGCCCGTGCGTATGGTAAGCTTTGCCCATACCACGCATCATGAAGCTACTGATTCCCGTAGGGTGTTTGTTCCCGACGGGATGAGGGAATGTAAATAACAAACTGCGCACGGAGAAGTTCCTTCCAAGTTGCTTTCGGACAGGGGTTCGATTCCCCTCGGCTCCACCATAAAAATGCCGCCTTCGGGCGGCTATTTTTTATGGTGGAGCCGAGAAGAAGGAATCGAAAGGGCGTAAAGAAAAGTGTCCGGTGGAAACTTTTTAGCCCGTGGGAGATTCCATTGATTGACGGCTGCAGCCGTGAGGCAGTAGACGGCAATCAATCAGAGACTGAAAAAAGGTAATGCCGCCTTCGGGCGGCTATTTTTATGGTGGAGCCGAGAAGAAGGAATCGAAAGGGCGTTAAGAAAAGTGTCCGGTGGAAACTTTTTAGCCCGTGGGAGATTCCATTGATTGACGGCTGCAGCCGTGAGGCAGTAGACGGCAATCAATCAGAGACTGAAAAAAGTAATGCCGCAAGAGGATGTGGTGATTACCGCTTCAATTGAAGGCGGCATCTGACAAAAGGAAAAGAGCACTGCGAAGGCAGTGCTCTTGCATTATCCGATATAGTCCTTGAAATAGTCTGCGTTGTTCATAACGGTATCCGCGAACATCTGCTCCAAAACATTAGCCATTGCTGCGTATACCGGTGCAGTGGGGTGGGAGCCGACCAGATTCTTTCTGTAGAAATCACTGCTGAAAAATTCGTATTCGTACTGCTTGGCACAAGGAATACCGAAATGCTCCGCAATTTCTTCAATAGCATCATTGTAGAGCTTGTTCATAGAGGTCACACCCGTCATCGTGGAAATGATGATCTTTGCCTCGGGTGCGTGGGCCTTGATGTGGCAGATGATTTTTCCGTAGTTTCCGTAGAAGGTGTCGGCGTTCTGGGTGAAATCGTCCCTAATATCAGCCAGAGAACCGATATTTTCAGAGCCGTAGGTCTGCTTGTCGTTGATGCCAAGCATCAGGTAGTAGATGTTCTGCGGTTCTGCTGCCAGCAGCGCAGCCAAGCCGTGGCTGTCGGTGAGCCAGGTTCTGGTAGATAGGCCGCCCCAGCTGAAGTTGGTGCACTTGGTGCCCAGCTTCTTGGCCATAATGTTGCCCCATTCCAGGTTTTCATAATAGCCGGCACTCTTTAATGTACCGTCGCTGTTGAGAATATAGACCGTGCCCTTTGTATAGCTATCTCCCACGATGCCGAATTTTTCGAACATACCGAGTGAAACATAACTGTCCGTCTTGTTGCTGGTGGGGGGATAGTATGTATCGGGCGTGCTTACAGGCGGCTGAGAGGCCGAAGGGGTAGTGGTCGATGCTGTGCTCTGTTCACCGGGAAGTGCGATGTCCCCGGTAAATGCAAACTGGATCAATACAATCACCATCATGATCGTCATTAACGAGGTGGCGATCAATGCACCCCATTTACTGAGCCAATTCTTTGTTTTTTTGTTCATTCCGTTTTCCTCCGAAGCAAGTGTGCATTGAGTTTATACTAACACATTTTCCCTTTAAAAGCAATGACTATTGCGTTTTTTTACAGAATATGGTAAGATAGGCAAATAAAGCAAAAGAAATGAGTGTTGATATGATTGAATATTCCAAATTAGCTGCAGACAATAAGAGCCGAATTAAAGAAATGACATGGATGAAGGGTCGCTTTTTCATTATTTCGGCAATCTGCATCCTGCCTGTTGTCCTCGTTTTGTTCCTTTTGGGCTTTATTGGCAAGGTATCCGTAGCAGTGCAGTTAGGCATTTACGCGGCAACGCTGGATGCAGTTTTGATCGTGATGTACGGCATTCTGTATGATAAGTTTACAAAAGCGGTAAACGGCAATTTCGAAAGCTACGAGATTGACGGCAAAATTGATTTCACCTTGGAGCGCATCGCTGAAGATACTTTGGTGTTTACCCGATTAACGGACGAGGCATCGTTCCAAATCCAAAAGTCTGATATAAAGACTGTCCGAACCCTCAAGACCATCCATGTGATCCTTTTGAAGGACGGCAGAACCATAGACCTGCCCAAACGGGAAGATATTGACGAATTGATTGGTCACTTTTGAATAGTAAAAGCCGCCCATTCGGGCGGCTTTTTATAATCTCGTTTTCAGCTTGACTGTAAACAGGTATAATCCCAGCAAGCAGAAGTTGTAGAGCAGTAGCAGTAGCAGATACGAGTCGGAGTAGATTGCATTTACATAGTAAGTAGGCGGGAAGAGGTATTGCAGACCATGGATCGTTGCAAAATCAAAAAAGACCGGACAGACCACCAGCATTACCACGATCAGCAACGGCAGCAAACCGCCAAGAATGCCCGGTTTTGCACACCATTGCCGGAGATTCATACAAAACAGTGCCACGGACAGACAGTATAGTGCAAGCACAAGGATTTCCTTGCCGATACCCTCTGTTAATCCGGCAAACATAAGAGCCAAAAGCATAACGATACCGGTATTGACAACGGCGATCAGCTGGCATACGAACTCCATCAAAGGTCTACGACCCTCAGATACCAATGAGAAAGTGCCGGCAGCGGAATCATGCATATAGTACATCGCCGCCGCAAGACCGGCGAGGACCACAATCCCCGCGAGCAGACCCCGAATGGGGGTTGTCAGATAATTGGCATCCGCCAGGTCCTCTGCTGCGCCATCACCGTCCAAATAGGCGAAGTCGAACAAGGTGCTGTCTTTTGCAAAATCGTCGTAGTGCTTCAGCAGCGCGTCGTCAGGGAGGTCCGCCAGCTGGGGCACATTTTCCCGCAGATAGTTCAGGTAAAACTGACGGGAACAGAAACGGAATACCGTACCGCTGAGCTTTTCCCGCGTGAGCCGCAACGGTATGGAATCCTCCCGTTCATACACACGAATGAAGGCATTAAATCTGTTGGGGGAGTGGATAAATCGGTAGACCTTCTGCTCCATTTTTTGGGGGAAGATCCACGCGGCGTCGGCTTTGCCGTCCCGGATCATATTCTTGGCGTCCTCAGAGCTGCCGCAAACCACAAAGCGTACAAGGCTGGGCTCGGATACCAATTCTCCGATGATCTGTTCTGCCAGAGGATCAATGCCCTCTTGCGCTAATGCGATGGTCATCACACCGCTGTCTTCCTGAGCGGAAAAACTATAGCCTGCCACCAGAAGGGGAATCAGGAGAAGAATCAAAAGGAAGGTTGTTTTCTTATACAGCCGCTTGTTAAGCAGCCAAAACCACATAGCAATTCTCTTCATTTCTTACCCCCTGATCTTCGTTGCCTTGAGATGTCGTACCGACAAGGCGGCGGCAAGAAACACAAGGGCATAAATAATCAGTCCCGCAGTGGTCGGCAGAGAAAAGACGCCTAAGGCACAATCCGTCAGCTGAAGTCTCGCAAGTCCCATAGGCAGATAAGCGGAAACGGTCTGCACGGATTCCGGGAAGAAGGTAATCGGATACATACAGCCGCACAGGAAACAGAGTGCCAGCATACTGAAGAATTGCAAAAGAATGCCACTGACCAGATCCGAGGATAGCTCATACATCAAAAAGCTCAATGCGCCGAGGGCAAGAAGGGCAGGCAGGCCCTGCAGAATCAGCAGGGGAGTCAGGCTTGCACCCTGCCAGAAAGCCAGATACAGTAAGAGCACGGCCGCAACACATAATAATCCCAGAAGATATACACCAAAATCACATAGCACCTGTCCGAGAATCCCCCGTCGTCCTGCACAGAGCATCCGGGTCAGGGAATGGTCCTTGCGGATCATTGCCGGGGCGAAGGTCAGGCAAAGCATCATAAATAAGGTAATGGACAGAGCACCGCCCATATAGCCATCCATTCCAAGACCGTCAAAGGCCTTCAGCTCGCTTGTGCGGTACATATTGCCCCGACGGAAGATAAATTCCGCGTATTCAAGACTGATGTCACCGACCACCTGTGCGCCGCTCATTCCGTTTTCAAGCATTGCGTTGCCTGAACCGTAGATACCCTTTTGGGCGGCAAGGAGCATATCCTGCGCTACCTGCGTAAATTCTTCCTTCACCAGCGATACAATGCCGATCGCACCGGTAGTGCATACAAATTTCAGGGGCAGAATGTTGCCGTGCAGAGCGTTTTCAAGGAAATTTTCGGGAAAGGCTACAAATGCTGCGATTTCACCGCTGCGAATTGCGGTTTCTGCATCCGCTTCGGTCATTTCCACCATTTCAATGGAATAGCGGGTGGAATCCAGAGATTGCATTGCCTTCAAACCCAGCTGCAGATACAGATCATCCACAGTACCCACAAGCCCGAGCTTGAATTTTGCCGTGTCTCCCTCGGGCTTGCTGAGATCGGTGATGGCGTCCAACGCAACCATCAGGCATCCGAACAGTACAGCGGCCACTATCAACACCGGCGGAAGCAGACGAAGCAGCCGTTTAAGCTGCAGAACAAAATACTTTTTCATATTACAAGCTCTCTACCAGTTGTTGGATGTTACCGTCGTATGCAAAGGGGACAAGTACGCCATTCTTGATGATATACCAAGCGTCGCAAAGCTCCAGTTCCAGAACATCGTGGGTGGTCAGCAACAGAATGCCACCCGATTCTTTGTAATGCTGTAAGTACTGCGCAATGCTTTGTTTGCAGGAAAGATCCAGTGCGGCGGTGGGCTCATCCAAAAGCAGAATAGGGGGCTTTTGCGCCATGGCACAGCCGATGGAAAGCCGCTTTTTCATACCGCCGGACATCTTGGAGACGGGAACCTTGAAAAATTCACCGATCCCCAGCAAGGAGAGAACACCGCTTTCAAGTTCGCTGCGCAAGCTGTCTTTATCGTACCACAGAAGCAGATTGTCCTTCGCGCTCAGCTCTTCGATCAAAGGTGTCCCCTGTGGTACATAGCCGACCAGCTCGGCGCGCTTTTTTGCGTCCTTCAAAAGATCAACGCCCTCGCAAATAAAACTGCCGGCATCGCCTTTTTGTACACCTGCCAAAATGGAGAGCAGGGTAGACTTGCCGCATCCGTTTGCACCCAGAATGCCGATACAGGTGCCGCTTTCCGCGGTCAGGGAAATATCTTTGAGAACCTGATGCTTTTTGAATTTTTTCGCAATATGTTTGATCTCTATTTGCATAATTCTCTCCATATAAAGTATTTGCCGCTGTTTTCAGCGGCAAATACGATTGTTTCTTACAATTAAAAGCCGGTGGAGTAATCAGGCTCTGCGTAGCCGCCACCCTGATTCATCAGTCCCTGAATATAGTCGATCAGGGGACCGGCACCCATACCGCGCAGCTTATTCAGAATGCCCTCCAGATTCAGCTTAGAGGCCCATTCCTGCATAGCTTCACTGTCAAAAGCATCTACTGTCTTGTCGGGCACATCAAACGCAAGGTCTTTTTCTTCAGCAATGCTGATGGTAAGAGAACCCAATTCCTTGCCGTCATTGACAATGCTCAGACCAACGGAATCGCTTGTGAAGGTCATCTGGAAGGTGAAGAAGGAGAGATTCATATTCAGCCCCATAGCCTGCAGCAGTTCTGCTGTGGGCTTCAGGTTGATTGCGCCGCCCTCGTCACTGAAATCCTTCACGGAGATGTTCAGATAATCTGCATCCAGGAATTCACCGTCGTTGTAATGCAGTTTGTATTCACCGCTGAGTTTGCCGCCGTTCATTGTGCCCTTGCCGGAGAAGCGCAGGACTGCGCCGGTTTCCTGCTCCACTGCAATGATGCTGGCGACATTGTCACCGCTGGTCACATTGTAAGCATAGAATGCACCCTGAGAAGCGTCCTTCATTTCAAACTTGAAGCCAATGATGTTGTCATCGGCATCCACATAAGTGCTGATGAGCATAGGATTCTCAGTATCAAACTCTTCAATCTCATTCAGCTCTTCCAGCTTTTCGTTGATGGCTTCTTGGAGACTGCCGGCAAGGTCACCGGTTTCAACGCCTTCTTCATTCAGAGCAGCGGCGACATTCTCGATGACAGTCTTCAGCTGTGCATCATCCTTGGCGGTGGTCAGGATCTCTTTTGCCAGATCAACCAGGTCCTTTTCGTAGACGGTCAGTACCAGTGCTGTGGCATCCTGAGAAATGCCCTCTGCTTCCAGCTTGACGGGACCTTTTTCCACATTCTTGATACCGGCCAGAAGAATCGCGGTGTAGCGACCCAGCAGGGAGGTGAGGGTCTCACCGTCGGGCAGTGCCTTCATCAGATTGGTGACGGTAGAGGGATCCATCATCGCGGCAGAGCCGGCCATCTCGCTGCCGTCAAATTTGATGTAAGTATCGTTCAGCTCGGGAGAGCCAGCGTAGATCAGGTACTGTGCCATATTCATCAGAACATTCAAAGTGATGATCTGCTCGCCCTTCAGAGAAAGGAGGAACTGCAGCTTATCAAATTCACCGGTCATATCGGTGAACATATCCAGCCGGATGTCGGACAGGATGGACATATCGCCTTCAAAGCCGAGGCCGGAGGCAATTCCGCCAAGAACTGCATCGTCAATATGGAGACGGATACTCATACCGGTCTGCTCGGGCACGGGCAGGGAAGCATCGCCCATACTGTCAGAGACATTGGCAAGTCCCTTAACCACATTGGCAATCTGTTCGCCCCAGACCTTCTGCAGATGCTGATCGGGGGTCAGATCCTTGGAACTGACGGTTTCCTTACAACCTGCAAACATTGCGCTGCAGCCAAAGAGCATAGCCAGTACCAGCATACAGGACAGTACGGATTTAAACAGTTTATTGGTTTTCATTGTTTTCACCATATCCTTTCAGATATTCACTCCGTCTTGTGGAGTCGTTTATATTATAGCGCAGAAAGCAGCAAAAAGCAATCCGAAATTCCTTTTAAAAATCTTCCAATCTGCGCTGTTTCCGCATTTCCTTGCGTTTGACGGCGGCCTCGTGCTCAATGCGCTGCTCCTCGGTTTCCAGCTCCAGAGCCGGCACTTCGATGGCTTTGCCCTCATCGTTGATGGCAACCATATCGATATAGGCCCGGTTGATATGCTTTCTGGTGCTGTCCAACGCCTCAGTGTAGGTATCTACACGGATTTCCATAGAGCTGCGGCCCACATAGGTCACCCGACCTAGCAGGACGATCAGATCCCCGGCGTAGGCAGGCTCTTTAAACTGCAGATTGTCAATGGCTGCGGTGGTAACAATGGCGTTTGCGTGGCGAACTGCCACGATACCTGCCACCTCATCGATCCATTTCAGCAGCTGAGCACCAAACAGCCGTCCGTAGGGATTGATATGGGCGGGGCGGAGAATATACTGCTGTTCCGTTTGGGATGCGGAAACTTTTTTTGTCGGTCTCATTGTTCAATTCCTTTCCTTTGATTATAGCCCGAGAACATCGTAGGTCATATCCCGGATTGGTGCGTGACCGCAGCCGATAAGAGCCGGCCAGCCCCGCACATGCATTGCAAAGAAGATGGACAGGGCATATTCCGGATCCATCATCACATAACTGCCGGCTGCACCGTCCCAGCCAAATTCTCCGGGTGTGCTGCGGCTTGCGGATTCATCGATCAGCGTGCGCACACCCAAGCCATAGCCATAGCCGGGGCCGGCGGCACAGCCGAATCGGGTATCCATCACATAGCTGCCCAGTTGATCGGTGCGCATCAGGTCGATGGTTTCCGGTTTTAATATTTGCTTTCCGGTGATCCCCTTGCCGCCGCAGGCCATTGCATCGGCAAATAGACTATAGTCCTCAACGGTGGAATACAGGCCAGCGCCGCCGCTTTCGTAATTATCGGTCAGATTGAATTCGCTCTTATTTGCAAAGGGATAATAAGACCCCGGACCGTCACATTCATAGAGTGCTACCAGCCGATGCTGCTGTTCCGGTGGCAACCGGAATCCGGTGTCCTTCATTCCCAGAGGCTGCCAGATGTTTTCGTTCATATATTCCGAAAAACGCTTTCCGGAAGCAACCTCGACAACAGCTGCCAGCACATCGTGACACATACTGTAAAGGAACTTTTCTCCGGGCTCAAATTGCAGGGGAGAGGCTACCAGCGCATTCACAATGTCAATTGTGCCTGCGTGTGGATTTGCGGAAATCACATCCCGGATGGGCTGGGTGTCCCGGTTATAGTCAAAGCCGGCACTCATCGTGAACAGATGGCGAACCGTCATCGTATTCTGGGGCGCAACCTGTTTGCCGTCTTTGATTAAAAAGGCATTTTTAAATTCCGGCAGATATTTGCTAACGGGATCGTCAAGTCCGATGATACCTTTTTCAACCAATTGCATAGCCGCAGCGCAGGTCATAGGCTTGGTGCAGGAATAGAGCATATAAATATCGTCATTTCTGATGGGCTGTGTGCCGGCATAGTCCCGAACGCCGCTGCTGTAGCGCAGAAGTGTTTCGTGGCCGCGCATAATTTTCAGATCGCAGCCGGGGACCTTCTTTTCGGCAATCAGGGTTTTCTCGATATACTCGATAACGGGAGAGAAGTCTTCCATTTGTACACCTCCTTATGTGTTCAGTATACCATCTTTGCGGGGATTGTCAACAAAATCCTCTTGCGAAAAACGAACAAATGTGCTATAATAAAACAAACGAAAAGATCTGAAGGAGGTGATGGGTTTGGAAAATATGATGTGTCCGGTGGATGTGATATCTATGTGCAGTGCCGGGGGCGAGATCCGTCCTCTTCGTATGCGGTTGGAGCAGACCCATCAGCTGATTCGGGTGGATATTGATGAAGTCATCAGCGTGAAGGATGTGCAGTATGTGGGAATCGAAGCGAAGATTTTTCTTTGCCGCGCAACGATGGACGGCAGGCAGAAATTGTTCGAACTGAAATATACGATCCGCACCCATAGCTGGTGTCTGATGAGGATGGTGAGTTAATGGCGGAACGGATTATTTTCCATGTGGATGCCAATTCGGCTTTTTTGAGCTGGTCAGCCGCCTACCGGGTGAAGGTTTTGGGAGAAAGTACGGATTTGCGGGAAGTGCCGTCAGTAGTGGCAGGGGAGAAGGCATCCCGTCACGGTATTATTTTGGCGCGAAGTACCCCGGCAAAAAAATACGGTATTCAGACCGGTGAACCCCTTTTTCAAGCTCTGCAGAAATGCCCGGATCTGGTGGTCATTCCACCGGATTATGAGCTGTATGTGGAGGCCTCCCGGCATTTTGTCCGGATGCTGCGCCAGTTCAGCCCCAATGTGGAGCAGTATTCTATCGACGAAGCGTGGGTGGATATGAGCGGCACACAGCGGTTGTGGGGCAGTCCCTTGGCGGCTGCGGAGCAGATGCGAAGCCGCATCTGGGAAGAGCTGGGCTTTACGGTTAACATCGGCATTTCCAGCAATAAGCTTCTGGCAAAAATGGCAGGAGATTTTGAAAAGCCCAATAAGATTCATACCCTATTCCCGGAGGAGATGGAAAAAAAGTTTTTCCCGTTGCCGGTGCGGGATTTGTTTCTCGTAGGCTCTGCAACGGAGAGAAAATTACATCTGATGGGCATCTACACCATCGGAGATCTTGCCCGTGCAGATGTAAATCTGCTGCGCCGCCGTTTGGGAAAGCACGGGGAGACCATCTGGCATTTTGCAAACGGTCGCAACGCGGAGGCGGTGACACCGGAGCCGGCTGAAAATAAGGGCTATGGCAATTCCGTGACCACCTCTGTGGATGTGGTGAGCTATGACCACGCCCATCAGGTGCTTTTGGGTCTGTGCGAAACGGTGGCAATGCGGATGCGGCGGGACAATAAGTGCGGCGGTTGTCTTTCCGTTCACCTGCGGACCAATGAATTTGTCCATTTTTCCCATCAATCCCGTCTGCACGGTGCGACAAACATCACGGCTGAGATTTTTCGGGAGGCCTGTCGGATTTTTGATGAGGCTTGGGATGGGGTCACGCCCCTGCGGCAATTGGGTGTACAGATGACCAATATTACCTCTGAGCCATATCAGCAGTTTGACCTGTTTTCCGGTGTTAGTCCGGAGCAATACGAAAAAAAGCTGCGGCTGGACGAGACGGTGGATGCTCTCCGGGATAAATTCGGTGAGGATGTGATCCGTCGAGCAAAATTTACCAAAAATCCGGAAGGCCATATGACCGGCGGTCTGGACAAAGCCCGTCGAACCGGCGTGACCAAACCGATCCCAGATGAATTTTAGGTAGACTTTATATACCGAATATTGTATGATTGAAGTGATTACCAACTTGGAGGGATAGTAATGTCCATCGTAAAATTCTATCGGAACGACCCCAACGCGCCTAAGACAACAATGCCGGCCCACTTGGGTGCAAATGCCATCATCACCTGCGGAGATAAGCTGCTTCTGGAAAAACGAAGAGATTCCGACACTTGGGGTATGGTCGGCGGTGGCGTGAAGAAATACGAAGAGCCCATCGATGCAATGGCCCGGGAGATCCGGGAGGAGCTTGGCTTGTATATTTCAAAGGACCGTTTTCGCAAACTGGCAGTATATGGCGAACCCGGCCGCATTGCGGCATACCGTGACGGCAGTATCTGGCGGATGGTGATCGTTGTGTTTGCTCTGGAACTTCCGGAAGAAACCGAACTACGCATCAGCAAGGAATCACGGGAATTGCGGTGGTTCACAAGAGAGGAAATCAAGAATATTGACATTGTTGTGACCCACAGCGATATTGTTGAAGATTGGTTTTATAAGGTATGAATATTCAAAAATGCCGGTAAATTTGAAATATTTATGTATTTTTTGAAATAATACTTGAATATGCATTATAAATATGCTAATATGACATTTGACGGCGCAGTATCCTAGTCAAAATGGCCATCTTCCAGGAAGGGCCTAAAAATCCTTTGAAGGGCACATCGATGAAGTCCCTGGTGTCTGCTTTTTACGCCCAGTTTAGGG
>SVLL01000028.1 GCA_015067935.1 Oscillospiraceae bacterium | reverse complement strand
CGATGGATCACGGAATTTCCCGGGAAATACTGTCCCAATGTAATATCCTTAAGCACCGATAATTCCCCCTTTCAGGGCGTCCAGTGCCTGCTCCATGGTATACACCGGGGGCAGCTTCAGACCCAGCTTTTGCAGCTGCAGGAAAATCTGCGTTACCTCCGGAATATCCAAGCCCATATCCACCAGATCCCAGGCATGGGAGAACACCTCATTGGGTGTGCCGTCCATGGCAAGATGAGATCCGTTCATCACAAGCAGTCGGTCCGTCAGCAGAGCCACATCGTTCATAGAATGGCTGACCATAATAATGGTGGCGTTCTTGGCTTGACGGTAGCTCTCGATATTACGCAGGATCTCTGCCCGTCCGGCAGGATCGAGACCTGCAGTGGGCTCGTCCAGAATCAGTACCTCCGGCTCCATGGCGATCACACCGGCTATGGCGACACGCCGTTTCTGTCCGCCGGACAGATCAAAGGGAGAGACCTCCAGCTGTTCCTCAGTCAGACCTACAAAGCCGGCAGCCTCACGAACCCGACGGTCGATTTCCTCCTTGGAAAGCTTCATATTCTTTGGTCCAAAGGCAATGTCCTTATAAACCGTTTCCTCAAAAAGCTGATACTCCGGATACTGGAATACCAGACCAACACGAAAGCGGGCCTGACGGGTCAGCTTCTTATCCGACCAGATGTCCGCACCGTCCAGCAATATTTTGCCGGAGGTGGGCTTCAAAAGGCCGTTCAAGTGCTGCATCAGCGTGGATTTACCGGATCCGGTGTGACCAATAATACCGATGAACTCTCCTCGCTCCACAGAAAAAGACACACCAGAGAGCGCGGTGTGCTCAAAGGGAGTACCCGCGCTGTATATATGCGTCAAATTCTGAATTTCCAAAATTGGTGACAATTATCTCTACCTCCGGCGGGTCAGACCTTCCAATGCTCAAGAAGTGTCTGCGCGCATTCTTCGGGCGTAAGTCTGTCAAGCGGCAGATTTGCGCCCATTTTGTTCAATTTCCAACATAATTCAACGGTTTCCGGAGCTGCCAGACCGATGCTGTGCAGCAGCTCCACCTGCGAAAACACCTGCTGGGGTGTTCCGTCCGCCTTCACAGAACCCTTATCCAGCACGACCACGCGCTGAGCGCGTGCCGCCTCGTCCATGTGATGGGTAATCAGAATGACCGTGATACCCTTCTCCCGATTCAGCGACTCGATGGTTTCCATCACTTCACGACGGCCTCTGGGATCCAACATAGCAGTAGGCTCGTCCAGCACGATACAGCGGGGCTCCATCGCGATAATACCCGCAATGGCAATACGCTGCTTCTGTCCGCCGGACAGCAAGTGGGGTGCGTGCTCACGGTACTCATACATTCCCACCTGCTTCAGAGCAAGGTCAACCCGGCGGCGGATCTCAGCACTGGAAATACCCAGATTCTCAGGACCGAAAGCCACATCCTCCTCCACCACATTGGCAACGATCTGGTTGTCCGGATTCTGGAACACCATACCCGTGGTTTTGCGGATGGTCAAGAGCTTTTCCTCGTTCGTTGTGTCCATTCCGAACACATATACCTTGCCGCCTGAGGGCAGCAATATGGCATTAAAATGCTTGGCAAGGGTGGACTTTCCGCAGCCGTTTCCGCCGAGGACCGCAACAAAGCTTCCCTCTTCAACGGTCAGCGACAGATCCTCAAACACTGTTACGCCCGGATTGTCCTCTACGCCGGAATAAGTATAAGCCAAATTTTCTACTTTGATTGCAATGTCCAACCGACATTCCTCCAAATCAAGGTGTCCATCTTCCCGTCGCACCGCATGGCAGCATAATGCCCGTGGAGCTTACCGGAAGTCCTAACTCTCCCACAGCAGTTTTGCCGCCGTGCTGCGCACCGAATACCACATCGGATGCATAGCCAACCGCAGAGGGAGCTAAGCCTGCGGTATAAGAGTTGATGATTACAAACAAGGGGTTATCGCTCAGCAGCTTGGCTGTTTCCTGCAGGAAGGGATAGAAGCTGGTTTCCATCTTCCATATTTCACCGCTGGGACCACGACCATAGCTGGGCGGATCCATAATAATACCATCATAACGGCGACCGCGACGAATCTCGCGCTGAATAAATTTGCCGCAATCATCCACGATCCAGTGGATGGGACGGTCAGCAAGTCCGGAAGCAACTGCATTCTCTTTCGCCCAAGCGACCATTCCCTTAGAAGCGTCTACATGGTATACCTCTGCCCCACCGGCTGCTGCTGCCAATGTGGCACCGCCGGAATAAGCAAACAGATTCAGTACCCGCACCGGACGCCCGGCATTGGCGCACTTTTCCCGGATGAAATCCCAGTTTGCAGCCTGCTCCGGGAACACACCGGTGTGCTTAAAATTCATAGGCTTCACATTAAAGGTCAGATAATCCTTGTAACGGATCTGCCACCGCTCAGGCAGCCTGTGATCTGACCAATGACCGCCTCCGGTATTGGACCGGAGGTAGCGGGCATCGTATTTTTTCCACCCGGGATGGGTCTTCGGCGTGTTCCAGATAACCTGCGGATCGGGACGGACGAGGATATATTTTCCCCACCGTTCCAAACGCTCACCGTCAGAGGTATCCAAAACCTCATAATCTTTCCATTCATCGGACAACCAAATCATGGTACTCTCCTTTAACTTGCTTTGTTCACGGGTTTCCCTTTGGGCTTGTGAATATCACAAACCAAATAGGGATAGTTTAAGCCCAGATTTTTGTCCCCCTTGAAACCGAAAAAGGCCACAGGGTTTCCAAAATTATCTACAAGGTAAATATAGTTCTCGCCAAGGTATTCTTCCTGAAGGCCGCATTCCGCGGCTTTGATGATCTCATTGACCTTTGTCTGAGTCATCTTCACCAGTGCGCGCTTGACAATATTGTGACATCCGTCGTGAGCAGCAGCATTGCAATCCAGGCAGAAGTCCACCAAAACATGGCAAGTGCAAGTGGTCGTAGGTGCGTCCTCAGGATAAACAAGAACCTCTTCCACCCGTTTCAGACCGTGTTCGTAGGTGCGAACATCCTGCAGGCAGGCCTCTGTAGCGAGGCTTCCGCAATCAGAGCAGATCTGTACGGAAACAAAGTGGCTGGGGTTGTACAGCGGCTTGGATGCCGTGCCGACATGCAGCGGCTCCATAACCTTACGCCACAGCTGGCAGGCCACATTACCGCCGGACACACCGGTGATTGCTTCCGGGTGGTTATAGCCGGTCCACACAGCGGCAGTATATCTATTGGTATAACCGCAGAACCAACGGTCTTTCGCACTGGTGGTCGTACCGGTCTTGCCGTAAATGTCATAGGAAAAGCCTTTGAACTTTGCTGTTGTACCGGTGCCGTTCTGCACAACTGCCTCAAGGCAGTAGTTGATATAATCCACCGTCTTATAGCTGAGGATCCGCTCAGAATTCTGATCGTTTTTGTGCACAAGGTGTCCCTCGTGGTCATAGATCAGCGTATAGGTTCTGGCATTGCGGTAGACACCGTTATTGGCAAAGGTGGCATAGGCATTGGCCATCGCGCGCACCGTCACACCCTTGGTGGGAGCACCCAGACCCAGCGGGGCCCAATCCACATCCGTAAACAGCTTGCCGTTGATCATCGTTTCCTTCACCAAGGTGGAAAGACCGAACTTATCCTTGGCAAAATTAAAGGCATATTCGCGGCCCATAATGTCCAGACACTTGATGGCAACTGCATTTACAGAATCCTCCACAGCTGTCAAAATGGAGCGAGCCATAGAGTATTTGCGGTTGGAGTTTCTGGGGAAAGGGTTTTCGTTCACATAGTAGAAAGGCAAATCCTCCACCACAGATGCCGGGTTCAATACACCCAACTCAAATGCGGGCGCATAGACAGTCAGAGGCTTGATGGAAGAACCGGGCTGCAGCTTGGAGTCCGTAGCCTTGCTGTAGGCATCGTGCACATCCTTTTCGCCGACGCCGCCGGCGATGGCAACGATGTCACCGGTTTCATTATCAATAATAACCATACCGGATTGGAGCTGCTGGATACTGTCCGTATCCGGGATCTCATCCAAATTGGTGTAGATCTTGTCCAACTGCTTCTGGACAGTCATATCCAGCGTGGTGTAAATGTGCAGACCGCTCTGGCAGACCATACGCTTAAAGTCCTGCTTGGTATCCTTGTCGGAGGTTTCCCAATCCAGACCGGCACGCTCACAGTAATACTGCGCAACCTCCTCAAGGACCACATCAACGAACCAGGAATAGACCTCACGGGAGGCATCATTGCCCACCGTAGTAGCCCGGTCGCACACCGGGCAGTAGATCTTACCGTCCTCTTTTGTGATGAAGGTGCCCAGCTTGCCGTGATATGCGCAATCCTCGTAGATACAATCGCCGTAGCGGTCCTCATCATCCAAACCGCGTTTCAAGGTCAGATTCGCACTGTCGATCAGTGCCTGCTCATATTCTTCATCTGTCAGCCAACCGTATTCGTGCATCATAAAGATGGTATCTTCTCGGCGACGCTTATTACGCTCCATACCCGTCAGCTGCTCACCCTTATAATTATCCAAGCCTTCCCGGTATGGGTTGAACAAAGAGGGGTTATTGGTGATACTGATAAGTGCGGCACACTCTGCCACATTCAGATCTTCCAGCTCCTTGCCGAAGTACTCGGCGGCAGCCGGCTTGACGCCCTTGCATCGTTCGCCCAGATAGATCTTGTTCAGGTACCACTCCATAATAAACTCTTTATTATAGCGTTTTTCAAATTCTGTGGCGCGGAAGATCTCCAGCACTTTTCGCTGCACCGTCACATCGTCAGCCGAGGAATCGTATTCCAGATACAGATTCTTAATCAGCTGCTGGGTAATGGATGAACCGCCAAATTCCCGGCCGCCGACGAACATGCTGATACAGGCTTTAATAGTGGGGATCCAGTCAACACCCTGATGCTCAAAGAAGCGATGATCCTCGATCGCCACAGCAGCGTAAACCAACGCCTCCGGAATTTCATCATAGGTGGCCCAATCCTCGTCTACATCGGCGTGCAGACGCTGCAGAACCTGAATATTGCCATCCTCATCGGTATAATACATCACGGAATTGCCGCTCTGGTCAAAGTCACCCATAACCACTTCCGCATTGCCCATGATCTCGTCGCTGTCCAGATAGTCAGCCAGCAAACCGACAAAGACAAACACGCACACAGCAATCATCACAAGAACAGTGGCAATTGCGCCCAGCACAATTTTTAAGACCGTATATGCACCCTTCCAAAAGCCCTGCAGAATCTGCACGGGATCGGAAGGCTTCCAGGATTGCCGGGTAACGCGGCGGACCTGCTCGTTGTTTTCGTTTTCGTATTCCATAGTTATATCCTCCATATGACGGCAAGCCATAGGCTTTGGTTGTGATTTAAGCTGATCGCGCAAGACCAGTCATATCATTATAGCATACCCAAAAGAAAAATGGAATAGCAATAATTTAAATATTGTGTAAAATTCCGGCCATACTAATCAGCAAGGAGGCGAAAAAGATGAAAAAACACCGTATGCTCACTGCAATTTTGTTATTAGGCTTTATTTTGGGCGTCCACGAAGGGAAAGTTGCGCTTTGGAAGGAGGGGATCAAAAACCCTATCAAGGTATTCCCCTATCAGGCGTCTCAGCTGCCTGAAGAGGATCAAAAGCGATTGGAACAAGGCGTCCGCGTAGAAAGCATCAGCCAGCTGAAGAAACTGATTGAGGATTATTTTTCATGATCAGGCACAAAATCGATATGCCCGTCATATAGTAGAATATGCCCCGCAAAAATCATACAATGTGCCAGTTGATTTTCTTTCCCGTATGCGGTAGAATATAAAAAAAGCAAATCGGGAGGGAATTGTAATGGAAAACCAATACGGCTCCGACTTTATCACCATTGAAGACAATGATGGAGTGGAATACGAGCTGGAGATTGTCTCCACACTCGAATACAACGGTGCCAGCTATTTGGCCGCAATGCCCACATCTGAGGAGCTGGAGCCGGAGATTCTTTATTTCAGAGTTGAAGAAGACGCGCAGGGAGATCTGCTCGCCTTTATTGATGACGAGAGCGAGCTTGAAGCTGTTGAAACGCTGTTTATGGAAGTCTTCTTTGCAGAGGATACAGCAGAATGATTCTTTCCTGCTTGGTGCGTGATGTGTCCTTTTGGACCCACATTTATTTATAGGGATGTTAGTCTTCCCGGTTGGATTGCAGACCTCCCGCCTGCGCTATGACGCAAGGTGGACGTTGGGAGCAGCTAAAATCGGGAGCGGCAACCCACCTGCCTATTGGTGCAGGTCATAACTGGATGCACACGGCCAAAGCGGGATTAGGCAGGGAGAACTTGTTTCTCCCTGCTTTTTTATGTCCATTTTCCTCTTCTCGAATGTAAACTTTTTTCTTTTTTGCGAGAAGAATGAAGAAAATGCTTGCAAAGTGAACACAAATCGGTTATAATACCCCAGACTATGCGTGCAAATCTGCATCATAAACCAAAAGCACATGAGAGGAATTGATTAAATGAGCGCATCCAACAAGAAAAAGCTTCGCAAGGAGCAGAACGCTGCCGCAATGACCCAGAAGCAGCAGCAGGAGCAGAAGGAAGCTAAGAAACTGAAGGCCTATACCCTGACTTTCGCCATCGTTATGATTCTGGTTGTAGCTATCGTCGTAGGTGTTGTTGTTACACCCATGATCGAAGGCGCAGTCTACCGCGGCACCACCGCTATGACGATCGGCGATCACACACTGTCCACCACTGATTTGACCTATTTCTATATGGACGCAATCAGTGAGCATCAGCAGAATGTGTACAATCAGTACTACAACTCCTTTGGTAACTACTGGTCCATTATGCTGGGCTTCGATACCACCAAGGCACTGAACGCACAGAACTATGATGAGAAGGGCGAGAAGACCTGGGCAGATCACTTCATCGGTACTGCCATCGACACCGCCAAGGACACCTATGCACTGTACGACGATGCTAAGGCAAAGGGCTACAAGCTGTCTGACAGTGAGCAGAAGGAACTGGATTCCTATTTTGACAATCTGGACATTTATGCAACCTATTACGGCTACAGCAGCGTGGAATCCTGGCTGCGCAACCGTTACGGTGTAGGTGCCAATGAGTCTACCTATAAGGAATACTATGAAGTCTGTACTCTGGCTTCCTCCTATCTGACCAAGTATGCCGAAGACCTCAAGTACGATCCTGAAGATTACCGTGCATACGAAAAGGACAAGTTTGACGACTACTCCACCGTCGGCTATGTGTACTACACTATGAAGTACAACTCCTATCTGGGCGAAGGCACCAAGAGCGAGGACGGCAAGACCACCACCTGGACTGACGAAGAGAAGGCTGCCGCCCGTGAGGCAATGAAGGCCGATATGGAAGCTCTGCTGGCTGCCGGTGTTGTTGACAAGGAGTCCTTCGACAAGGCAATTGCTGCCTGGGAAATCAACAAAACTGAAGAGGACAAGAAGGACGAAACCGACAAGGATGAGTCCACTGATAGCGAGAATAAGGACGAGACCAACAAGGACGAGACCAATAAGGACGAGACCAATAAGGATGAATCCGACAAGAACAATTCTTCCAGCTCCTCCTCTTCTTCCACCAAGAAGGTTCCCACCTCTACTGAGGTCAAGTATGCATTCTTTGAATACATCACCATCCACGCCGAGGCACTGGAATGGATGAAGGAAGCCGATCGCAAGGCCGGTGACCTGAAGGCCTTTGAGGTCTACACCTACGCCGAGCATGAGGACAAGGACCACGAGCACGGCACCGAGGACTGCAAGTGCGACAAGACCACTGATGGCTATACCATCGTTCTGTACACCGGCCGTAATGACCACCAGTACAAGATGGTCAATGTCCGTCACATTCTGGTGAAGTTTGAGGGTGGCAAGACCGTCAACAACGAAAAGGTCTACTCCGATGAGGAGAAGGCAAAAGCAAAGGCTGAGGCAGAGGATCTGCTGCAGCAGTGGAAGGACGGCAAGGCTAACGAAGAGAGCTTCGGCGAGCTGGCCAACAAGGAAAGCGACGACCAAAACGGCAAGGTTACCAATGGCGGTCTGTACGAAGACATCTATATGGGCCAGATGGTTGAAGCCTTTGAGGAATGGTGCTTCGCTGAGGGCCGCAAGGCTGGCGATACCGGTATCGTTGAGACCGAGTACGGCTACCATGTGATGTACTTCTCCTCCTTCGATGAGATGACTTACCGCGATGTTATGATCGAAAACGATATGCGCGTCGAGGACACTGAGAAGTGGCACGACGGTCTGGTTGAAAAGCAGACCTCTGAAGTTGTGAACCTGGGTCAGATGAAGTACGATCTGGTTCTGGAAGGCTAATATTTTTGATCCCGGATCTTCGGATCCGGGATCTTTTCGTATATTTTCCCCACTTTCAGCGAACAATCCCTTTGGAGGGATCCCATGAAAGAAAAACTAGGTTATATCCTGTGCGGAGCTGCGGCAGGAGCGGTCAACGGCTTATTGGGTGCAGGTGGCGGAATGCTGCTTGTGCCGTTGCTGACAATGTTGGCACATACGGATGAAAAGCAGCTCTTCCCCACCTCGGTCGCCGTCATTCTGCCCATCTGTCTCGTTTCTCTGACCATTTCACCGGGATGGGGCAATTTACCGTGGGAAGAAGCACTTCCCTATTTGTTAGGCGCAATTCCCGGAGGCTTGCTTGCCGGTTGGCTTGATAAGAAAATCCCGGTGAAGTGGCTTCACCGGGCATTGGGTATTCTCATTATTTGGGGAGGTATTCGCTATATATGGTAGTATCTCTGCTCATTGGGACCCTGCTGGGCGTTTTGGCCGGTTTGGGCATCGGCGGAGGTTCCCTGCTGATGCTTTGGCTGACGCTTTTTGAGAACACATCGCCCGCGACTGCGCGTGGAATCAATCTGATGTTCTTTATCGCAGCTGCCGGTGCAGTCAGTGTTTTGCGATGCCGTAAGGGCGGTATAGAATGGAAGCAAATCCTTCCTGCCATCATCAGCGGCTGCTTTGCCGCGGGTGTGTGCTCGCTCATTGGACGACATATCGACGGTGAAATTTTGCGCACCGTTCTCGGCGTTCTTTTCTTAATCACCGGTGCTCGGGAGCTGTTTTATCGGCCAAGGAATGCCAAGTAGCCCTCCAGAATCAACGACGCAGCCACGGCATCCACGGTATTTTTCCGCTTTTGCCCGTGATAGTTGTGCTGTGAAAGGATATTGTGGGCCTCCACCGTGGTTCGCCGCTCATCCCACATCTGTACAGGAAGTCCGGCTGCCGCTTCCAGTTCAGCCGCAAACTCCCTGCACAGCTGGGCACGGCTTCCCTCAGTGCCGTCCATATTCCGGGGCAGACCAACTACGAGCTGCCCCACTTCATTTTCTTTGCACAGTCGAACGATATCTGCGATGGCCTTTTCCCGGTTGCGGCTGGGAATCACCGTGGTCGAGCCCACGATGGTACAGCGCAAATCCGAGACGGCAACACCGGTGCGGGCATCGCCGTAATCGATTCCCATAATACGCTTCATAGGTATTCCTCACTTTGTTTTTTCTTTTAGTATACAGGAAATGAAACAAAAAGGAAAGACCTATTTTTAACTGTTCAGTACCCAGACACCGATATTTAGATAAGCTGCAAAGGTGAGCCAAATCAAATACGGAATCTGCAGATAGGCTGCTGTCTTATCCAACTTATAAAAATCCCGGATCATCAGAAATACCAAAATCCACAACCCGAGCAGCCAAAGGACTGCAAAACCGTAAGCACGCAAGTTAAAGAAAATCAAACTCCAAAAGAAATTCATGATCAGCTGTGCTACATATAGATTCAGTCCTTTACTGCGACCGGGACTATCCGGCAAAAGCCAAATGCGCGCTGCACTGATGCCCATCAGGATATAAAGAACTGTCCAGACTGCGGCGAAAACCCACCCCGGGGGTGTCAGAGCCGGTTTTACAGTGTTTTGTGCATACACTTCCATACCATTCATGGAAAGCAGTCCCGACAGCACCCCCACACCAAGCGCAATGCCGGCACTGATGATATACGGCAACCATTTTTTAAGTTTCATTCTCATCCCTCCTATGCCCAGAATATGCCCTTGGCTGGGACAAATATGCCATAACCGCAGAATCTTTGTGTTACAGTAAAAATATACGAAATTTTGGCAAAAAAGTTGTTGACTATATGCAAATTCTGTGGTAGAATGACTCTACCTGTGAAAAAACGGGCTATGTGTTATGCCCATTTTCAGCTTCGGGGCGGAATAGTAGTTGTCCGCTTTCTAAATCTTTTCTAGCCGGAGTGATACAGGGAGGCAATATTTAAGGAGGTGCCGTAATGCGCGTAAAAGTCACTTTGAGATGTTCCGAGTGCAAGCAGAGAAACTACAACACCATGAAAAACAAGAAGAACGACCCTGACCGTCTCGAAATGAGCAAGTACTGCAGATTCTGCAAGAAGCACACCACTCACAACGAGACCAAGTAAGGAGGGCCCAAAAAGATGGCAGAAAACAAAAAGCAAAACTGGTTCGCAAGAGCCTGGGGTGCCATTTGCCGTTACTTCCGCGAGCTGAAGAGCGAGCTGAAGAAGGTCGTCTGGTCCACCCCCAAGCAGGTGTTGAAGAACACCTTGATCGTCATCGCATGCGTCCTCGTGGTCGGCGTTTTCGTCTGGCTGTTCGACTTTGTTTCCAACTTCATCATTGTTACCGGCTTGCTGGGCACCGTGAAGGATTGGTTCCAGAGCCTGATCGGGTGAGACAATGGCTGAGGCTGCAAAGTGGTATGTGATCCATACCTATTCCGGTTATGAGAACACAGTAAAAGCCACCATCGAAAAGACCGTTGAGAGCCGTCAGCTTCAGGATGTGATTCAGGCTATTTCCATCCCCATGGAAACCGTTACTGAAGTCACTGAATCCGGCGTGACCAAAACTTATGACCGTAAGGTATATCCCGGTTATGTTCTGGTCAAGATGGTTTACAGCGATGACACATGGCATGTTGTCCGCGGTGTCCGGGGCGTAACCGGCTTCGTCGGCGCATCCACAAATGAACCCCCCACTCCCCTGACAGACGATGAAGTCTACGCAATGGGCGTCGAGAAGAAGGAAATCATTGTCAACTACTCGGTTGGCGATACGGTCCGGATTCTGGATGGTGCTCTGAGCTCCTTCACCGGCGTTGTGGAGAGCATTGAGGTGGAAAAGAACGCGGTCAGCGTGATCGTATCTATGTTTGGCCGTGAGACCCCCGTCGAGCTTGAGCTTGATCAGGTTGAGGTCGTATCCCAGTAAACGAATCGGACCGAATGTTCGGTCGTAGCGTGGGAGGGGTTAAAACCCCGCAAGAAATGCGCAAAGCGCATATTACCACATTTTATTCAGGAGGTGCTTATAATGGCACAGAAAGTTACAGGTATCATTAAACTGCAAATCAATGCCGCAAAGGCAACCGCTTCTCCCCCTGTCGGTCCCGCTTTGGGTCAGCACGGCGTCAATATCGCCGCTTTCATCAAGGATTTCAATGCCCGTACCCAGAATATGGAAGGCTACAAGATCCCTGTTGTCATCACCGTGTATGCAGACCGCAGCTTCACCTTTATCACCAAGACTCCCCCCACTCCCCTGCTGGTTCTGAAGGCCGCAGGACTGCAGAGTGGTTCCGGTGTTCCCAACAAGACTAAGGTGGGTTCCATCACTGCTGCTCAGGTTACTGAGATCGCAAAGACCAAGCTGCCCGATCTGAATGTCAATTCTCTGGAAGCTGCTGAGAGCCAGGTTCGTGGCACTTGCCGTTCCATGGGCATTACTGTTGTTGACTAATATTTGCTGACCGGGGTTTTACCGCCTCGGAAATGTGGGAGGATTATTCCGCATCACCACTATAAGGAGGATAATTACATTGTTTAGAGGTAAAAAGTACAAGGAGAGCGCAAAACTGATTGATCGCTCTGTTCAGTATGATCCCGCAGAGGCCCTGGATCTGGTTGTGAAGGGTGCTTCCGCAAAGTTCGACGAGACTGTCGAAATTCACATCAAGTTGGGTGTTGACTCCCGTCACGCTGACCAGCAGGTCCGCGGTGCTGTAGTTCTGCCCAACGGCACCGGTAAGACCGCTCGCGTGCTGGTCTTCACCAAGGATGCAAAGGTTGACGAGGCTAAGGCTGCTGGTGCTGACTATGTTGGCGGTATGGAGCTGGTTGAGAAGATCACCAAGGAGAACTGGTTTGAGTTTGATGTGGTCGTTGCTTCTCCCGATATGATGGGCGTCGTTGGTCGTCTGGGTAAGGTTCTGGGCCCCAAGGGTCTGATGCCCTCTCCCAAGGCCGGCACTGTCACCCCCAATGTTGCCGCAGCTGTCACCGAAATCAAGGCTGGTAAGGTCGAGTACCGTCTGGACAAGACCAACATCATCCACTGCCCCATCGGCAAGGTTTCCTTCGGCTCTGACAAGCTGACTGAGAATATGGACACTCTGGTAAAGGCTGTCGTTAAGGCTAAGCCCGCAGCTGCCAAGGGTCAGTATATCAAGTCCTGCACTGTGGCTTCCACAATGGGCCCCGGCGTGAAGGTCTCCACTGCCAAGTATCTGTAATCGATATATGCATAAACCCCCAACGGAATTTCCGTTGGGGGTTATCCTTTTAGTTTTTTCTGCCTGTCAGGCTCTTTGCGAGAGATATGATGTACTCGTTATCCGTAAATACATCCAGCTGCGAGATCGCTGCTGCAGTGTATTTGTCTACCAGTTCCTCACATTTAGCAAGTCCGTAAAGCCGTACAAAGGTATTCTTTTCAGCATCCGTGCCGACGCCCTTGCCCATTTCATCCTGTGTGCCGATCACATCCAGCATATCGTCACGAATCTGAAAGGCAAGGCCCAGCAAGCCGGCAAAGCCGCAGGCAGCCCGCAGCTGCTCCTCGCTGCCGCCGGCAGCAATGACGCCCAACGCGCAGGAGGCATTGATCAATGCGCCGGTCTTTCGGGATTGGATGTCCAAAACCTCCTGCTCAGAAAGCTCCCGTTCCTCGCTGAGAATGTCCAACACCTGACCGCCTACCATCCCCAGAGAGCCGATGTTCTCCGCTAAAACGCCTACTGCAAGCGCAATATCCTTGGCCGGCAGGTTTGCCGATGCGACGCAGGCAAAAGCATCGCTCAGCAGTGCATCCCCCGCAAGAATCGCTATACCTTCGCCGTAGACCTTGTGGTTTGTCAGTTTTCCGCGACGATAATCGTCATTGTCCATTGCAGGCAGGTCATCGTGAATCAGACTGTAGGTTTGAATCATCTCGATTGCAGCAGCAAAGGGCGCAGCTTTGGTATAATCACCGCAGCACATTCGACAAAACTCCAATGTCAGAATGGGTCGAATCCGCTTGCCACCGGCGAACAAGCTGTAAGACATAGCATCGTAGAGAATCTTTTGTGGCTCGTTTTCAAACTTTTTCAGCCAGATGTGAAGATATTCTTCAATAAATCTCCGATATTCGGCAGAAATCTCTTCAGTCCTCATCCTTGAACTCCTCAAAGGTGGGATTGCCGTCCGCACCCTTCACAACCTTTTCAATTTGCAGCTGGGCGTCACTGAGCAGCTTATCGCAGGCACGAACGAGTTCCGTTCCCTCCTGAAACAGCCTCAAAGATTCATCCAGAGCCACATCGCCCCGCTCCATTGCCCGGACGATCTGCTCCAGACGCTGCATATTGCTTTCAAATGTGGCGTTGTTTCCGTTCATCATACCTTCTCCTTAATATCCGTTACCATCGCAGATACGCAGCCGTCGCTTAAGGTGACGGCGATGGGATCTGCAATCTCCAATTGTGCGATACTGCGTAAAACCTTCCCGTCCTTCGCCTGTGCCATAGCATAACCACGCGTCAGAACCTTGAGGGGACTCATAGCATCCAGCTTTGCCGTTTGTGCAACGAAGCGTTGCTTTTTACGCTCCACATTCTGCACCTGCGCGGCAATCAACCGATTTTTAAGCAGCAATACACTCTGCTGACGCTGCTCCAGATAGCCGGTGGGGCTGCGTAGCGCAGGACTGCCGGCAAGGGCCCTCAGGTGTTGTTTGCCGGCTTTAATCTGCCGTGACAAGCAAGTTGCCATCGTTGCAAAATAGCCGTCCAGAAGCTGGTGCAGCGCGTCCTGATCCGGCACACCCAATTCCGCAGCATTAGATGGCGTTGCGGCCCGTAAATCTGCCACAAAGTCCGAGATGGTCACATCCGGTTCGTGACCTACCGCAGAAATCACCGGAATCTCCGAGTCATAAATTGCCCGTGCAACGCGCTCATCGTTAAAGGCCCACAAGTCCTCAATAGATCCTCCGCCCCGACCGACAATCAGCAAATCAGCAAGCTGATGACGGTTGGCATAACGGATAGCACCCACGATCTCCGGCGGTGCCTCCACGCCCTGCACCCGAACGGGGAACAGACGCACCTTACTGAGGGGATAACGCTTGCGCAGAATCCGCAGCATATCGTGAACGGCAGCACCTGCAGAGCTGGTGATAATTCCGATCACACCGGGGTATTTCGGCAGCGGTTTCTTATGGGCAGGATCGAACAGCCCCTCCCCTGCCAGTTTTGCCTTTAGCTGTTCAAAGGCGGCATAAAGATCACCGATGCCATCCATTGCCATAGAAGCGCAGTAAAGCTGGTAAGCACCGTCCCGGGGAAAGACGGAAATCTTTCCCATTGCAATGACCTTCATGCCGTTATCCGGGCGAAAACGCAGCCGGATCGCACTGTTTTTAAACATCACGCACTTCAGCGCGCCGCCCTCATCCTTCAGTGTGAAGTAATGATGTCCTGAGGGATAGACCTTGTAATTACTGATCTCACCGCGAACAGCTACCGAGGTCAGCATAGGATCGGCATCCATCCGGGCGCGGATATATTCATTTATTTGCGTTATGGACAGAACCTGCTGCTGCATATTACTCCTCCAGATAACGCTGTGCAAGCACAGCAACGCCCATGGCATTGTCGGTAGAATACCGGGGCTCCGCAAAAACCGGATTCAGATCCATAACCGCACCGCGCAGCATAGAATTGGATGCCACGCCCCCTGAAAAAACCACAGTCATTCCGGGATAAGCTTTCAGGGCATTTTTTGTTGCCTGATGCACTGCACAGGCTACGCAGCGTAACGCATAGGCCGCAGTCTCGTGCGGCTGCCGATGGGTCTTGTGGAACTGCTCCACCTTGTTTTGGACACCGGAAAGGGAAAATTCCGTTTCCGGGCATTTTACCTTAAAAAGTTCGGTCATCTGCGCCGATTGGCTGAGAACATCCAAATGCTTACCTGCCGGGAACGGAAGATCCAACATCACACCGGTGCGGTCAATCAGCTGACCTGCAGAAATGTCCGTTGTTCCGCCGATGCGTGTGCATTTCACATTTCGCCCATCCGGTTCAACAAGCAACAGCTCTGTTGTACCACCGGACAGATGCCAAGCCAGATGGGGCGTATCCATCAAATCCAACCGTCTCGCGCTCCAAAGAGATGCAGCAACATGCCCTTGCTGATGGGAAACTTCCAACAACGGCACATGCAATGCATCTGAGAGCATCTTTGCATGGCTGTAGCCCACCATAAAGCAGGGCATATAGCTCCCTTCCACCGCTCTGGGGCGTGTAGAAACCGCAACTGCACGAATATCCTGTGCCTGAATATGGGAAAACAGCCTGCCGGCAAGCTCCGGCAGGCTTTTAATATGGGCAAAAACCGCGTCCGATTGGCGCAGTCCCAACTCCCCCGCTTTCACAGGCAGGAGTTGTGAGCAATTCAAGCCACCGACCCCATCAAAATATGCAATGGAGGTGGTGTAATTGCTGGTATCAATGCCAACGGTCGTCATTATGCTTCCTCGGTGTTCAAACTGCGGGCGAAGGAACCCAGAATACCGTTAACGAAAGAACCGGTATCATCACCGTCATACTTTTTGGCGATGCGGACAGCTTCAGAAATCGCAACACCCGTAGGCACATCCTTCATATAAAGGATCTCAAAAATGGCAAGCTGCATCACTGATCGGGCCAGACGGGAAATACGGCTGACATCCCAATCGATGGAGAATTTCTGAATCTCGGCATTGAGGGTATCCAAACGGTTTGCCACACCGGCAACCACCTGCTCAATGTAGGCCCGGAAGGGACCGCTGGGAAGCTCGTTATAGACCTCGTTTTCCTCAGAAAGGAGCTTATAATACTCCTCCTCCAGCCGGGTGGCAACAACCACATCCGGTTCCTCCCCGGTGAAGCCCTGAGAATAGATCAAATGTACCGCCAGTTCTCTGGCGTTTGCTCTTGTCATAATTACTCCTTACTGCCGGGCAATGCCGTTGACATTCACATTGACAGAAACCGAATCCACACCGGTCATAGACTGCACAGCGGAGATCACAGCAGTCTGTACTGCACCAGCTACAGCCACAACACTCTGACCGTAGGCAACGATTACATCCACATCGATGGTAACCTGATTGTTATCACTGATGGCAATACGCAGACCCTTGCCCCACTTTTTGCCGATCATATCTGCCAGCTCGGCTGCGGGCTTGGAGTTGATGGCAACAATGCCCTCCACCTCGCCTACTGCGTGAGAAACAATGCTGGAGATCACATCCTCCGAGATCATCACCGCACCGTTTTCCTGAACTTGGGTAATATACTGCTTATTATCAGCCATATTCTTATCCTCCCGTTTGGTTTGTGCCGAAATCAGCACATTTTTTGTTAGTATACCAAAAAACTGTGCTTTAGTCAATAATTCCAACGGAAAAAACCGGTCTGAAATACAGACCGGTTTCCACTTATTGCACATCCACGACCCGAATGTCCTCCATCGTCAGGTCAGTTTGTGTCAAAACGATGTCAGCAATCACAGCCACATCCTGCTCATCCATACCGCCTTCAGGGGATGCCACAGCCACGGAGATCCCGGTTTCGGACATATAGGCCACGCAATCCCGATAACCCTTTGCGATGATCAGACTCTCAATCTGTGCCTCACAAAGAGCTGTTTGGACGATTTTTTCCAATTGCTCACCGGAAGCCTGCTTTTGCTCCTCATCACCATAGGCCATTGCCTCCTGCAGCAGATTCACTGCACTGTCCCGCGCTTCCTGACGGGAAAGGCGCACAGCCGCAAAGTAATCAATTGCGGTATCCAGATTGATATTATCCCCGTTGGTATCCAAAATGATTCCATTGGGCGACATTACTGTTTCAGAATCCAGCTTATCCGTCAGATCTGCAACATCCTCCGCATTTGAGTACATCCAGTTCATGTAAATTCCGGCGCACACAACCAGCAAAACGGCTGCCGCCAACAGATTTTTCTTCCATTTATTCATAAAAAATGCCTCCATTCATTTCATTTTCAAAACAGAAATCTCACTGGTATCCAGGCCAGTAACCTTGCTTACCGCTTCCTTCACAGCAAGACATACGGCCGGGCTGTCTGCCCCTTGGCACAGTACAATTGCCCCTCGATAGGTCGGCGGAAGAATCTGCTGAACAAGGCCTGACTGAACCCGGTCCTGTCCTGTAATAATTACCGTATCCTCCCGATCGCTGCTGGGCGTATCTGTTTGATATACAATCTGCTCACCGCTTTTTTCGGTCAGCATCACCTGCACTCGTCCTGCACCCTGAATGTTCGATAAGATTTTCTCCAGTTCTTCCCGGATACTGACTGACGGCGGTGAAACGGATACTTCCGGCACGATCGCGGTTTCTTCCTTTTTCCCGGGAATCAGCATAAGCACGACACCAACAAGAATGATGAGAGCCAGATACTTGTATTTGCCGATCCATTTTACTGTCTTTTCCCGCATATTTCCTATGTCCATATCAGATCCTCCCGTGTTAGTCCAAGCTTTTCGATGAGGGAATTGGTCAAAGCCTGCCGGGCATAGGGAGAAATATCGCCGGACAGACATATCTGATGGGGCTTTGGAATGTCATCGTCTGTCAAAAACACCTCTACCGACAAGTCGCAGCCGTAAGTCTTGGCTTCGTCCACAATGTATGCGGTCAGCCGCTTCCTTATGCCATCACGATAAAAGTCATTTGCCAGTTGCTGTCCCTGTGTTACATAGGAAGAGCCATCAGCGGCAAAGTCTTCCGCCAAGCGGAACAATCCTTCCGGGCGAAGCTCCACCCATGGTCGCAGCACTGCAAGCAGCATTAAAAATCCGGCAACTAATTTGACTGCAATACCCACAGTGCCCTTGGGTTCAATGAGTTGGGAAACCAAGCCGCACAGCAGCGCAGCAGCAATCACACCAATAAGATATTCGCGGATACTCTCCATTATCCCATTCCCTTCATAAAACAAACCGTACTGATAAACATCAGCAGGCTCACAGTCCCTGTCATTGCCAGCAGAAGGCCCATAGCCGATGAAAAGTCCTCGATGAGATTGGAGGCCTGCTTAACATCGAACACGCCACTAAGGGCCGCTGTGAGCTTCAGAAGTAAAAACTGGATGCCCAACTGCAAAAACGGTGCGATCCAGATCGCCAAGATTACCAGAAGGCCGTAAATACCCACTGCATTTTTCATCACCCCGGCACTGAGGATCACTGCTTCCGATGCATCGGACAAAATTCCGCCAACCACCGGAACTACACCGGAGATGGTAAGCTTTGCCGCCTTCACCGCGGTAGCATCCACTGTACCTGTGATCACACCGGTAATGGCCAGATACCCCGTAAAAATATACAGAACAGTTTTAAGTCCCCAGCTCATCAACCATTTGACAAAATCCCGCAGCTTTTTCAGCAGCTCCTCACTACTCACACTCACTGCGACTCCGAGAGCCAAAAAGACATAGACCAGCGGAACCAACACTTTTGCGATCAAAGTGCTTAAGACTGCATCGAATGCCGCTGTTCCGGCATATAAAGCAGCTGCCCCGGTCGCACCGCCCTGAGAGGCCAGCGCCGCCGTCATGACCGGCAGCAAAAGCTTGGAATAATCGCTTATCTCCCCTACTGTACGGGCACATAAGTTAACCATCGTATTGGCTTGTCCCAACAATATGGCTGATAGAGCCAAGGTGCTGACAAAACAGATCACCTTTTTGCTGCTTCCGGGCATCGCATTTAATAGCGACGCGACAATCACCACGGCAAGCAGGGCCAGGCAGCTGCCGGCTGCCGCTGCCAACTCCGGGGCAAGCTTTGTAACTGCTGCTTTAAGAATCGACCACAGTCCTTCTCCGAAGCTCTCCGTATCAGCCGGCATCATATCTTCCACATCCTCAGGAGCCGGTGGCGCGGAATAATCCATTGCTGTAACCGGAATCGACAATAAGAGGACCAACACAATCAAGATGACCGCTTTTCTCATATGCCCCCCAGTATCTTCTCGAGCAACTCCAGCAGGCTGTTTACCAACGGAATCGATAGCCACAGAACTGCAGCTGAACCCAATATCTGCAAGGTTTTGCCCATTGCAGCATTGCCGGCATCGTTGCAGATCAATGCGCCCATTTCTGTAATCAAACCTATGCCCACTGCTTTTAACAGCACCCCCAGCCACTGCTGCTGCAAACCGCCAAGGTCCTGCAAGCGTTGGAGTAGTGACAAGACCGGCTCCAAAAAACGGAGCATAACCACAATCACAAGGCAGCACGCACCGATACTCAGCAACAATGCGTATTCCTTCCCCTGCCGGGACAGAATGATCCATAGAATCACCGCTGCCATCATCCCGGCGGATGCTTGAAAAAACCGCTCCATCAGAATTGAAAGAGGGTCTTGACCAGATCGAAAAGGTCAGCAATTCTCTGTGCGATCATCATAAGCACCACAATCAGTCCTGCAATCGTCGTCATCGTCGCCTGCTCCTCCCGACCCGAGCGAGACAGAACCTGATTTAAAATGGAAACAATGATGCCGATCGCGGCGATTTTAAAGACAAGATCAATTTCCATAGTCAAAAGAGTAATATGGCCAGTGCGAGACCTGCGCAAAAACCGAGCGTTTGATAGCTGCGAAGCCGTTGGGTCTGCTGATGCTCCAAACCCTTCAAGCGATTCAGGCAGGATTGTTTACATTGCCGCAAAGCATTTATCTGTCCTTGCAGATCATAGCGTCCGAGGGTTTGTCCCAGGTTTTCCAATTCCATAGCCGTTTGCAATGGCATTGCCTTTGTTTGATTGAGAACTGTGGCGGTGCATAGGCGGACATCCGGTGACAGCTGAGCATCCATTGCATCCGCTAAGGAAATGAAGAATCGCTGCACCGTGCCGGTTGCATACTCGGAACCCAACCTGCAAAGCTCCGGTAATGGTGTAAGCCGATATTCCAATTCACATACCATCCCGTCCAACACCTGCACCAGCTGGTGCAGAGCAGCAACCTCCCGACGATGCAGCATTGCTATGCGGATTCCGCAGCCACCACAGCCTGCCAAAATCAAACCTGCTCCAATCAGCTTTATGTACATATTCCCATCCTTTCCATACGCCAGAATCTGTCTCTTCCCAATACAACAGCCTGAGAAAACACGCCGCATGACAACAACGGCCGATATATTGCACGCTTATGCAGATCGTCAACCTTCTCTGCGTGAGCAGTAGCCAACAGCTCCACACCGCACCAAGCCGCATTGATAAGGGCCTGACAATCCTCAAGGGCAGTGATTTCATCCACGGCAATACACTTCGGCCCCATTGTCCGCAAAGCTATTTCAATTCCCTGCGCCTTACTGCAGCCGGTTAGGATGTCCGTGCGAGGTCCGGTATCAAAGGCTTGTCCGGAGGAAAACAGCTCCCCCCGTTCGTCCACAACAGTAATCGCTCCCGCAATGGAGCGCATTCGGATCAAATCACGCAGAAGCGTTGTTTTGCCTGCCCCCGGCGGACCGAGAATCAGCAGTGATCCCTTTGTCGGGATTTCCTTTCCTATACCGGGGAAATCCCGGGCAATGCGGATACACAGGGATGTTACGGTGCGAATTCCCGTCATAGTCCCGTCCTTGATTACACACTCTCCGCAGATGCCGATCCTGTGTCCCCCGGGTGCTGTCACATACCCCTTGCCTATGGTTGAAGCCGCCCACGGGGAGTAACGGCTGGCGGTATTGACAACATAGCGGATATCTTCCTCGGTTACACGCTTATCCAAGCTCCGATTCGTCCGACACATCACCAGTTCTGCAGGCTGACCGAGGCGCAGCCGCAATTCTACCGGCTCATCCTTTCCGTACTTGTCCACCTTATCCCGCAATCCGGGTGGTAAAACGGACAAGAACGGTTCCCAAGCGCATTTCATATCATCACTCCTACCCAAGCCTATGCGACTATAAAAGAAATATGCCAATAAAAAATCCCACTACCATATTTTAGGTAGTGGGATTATAAATCAGAACAAGCTCACCTGACTGGTATCAGGCAGATCGCCAAAGGCACCGCTTTCCTTCAGCATCAGTATGTGGGTCTTGGAGACCTTGGGGCAGGCTTGGGAAACCTCTTCAATAGAAATGAAGTGCTTGCCGTCCCGCCCGCGGACCAAATCAAGAGCCGCATTTTCGCCGAGACCGGCCAGCGACACAAAGGGCAGACGGATTTTTCCATCCTCAACCACGAATTTTGTCGCATCGCTCTTATAAAGGTCGATGGGCAAAAATTCCAGGCCGCGGAGGTAAAACTCATAGCAAACCTCCAGCGTAGTCAGCAGATCCTCGTCCTTGTCCGTGGCGTTTTCATTGTTATCAATGGCCTCGATATTTGCCTTCACCGCCTCGATACCCATACTCATCATTGCTGCATCAAAGCCGCCCTTCTGGCTTCTGCGGTAGAAATAAGCGGCATAGAAAGCAAGGGGATGGTAAACCTTGAACCAAGCGATACGGAACGCCATCATAACATAGGCAACTGCGTGCGCCTTGGGGAACAGATACTTGATCTTCTTGCAGGAGCCGATATACCAATCCGGTACACCCGCAGCCTTCATCTCCTCCTCCGCGCCATCCGGCAAGCCTCTGCCCTTTCGTACCATTTCCATAATCTTAAAGGCCCGTTTTTCGGGCAGGCCCATAGAAATCAGGTATAGCATAATATCGTCACGACAGCCGATCGTCCCGTCCACAGTGGTGGTCTTGGACATAATCAGATCTCTTGCATTACCCAGCCACACATCGGTACCGTGAGTATAGCCGGAAATACGCACAAGGAAATCGAATTTCTTGGGCATAGTATCCAGCAGCACGCCTCGGGTAAAGCGGGTATTGAATTCCGGCACTGCCACTGCGCCTGTAGGACCAAGGATCGGATCATCCTCATAACCCAGCACCTTGGAGGAGGTAAAAATGGACATGGTATTCTCATCATCCAGCGGAATGGTCTTGGCATCCACTCCGGTGATGTCCTCCATATAACGGATCATTGTGGGGTCATCGTGTCCCAGCATATCCAGCTTCAGGAGGTTTTCCTCCATGGAGTGATATTCAAAATGGGTTGTAATCTGATCGGATTCAGAATCATCTGCAGGATGCTGAACCGGGCAGAAATCCCAGATCTCATTTTCCTGAGGGATAACCACCAGACCGCCGGGATGCTGTCCCGTGGTGCGGCGAACACCCACGCAACCGGTTGCCAGACGATTCATCTCAGCAGCAGAAGCACTTTTTCCGTGCTCCTCCATGTACTTTTTGACATAGCCGTAGGCCGTCTTTTGCGCGACAGTTCCGATGGTTCCGGCACGGAATACGCTGGAGGAACCGAACATTTCAATGCAGTACGCGTGAGCACGGGATTGATATTCACCGGAGAAATTCAGGTCAATATCAGGAACCTTGTCACCGCCAAAACCAAGGAAGGTTTCAAAGGGAATGTTGAAGCCATCCTTCTCCATCCTCGTTCCGCACAACGGACAAACTGCATCGGGAAGGTCCGCACCGCAATTATACTCCTTCGGCACATCCAGAATGGTGTGCTTACATTCCGGATTGGGGCACCGATAATGGGGCGGAAAGGAATTTACTTCTGTAATGCCGGATAAGTACGCCACAATGGATGAGCCAACAGAACCACGGGAGCCCACCAGATAGCCGTTTTCCAAGGAATTCTGCACCAGTCTTTGAGCGGACATATAGATCACATCGTAATGACAGGTGATAATGTCGTGCAGCTCGGTTTCCACACGCTTGACCATCAGCTCCGGAGGATTGTCACCATATAGCCGATGGAACTTGCCGTACACGAGGGATTTCAGATCCTCCGCAGAGTTCACGATGGTGGGCGCAAACAGATTATGGGGCACCGGTCGGACGGTTTCACACATATCCGCGATCATATTTGTATTTGTCACCACCACCTCATAGGCCTTCTCTTCGCCAAGATAGCTGAACTCGCGAAGCATATCATCCGTGGTGCGGAAATACAGCGGATTCGGCTTGTCCGCATCGTCGAAGCCCTTGCTGGCCAGCAGAACATGGCGGAAAATCTCATCCTCGGGATTTAGGAAATGGACATCACCGGTAGCAATGACCGGCTTGCCCACAGCCTCACCCAAGGCAACAACAGTACGGTTAAAATCACGCAGTTGTTCCATATCCTTGGCAATGGGCGGTTTTTGAGGATTTCAGAGCGGAGCATAAAGGCATTGTTGGAAAGGGGCTGGATTTCCAAAAAGTCGTAAAATTCCGCAATTCTTTCCAATTCTCCCTGCTTTTTGCCCTCCAAAATCGCCTGAAACAGCTCACCAGCCTCGCAAGCGGAACCGATAATCAGTCCTTCCCTCAGCTCCATAAGCAGAGACTTGGGAATTCTGGGTGCCTTTTTGTAATACTCCAGATTGGAAGCAGTAATCAGGTGATAGAGATTGCGCAAGCCCGTTTGATTCTTTGCCAGCAGCAAAATATGATACGGTCTTTCCGCAAAGATCACACCCTTGGATCGCTTCCGGGCAAATTCCCGGCTGACCTGCTGCATGGAGGTGTAGCCCTCGTCGGCAAGCATTTTCACAAACTTAAGCAGGATCTGTCCGCAGATATTGGAATCGTCCACCGCGCGATGGTGCTTGAATTCCGGCAGTTTCAAAGCCTTTGCCACTCCATCCAACTTATGCCGCTGGAGCTGGGGCATCAGGTGCCGGGCCAGCATCAGGGTATCAATCGCCGTAAGATTATACGGTACACCCACCTTACGGCAGGCCTCCCTGATGAAGGAAGTATCAAACCTTGCGTTGTGGGCAACCACCATCCGGTCGCCGACAAACGCCAGAAATTCCGGCAAAGCCTCTTCAAGGGAAGGTGCGCCGATAAGCATATCATCGGAAATGCCGGTAAGTTGAACGATCTCAGGCTCCAGCTTCCGTTTGGGATCAACAAAGGTCTGAAAACGCTTCTGCTCCTTACCGCCGCTGAAAAGGACAGCACCAATTTCAATAATGGTGTCCTCATCCGGGGAAAGACCGGTGGTTTCCAAGTCAAAGGCAACAAAGTCCCCATTAAGCGGCATATCCTGCTCGCCACGGACCACCTCTTTCCCGTCCACATCGTTGACAAAATAAGCCTCGCAGCCGTACAGCACCTTGATGGTCTCATCAGTACCTGCAATTTTGGCAGCCTTTTTGCCCTCCACTGCGTGCATTGCTTCCGGGAAGCAGTGCGCGCAGCCGTGGTCAGTGATGGCAACGGCCCGATGTCCCCATGCCGCAGCCTGGCGGACAGCAGCCTGCGGATCCGTCAGCGCATCCATACTGCTCATACTGGTATGCAAATGCAGCTCGACCCGCTTCATTCCTTCGGCCCGATCCTCCCGTTTTGGCAGAGAGCCAAACATCATTGCATTGGGTTTCAGGACCATTTCATTGTCAAATTGATTAACCACCAGTCTGCCCTGAATACGAAGAACTGCGCCTTCTTTCACATGTTCTAAAAAAGGTTTCGCTTCACCTGCTTCCATAAAGCGATTAACCCGTACAGAGCCTGTAAAATCGGTCATATCGAAATTAACGACCCATGCATTTCGCTTTTTCAGTTCCTTATGCTCAACCGCAAAGACCTTGCCCTCCACGATTACCGTGCCCATATCCAGATTCAGCTCGCTCATGGGCGTTTTCACACCCCGGATAGGCTTACCGTAAAGCGTTTCGGTATTGGTGTTGACGGTAGTTTTTGCTGCAGGGGCAGCAACAGGAAACTCGGCAATCATCTCGCTGCGCATTTTTTCCATCGCTTCAAACAGAGCCTGTCCTTCAAGCGCTTGCCCTGCCACAACGGAAATCTCCACCGGCACGCCAAACTGCGCAAGCAGCTTATTCTGCACCGCAGGAATGCACTTCTCCAATTCTTTTTTGCCGTTGGCAATCAGATTTACCGTCAGGTGCCACCCGTTCCAATCCCACTTTGCACCGGCAAGAGATCCTCGGGTGGAGGAGTTTTCCCGGATAAACAGCTCACGCAGGTCCTCCGGGAGCATAGAGTGAAGCTCAGACTCAGGATATACAATATCCAGTTCCAACTTCCGCATATCGTAAATACCGCAAATATCGGCACAGATTCGTTCTAAATCACGCTTTGATATGTAACTCTTTCCGGACAGTTTCATATAGATCTTGCGCTGGGGCATATCCATATCCACCGCAAGAATGGCCGCCTGAGAGATCGCATTCTCCAGCATCTCAGGCGGCTCGTAGTCCGAAAACATATTCAGAAAATATATATTTTCGTTCATAATTCTCCTATAATTTCTCGATTCGTTCCAATAGTGCCGGCAGAAGCTCCG
>SVLL01000027.1 GCA_015067935.1 Oscillospiraceae bacterium | reverse complement strand
TGAGTGCCTCCCTGTTTTGATTGTTTGTGCAGTTGGCGGACCGCACCTATAATCTTAACAGGGATTTTTACTCGCCGCCATAGGCTTTATTGAACCACGCGTCTAACGCGTGGTTTTCTTTATACAAGAAAGTGACCTCTTCCGTGGGAAGAGGTCACTTAAACTATCTTGCGATTATCGGATGCCGTAGTTTTCGATGATGTAGTCCATATCCTTGTCGCCGCGGCCGGACAGGTTAATCAGCACAGAGCCGGTGCCCATCTTCTTGGCCAGCTTGATGCCGTAAGCAACCGCGTGAGCACTTTCGATGGCAGGGATAATGCCCTCCATACGGGCCAGCTTGTAGAAAGCATCGATGGTTTCCTCATCATCGATCACATCGTACTTGACTCTGCCAATGCTGTGCAGGAATGCGTGCTCCGGGCCGGAAGAGGGATAGTCCAGGCCGCTGGCAACGGAGTAAACAGGCGCGGGATCGCCGTTTTCGTCCTTCAGCATAATGCTGTTGAAGCCGTGCATCACGCCCTCAGTGCCGTACTGCAGGCTGGCTGCATGGTCACCCAAGGCAGTGCCGCGGCCCAGAGGCTCAATACCGTAGATCTCCACGGGGTCATTCAGGAAGCCGGAGAAGAAGCCGGCTGCATTGGAACCACCGCCCACGCAGGCCACAATGGCATCGGGCAGGTTGCCAGTCATTTCCACAAACTGCTCTCTTGCCTCTTCACCCACCACATGCTGGAAATCCCGGACCATCAAGGGGAAGGGATGGGGACCCACCACAGAGCCGATGCAGTACATACTGTTCTTATAGTCCTTCGTATAGGCATCAAAGGCGGCATCCACCGCTTCTTTTAAAGCCTGCAGACCGTGGGTAACTTCCACCACATTGGCACCCAGAATCTTCATTCTTGCCACATTGGGAGCCTGCTTCTTAATATCCACCGCGCCCATATAAATGTCACATTCCAGCCCAAAGTAAGCCGCCGCGGTAGCCATAGCCACGCCGTGCTGACCGGCACCGGTCTCGGCAATGACCTTCTTCTTGCCCATATACTTGGCAAGCAGCACCTCACCCATACAGTGATTCAGCTTGTGGGCACCGGTATGGTTCAGGTCCTCCCGCTTGGCATACAGCTGCACGCCGCCCAAAGAGGTGGACAGCCGTTCCAGATGGGAAATGGGCGTGGGACGGCCCTGAAATTCCTTGCGGATCCGGCGCAGCTCAGCGATAAACTTCCGGGATTGGCAGATGGTGTGGTAGGCTTCGGTGATTTCGTCCATTGCCTTCTGCAGATCGGCATCCACATAGGAGCCGCCATAGGGGCCGAAATAGCCCTTCTTATCGGGATAATTTCTCAGATAGGTTTCAAAATTGATGCCTGCAAATTCCATTGTTTCTTTCCTCCGTATCTTTATTCGTTCATAAATAGTTTTGCCTTTTGAAATATCTTGCACAAGGCAATGCCCAAAATCAAGCCTGCAGCACCTTGCACTGCATTGCCGGGGATATTGCTCAGCGCAGCCACAAAGTCGTACAGAATACCTTTGTTGATATAGTAACCCAGCACCATAACCACTTCCGCAGCAATACCGGAAAGGACCATAGCTGGGGTAGCTTGCATCCGTTTGTGCAGCAGCCGGAAACCGTAGTGAGCGATTACCGACATCAAACCCTTGATCATCAAAGTAGCCGGCACATAAACCAGGTAGCCCCCCAGCAGATCAGCCAGTGCAGAACCAATGCCCGCAGCCAGAAAACCATACACAGGAGAAAGGCACCAGCCGCACAGAAGCACCACACTGTCGCCCAAATTCAGATATCCTCCCAAGGGCGAGGGAATTTGGATCAGCATGGTTGCCACGCAGGTAAGGGCTGCCAAAAGAGCAGTTATGACGATCTGACGGGTCGTATTTACCGATTGTTGTTTCATTGTATTCCTCCAGATCCAATAAAAAAGCCCTTGACAGAAGGATCCTTCCGTCAAGGGCGAATGTATAAATTCGCGGTGCCACCTTGCTTTTTACTCAGCGGGATACCAACATATCCCCGGCAACTGACGGGTGCCTTCCGTCGCAGAATACTCAGGGTCTCCCCTTTTGACTGCGCCCTCCGCGGTCCATTTGACGAACTGTTTCACACCTGACTCTCAGCAACGCAGGCTCTCTGTGGTGGCATTTTCGCCGTTATCTCCGCTTCAACGGTTTATTATGAAGTTGTGACTATTATATGCACGAAAAAACTGTTTGTCAAGTACTTTACAGGATTTTCCGTGCTTCCAGATAATACCGCTTTTCCCGGGCGTGACCCATGGAGAAGGTCTTCCGGGGCAGGATGCCATCTGCGACGATGCTTTGGAAGAAACTATTCTTCTCAATGCCGGGTACCAAGAAGCCCAAAGCACCTTCCTCAGATGCCAGCTTCTGCACCACCTCGTCACCGTGGATATAATCGATTTCGCCCTCATTTTCAGCAAGGTACGCATCCAGTGCCTGCTGCAAAGCCGCCAAGGGCAGCTGACCCGGCTGCACGCTCAACTGCAGCACGCCCTGCTCACTTCCGCTGAACCACGGAATCGGGCAGATTTCCTCACCGGCACAAGCTGTCGCCAGATAAGCCAACAGCTTACCGGGGCTGCACTTGGTAATGAGGCGGTGGATCGGCGCAAACTGCTGGGCGTCATCGTGGAGATTCTCCAACTCCACCAGCGCAAATCTTGCAGGATGATTGGACAAATCCGCGCCGGGATTTTCCGTCTTCAATGCTTCATAGCAAGCCTTCGCGGTAGCCAGAGAGTGATTGCCGTCACCCACTGCATAGGTCATAGGTATCTTTTCCTGCTCATAGGCAGACAGTGCCGCATTCAGTGCAGCTGTCTGCTTTTCTCCCAACAGCCAGCCCTGGATCAGGCCACCGCCGGCGCACAGAGAAAAGTCGTAGACCTTTTTCATTTCCGCCTTTTGGGCGGCCAGTGGCTCGATGAGCGTCTTTTTCTCATCATCACACAGCAGCAGCACATGGGGCATTTCCAGCGGTGCGCCCTTGCGCACCCGGACACGGGGCGGAATCCGCTCCTGTACCGTGGCCTCCGTGGCCCGGACAGGTGCACCCGCCTCAGGATGGTAGTCGTATTTTTCCAAATCCAGTGCGCCCACCAAGCCTTTGCGGATGCTGCCATCCTGCAAGGTGCGCTCTACATAGACATAGGCATTTTTGTATTCAGCGAACACATCGCCTGCCAGATAGTCCGCCATCGTTTTGTGGATAGCGGCAATCTGCTCATCGCTGCCCGGCAGCAGCACCTCCGGCAGGATCATGTGCAGCGTGGAAGGGGCAGAACCAATATGCTCCGCCACAGCTTCCCAGTATTCCGGCTGGGAGGTGAACTGGTCGCAGGCGATGACCGCCCACTTTTCAAAATCCGCATTTTTCGGCAGCAAAATATCTGCCCCGGTAAAAATAGCCATAGAATTACCTCAACGGTTGTTCTTGTCGAAATCCCGGATGAAGTCGCAGAGCTTCTCCACGCCCTCTACGGGCATTGCATTATAGATGGATGCACGCATACCGCCGGTCATACGGTGACCCTTCAGGTTGCTCATACCGGCTTCTGCTGCCTGGGCCACGAACTGGGCATCCAGCTCGGCAGATGCGGTACGGAAGGTGACATTCATCACAGAACGGGAGTCGGTCTTTGCGTGACAGTTGAAAATTTCGGTTTCTTCCAGCACATCATAGAGCATCTTGGCCTTCATCTCGTTGATTTTTTCGATGCCCTCCAGACCGCCCAGCTCCTGCAGCCAATCGCACACCAAACCCAGAATATAGATACACCAGCACGGGGGTGTGTTCTTCATAGAATCGTTGTCTGCCTGAATCTTCCAATCCAGCATCATAGGTGTCTGGGGCATTGCGTTGCCCAGCAGATCCTTGCGAACGATGACGATGGTCAGACCGGCAGGTGCCAGATTCTTCTGGGCACCGGCGTAGATCACGCCGTACTTGCTCACGTCAACGGGCTTGCTGCAAATGTCGGAGGACATATCGCAGACAATGGGCACATTGCCGGTTTCCGGCACGCACTTCCACTGGGTGCCGTAGATGGTATTGTTGGAGCAGTAGTAGAAATAGGACGCGTCCTCACGGACGGTCAGGCTCTCAGGGATATAGCTGTGGTTGGCATCCTCGGAGGAGCAGGCAACTGCCACATCACCGTACCGCTTGGCTTCCTTGCAGGCGGCATTGGAGAAATTGCCGGTGATGGCATAGTCTGCCTTTCCGGTCAAGCCCATCAGATTCAGGGGGATAGCGGAAAACTGGGTGGATGCACCGCCCTGCAGGAAGAGAATCTCATAATTCTCGGGAATCTGCATAATGGCGCGGAACTTTGCCTTGGTTTCGTCAAAGATCTTGGCATAGACCTTGGAGCGGTGGCTCATTTCCATCACGGACATACCGCTGCCGCCATAGTTCAGCATTTCCTTTGCTGCACGCTCCAAAACGGGCAGGGGCAGCATGGAAGGGCCGGCGGAGAAGTTGAAAATACGCTCGTTGAACATAATGGGTTCCTCCTTATTTCACCACATAGACCCGGAAAACGCCGGGGATGGCCTCCATTGCACGAATGGTCTCCTCAGGCAGCTTTTCTTCCAGATCCAGCAGAGTATATGCCAAAGTACCGCGGCTGACATTGCTCATATTCAGAATATTCGTATGGGACAGTGCCGTTGTGAACTGGCTGATCATAGATTTCACATTTTCGTGGAACACACCCACACGGGAAGCGGCGGTGCAGACACCCATATTGCAGTTGGGGAAGTTCACGCAGTTGACCAGATTGCCGTTTTCCAAAAACTCCCGAATCTGCTTGACCGCTGCCACAGCGCAGTTATCCTCGGATTCTTCCGTGGATGCGCCCAGATGGGGAATGGCAATGACGCCTTTTTTACCCAACACAGTGGGATTGGGGAAATCGGTAACATACTTGGCAAGTCTGCCCTCTTCCAATGCCTGCATAGCGGCATTTTCGTCCACCAGCACATCCCGGGCAAGGTTGATCAGCACGGCATGGGGCTTGGTCAGGGTAAACGCCTCAGCGTCGATCATACCCCGGGTGGCATCCATCAGGGGCACATGAATGGTGATATAATCGCAAGCAGCATAAATCTCTTTCAGCTCTTTGCTATGATGCACATCCTTGGACAGATTCCAGGCCGCATCCACGCTGATGTAGGGGTCATAGCCATAGACCTCCATACCCAGATGAATGGCAGTATTGGCTACCAGCCGACCGATTGCGCCCAAGCCGATAACACCCAGCTTCTTACCATAGAGCTCAAAGCCGGCAAACTTCTTCTTTTCCTTTTCGGTATCCTTGGCAACGGTCTCGCTGCCCACCTGAGAAGATGCCCAGTTAATGCCGCCGACCACATCACGGGCCGCCAGCAGCATTGCCGCAAACACCAGCTCCTTGACACCGTTAGCGTTGGCACCGGGGGTATTGAACACAGGAATGCCCTGCTTACCCAGCTCCTGCAGCGGGATATTGTTCACGCCTGCGCCGGCTCTTGCCACGCATTTAACATTCTTGGGCAAAGCCATAGTGTGCATATCTGCACTTCGGACCAGGACGGCATCCGCCTCCTCCAATGCTGTGGTTGCGGCATAGTTGGAGCCAAAGCAATCCAGACCGATCTTGGAAATCGGATTCAAGCAAGTATATTGATACATCATTATACCTCCCCTATCATAATAGAATGCTCCCATTCTAGCACTTGTTTTTCCATCTGTCAATCATCGAGGAAAAACATTTGTCTTTTTGTAAAAAGCACGCATTTTTTCGACATCCCGGGCAAATTCTATGTTAAAATAGCACAATTTCCTCTTTTGTGCCATCATTTTCCCAGCAAAACTCCATAAAAACATGGTTATTCTTAATTTTTCCAATTCATTTTTCTGATTTATTTTCCATAGTGATCCGGAAAACTTGTTGAAATCAGCAAAAAGATGTGCTATTGTATATAAAACGCTGGCGTTTTTCTATACAAATACGGAAAAGAGGAATCATTATGTTCGGAAAATTGGTCGATACCATCGGTATGGTAGGCACTTATGACCCCGTGATTGCGGAAATGATGCAAAAGGAGCTGGACCGTCAGGAAAACGGTCTGGAGCTGATTGCATCGGAAAACTTTGCTTCTCCTGCCGTAATCGCTGCAATGGGTTCTATTTTGACCAACAAATATGCTGAGGGTCTGCCCGGCAAGCGGTATTACGGCGGCTGCCACTGCGTGGACGAGCTGGAGCAGCTGTGCATCGACCGTGCCAAGGCCCTGTTCGGTGCAGAGTTTGCCAATGTGCAGCCCCACTCCGGTGCCCAGGCCAATATGGCTGTTGAGCTGGCTTTCCTGCAGCCCGGTGACACCCTGATGGGTATGAGCCTTGCCAACGGCGGTCACCTGACTCACGGCAGCCCTGCCAATATTTCCGGTAAATACTACAATGTTGTGTCCTACGATGTGAACCACGAAACCGGTCTGATTGACTATGACGAGATTCGGGATCTGGCAAAGAAGAATCAGCCCAAGCTGATGATTGCCGGTGCCTCCGCCTATCCCCGTGCCATTGATTTCAAGGTATTTGCGGATATCGCCCACGAGGTCGGTGCTATCCTAATGGTGGATATGGCTCACATTGCCGGTCTGGTGGCAGGCGGTGCCCATCAGAGCCCCGTTCCTTATGCGGACATCGTAACCACTACCACCCACAAGACTCTCCGCGGTCCCCGCGGCGGTCTGATCCTGGCCAAGGAAGAGTACGCCAAGAAGCTGAATTCCGCTGTCTTCCCCGGCACCCAGGGCGGTCCTCTGGAGCATATCATTGCCGCCAAGGCCGTATGCCTGAAGGAAGCAATGTCCGACGAGTTTAAGACCTACGCCCACAATGTGGTAGCCAACGCCAAGGTGATGGCCTCCTCCCTGATTGAGGAAGGCTTTGATCTGGTCACCGGCGGCACGGATAACCACCTGATGCTGGCCGACCTGCGTCCCCTGAACATCACCGGTATGGAGCTGCAGGAGCGTCTGGACCGGAACCACATCACCCTGAATAAAAATGCCATTCCCGGCGATCCTCAGAAGCCCTCCGTCACCAGCGGTGTCCGCATTGGCACTGCTGCCGTGACCACCCGCGGTCTGGGTGCTGAGGAAATGAAGCGGATTGCCCACTGCATCGGTCAGACTGCCCGTGATTTTGAAGGCACCGCCAAGGAAGTCAAGGAAGTTGTGGCTGACATCACCGCCAAGTTCCCCCTGTACAAGTAATTAAGCAAGTAAAAGAGCGCTGCGATCGCAGCGCTCTTTTATTTTATACAGGTATGTACTTATTCAGTATTTTATCCACCCATTGGGCAACCTTTTGGCAGAGAACATCCAGCTTCACCAGCTTGAACAGCCAGATACGCAGCTTTTCCGCCAATGTGCAAACCACATAGATTACCAAGGCAGCGGCCAAAGCCAACAGAATCATAACAGCCCAGTGGTATTCGACAAAGCACTTGGAAAATCCCTTGATAACAAACTGCCAAACCAGCTTGTTGGTGTGCAGCAAATACACACCCAGCGCGGCAGGTGCGCACCATGCAATCACTTTCCTACCAACAGTCCCAAAGTCTTGTTTACTCAGTGCGATCAGCAAGGCCACAGCCATAATGATCGTCGTAGGTGCGTTATAGGAGGCCAGAACATTCTTGAAAATTCCGGTAGGAAGAATGTTCTGAGGGAATAACTGCATCCCCATTTTGTAGCCGAAGGTCACCAACAAGGTTATACCAAATACCAACCAAGCCGTACTTTTCTTGATTTTCTCCGCCACATCATACTTGTGGATATATGCGCCGGCTAAGTACAGCAGGATCAGCCAAGCCATGGTGTAACCGCCACCCAGCAGATATGGGTCTGACTTCAGGAAAGTAGGCACTGTGCAAAACAGCACAAACACCGTCAGCAAAACCCTTTCCAGCAACTTTTTCTCCGCGTGTTCCATAATCAGATTCAAAAGCGGCTGGAGCACCAGAAGTCCGAAATAGGCACTGATGTACCAGTAGTGCATCCGGCTCACGGGGAAAATCGCATCGGCAACTACACCCAAGCCCACGACTTTCGGCTTGATAACCAGAAACACAATTGTTGCACCCACGGTATAAAATACCACCTGCAGCCACAGACTCAGTGCTCTGGACAGTTTGGCCTTGCTTTTGTACATTACATAGCCGCTGATCAGTGCGAAACAGTTTGCGGAGCAAAAGCAAGCCAACTCTAAGAACCAGAGAATCCAGTATTTCACACTGTTTTCTTCCGCTGCGCCCAGCATACCGCCCTGCCCCAGCACATGAAGCATGGCAATCATAAACATAGACAGCATACGCAGCGCATCAATTCCGTAATTTCTCTTCATAGCGGCCTCCTTTATGTTTCCGGAAACAGCCGCTGCAAGGCTTCCCGTGCGGCTGCCTGCTCCGCACGCTTTTTGCTGCTGCCGATTCCTACGCCCACAACTTCATCGTTAAGGGTCAGTTCTACTCGGAATTCCTTATCGTGGTCAGGACCGCTTTCCCCGATCAGTCGGTAGGAAAGCACCTGATTCTTCTTTTGCTGCACCAACTCCTGCAAGGCAGTTTTATAGTCTGCGTTCTGCAGCTTGGTCACCGGAACATTCACCAGAATGAATTTTTTAATAAACTGCACTCCGGCATCCATTCCGCCATCCAGATAGCAGGCAGCGATTACCGACTCCACCGCATCCGCCAGAATGGAATCCCGGCCTCGTCCTCCGCTCAGCTCCTCGCCCCGGCCCAGCATCAGATGCTTACCCAGCTCCAGCTGATTGGCAACCACTGCCAGACTTTTCTCGCAGACCATATCTGCCCGCATCCGGGTCAGCTCGCCCTCGGGGCGATTAGGAAAGGTGCGATACAGATGGTCCGCCACCACCATACCCAAAACGGAATCCCCCAGAAATTCCAGCCGTTCGTTGCTTTTCAGGCTGTCGTGCCAACGCTCGTTGGCATAGGAGGAATGGCACAGGGCATTTTGCAACAGCGTAATATCCTTGAAGGAATAGCCAATGGCCTTTTCAAGTTCGTTAATCATTTCCGATCTCCTTTAGTGCCGCCAAGCCTTCCTCAAGCTGGGCGGAAAAGCTCCGGCTTGCCGCCTCTTCTGCCTGACGGATGGCGTTGCGGAATGCCACATCATCGGAAGAACCGTGAGCCTTGATGACCGGCTTTGTAATGCCCAAAAACTGGGTGCCGCCGATTTCACGGTAGTCCAACAGCTTCTTGAACGCCTTGATATCCTTCATCACAAAGGCCGCAGCGATTTTGCTCAGCAGATTTTTCTTGAACATCTTGCTCATCAGGCTGCCCATAAACATAGCCGTACCCTCAATGGACTTGAGCAGTACATTGCCCGCAAAGCCATCACAAACGATGACATCCACTGCACCCAAAGGCACATCACGGGCTTCTACATTGCCCACGAAGTTGATAAGGCCCTTATCGGAAGCCTGCTTCAGCAGGACATAAGCCTCTTTCTGCAAGGGCGTGCCCTTGCTCTCCTCGGTGCCGTTATTTAAAAGACCCACTCTGGGGTTTTCGATTCCGTAAGTAGCCTTGGCGTGGAGCGAACCCACCAGTCCGAACTGGAGCAAAAATTCCGGGGTACATTCTGCGTTGGCACCGCAGTCCAGAATCACCGTCTTGCCGCCGGCCTTATTGGGCATTGCAGGACCCATTGCCGCACGGCGGATGCCCTTGACCCGCTTGACGATCAGGGTTGCACCCGTAAGCAGCGCACCGGTGCTGCCGGCGGAAATAAAGGCATCGCCCTTTCCCTCGGCTAACATTTTCAGGCCCACGACCATAGAGGAATTGGGCTTTTTGCGGATCACATTGGCAGGATCGTCGTGCATATCCACCACATCATCGGCATTGACGATCTCTACGCCCGTAGGCAGCGCCTTGATGCCCTTTTCTTTCAGTGCGTCCAGAATTTCCTGTTCACGGCCCACCAGCGCAATTTGGCTGCCGTAGGCCAATGCGGCCTCAATCGCACCCCAAGCGGGGGCAAGAGGGGCATTATCGCCACCCATAGCGTCCAGAATAATCTTCATAGCATACCTTCTTTCTTTACAGTCCGCCGGCAATCATTTCATCAATGACCGCCAGCGCACGGTTGGCGATGGCGAGATTCTTCTCTGCCTTTTTACGAATCCTCTGCTCCAGAGGGGCAACAATACTGAAATTGATATTCATCGGCTGGAAATGCACCACCGATTCGTCGCTGATATACAGTCCCAGCGCACCAATGGCTGTGGTCTTGGGGAAATCAGGTATTTCTCTGCCCTGTATTTTTGCAGCCATTGCCACTGCTGCCAGATAGCCGGAGGCGGTGGATTCCACATATCCCTCCACACCGGTCATCTGCCCGGCAAAGGCAACCAAGGGATTCCTTCTATCCGCATAGTAGCGGTCCAGCAGCTTGGGAGATTGCAGGAAGGTGTTCCGATGCATCACGCCATAGCGGACAAATTCTGCATTTTTAAGGGCGGGAATCATGGAAAATACCCGCTTCTGCTCACCGAATTTCAGGTGCGTCTGGAAGCCTACCAGATTGAAAATGCTGCCCTCAGCATTATCCTGCCGCAGTTGAACCACTGCATAGGGTTCCTTGCCGGTAACAGGGTCCACAAGACCCACAGGCTTCAACGGACCGAAACGCAGGGTATCAAAGCCCCGACGGGCCATAACTTCAACGGGCATACAGCCTTCAAAGACATTCTTGTCTTCAAAGCCGTGGACCTCTGCTTCCTCGGCTGATACCAACTCTTTGATGAAAGCCTCGTATTCTTCCTTGTCCATGGCACAGTTCACATAGTCCGCATTTCCCCGGTCATAGCGGCTCTGCCACCACGCCTTGGTCATATCAATGGACTCTGCCGTCACCAAAGGAGCTGCCGCATCGAAGAAATGGAGATAATTCTCCCCAAAGTAAGTGCCGATGGCCTCGCTCATAGCATCGGAGGTCAGCGGTCCTGTGGCAATAATCACCGGGCCTTCCGGCACTTCGGTCATTTCTTTGTCAATAACGGTGATATTGGGGTGATTGCGGATTTTCTCCGTAACCATTTTGGCAAAGCCGCCACGGTCAACTGCCAGACAACCGCCGGCCTCCACCCGGGTGGCCTCGGCGCACTGCATAATCAGGCTGCCGCAACGGCGCAGCTCTTCCTTCAGAAGACCCACGGCATTTTCCAGCCGGTCACCCCGGAAGGAATTGGAGCAGACCAGCTCCGCAAAATCCCCGGTATGATGGGCGGGGGACATTTTATGGGGCTTCATCTCGTAAAGCTCCACGGAAACTCCCCTTTGCGCCAGCTGCCAAGCTGCTTCGCTTCCGGCAAGCCCCGCACCGATAACTTTCACAACGCTCATTTACCTGCCTCTTTCTTTTTGGTGGTCTTTTTCGTTGTTTTCTTCTTATCCTGATCGGCAGAATCCTTGTTTTCCGCCTTCTTGTAATACCCCCGCTTATCCTCCGGCAGGAAGTTTTCGCACTTTTCGTTGATGCAGAACGGCTTATTGCGTCCCTTACCGGCCTTTTTGAACATAGTATGACCACACTGGGGGCAATCGTGTTCTGTAGGCACATCCCAGGTCATAAAGCCGCATTCCGCGCCCTTTTCGCAGGCATAGTAGGGATAGCCCTTTTTGGACTTGCGCTTGAGAATGGTGCTGTCGCAATTGGGGCAGCGACCGGGCATTTTTTCCACCAAGGGCTTGGTGGATTTGCATTCCGGCCAGCCGGGGCAGGCAAGGAATTTGCCGAAACGGCCATCCTTAATGACCATTTTTCTGCCGCAAAGCTCGCAGATTTCCTCGGTTTCCTCCTCTGGGACCTTCAGACGGGTGCCCTTCAGGGCCTCTTCTGCATCTGCCAGTTCCTTTTTAAAGCCCTGATAGAACTCGCCTAGAACCTCTTTCCACTTCCGGGTGCCGGCTTCCACATCGTCCAGTTGAGATTCCATATTGGCGGTAAACTCCACATCAATGATGTCTGTAAACCGCTCCATCATCAGGCCGTTTACCACTTCACCCAAGGGGGTGGGTTCCAGCCGCTTATCCGATTTCACCACATATTCCCGATCCTGAATGGTGGAAACAATGGATGCATAGGTGGAAGGACGGCCCACACCCTTTTCTTCCATTGCCTTGACCAGCGTGGCCTCGGTGTAACGAGCCGGGGGCTGGGTAAAGTGCTGTTCCTTTTCAATTTTGATGGCATTGGCGGTATCCCCCACCTGCAGGTCGGGCAAGGGAGAGCCTGTAGCCTCTGCTTCATCGTCCCTGCCTTCCTCATAAACTGCCACAAAGCCGGCAAACTTCAAACTCTGATGGCTGCTGCGGAACAGATGACCGGCGCACTCCGTATCGATGGACACAGTATCATATACCGCATTTGCCATCTGGGATGCCAGAAAGCGGCTCCAGATCAGCTTATAGAGCTTGTACTGTTCCTTGGTCAGGCTGCCCTTGATGCTCTCCGGATCCAACTCCACGCGAGTGGGACGGATGGCTTCGTGAGCATCCTGCGCACCGGACTTGGTCTTGAATACATGGTGCTTCCCGTAGTAATATTCCTTGCCGTAACGCTTCTTGATAAAATCCGCAGCGGCATCCATTGCCTCATCGGAAAGGCGCAGAGAGTCGGTACGCATATAGGTAATCAAACCGGTCGTGCCCTCTCCTGCCACATCCACACCTTCATACAGCTGCTGGGCAATGGACATGGTACGCTTTGGCGTCATATTCAGCTTCCGGGACGCCTCCTGCTGCAAGGTAGAGGTGGTAAAAGGAGGTGCGGCAGAACGCTTTTTATCCGCCCGCTTCACATTGGTGACAGTGAAAATTTTGCCGGTGATGTCATCAATAATCGCCAGCACCTGCGCTTCGTTTTCCAGTTCCTTCTTCTTATCGCTGCCAAAATACCGGGCGACAAAGGTACCGGGCTTTCCGATCAGCGCAAGGGTCACATCCAACGACCAGTATTCCTTGGGAATAAAGGCACGAATTTCATTTTCCCGATCCACCACCAGACGGGTTGCCACGCTCTGCACGCGGCCGGCAGACAGACCCCGGCGGATTTTTTTCCACAGCAGGGGTGACAGCTGATAGCCCACGATCCGGTCCAGAATACGGCGTGCCTGCTGGGCATCCACCAGATCATAATCGATGGAACGGGGGTTGGCGATGGATTCGCGCACCACCTTCTGGGTAATTTCGTTAAAAGTAACCCGTTGTGCCTTCTCGTCAGACAGCTGCAGCAGCTCCTTTAAATGCCAAGAGATGGCTTCACCTTCCCGGTCCGGGTCAGTTGCCAGATACACGGTATCTGCCTGAGAAGCTGCCTTTTTCAGTTCTTTAATCAAGTCTTCCTTGCCGGATACCGGCAGATATTTGGGCGTAAAGTCGTGTTCCAAATCTACGCCCATGGTGCTCTTGGGCAGATCCCGCAAATGACCCATACTGGCCTTGACGGTATAATCAGAACCCAGATATTTTCCGATGGTCTTAGCCTTGGAAGGCGACTCTACGATCACAAGATTCGTTGCCATATTGTACTCCATTTCGTTATTTTAATGTAATCCGCTTGCCGGGCAGCAGCTCCACCACTCCGCGAATCTGCAGAATTGTGAGCATACTCAGCACTTTTCCGGCCGGCAGACCGCTTTGCGCGATCAGATCATCCACCAAAGCTTCCCCGTTCTGCAGGGGCTTGAGCAATGCCTGCTCCTCAGGTGTCAGGTCGGCCAAAATGTCCTGCCGGTTACTATAAGTTTTCTTTTCTTCCTTGTCAATGCCTTTTTTGTCATTTTTTCTGTGAAACAAGGTGTTTTTCTTTTCCTTCACCGGCTTTTCCGCCACCATAGGCACCACCCTTTCAGGCTGATCCAAATAGGCGGATTCCTCTCTTGCCCTGCGGATTTTATCCGGATAGAGGGCGGCATATTCACTCACCACATCCCAGCCACAGCTGACGGCGATAGCACCGTCCCGCAGCAATGCGTTGCTTCCTTGGAAGGTATTCACATCAATATTTCCGGGCACCACAAACACATCCCGTCCTTGGTCTGCCGCCTGGCGGGCAGTAATCAGCGAGCCGCTGCCGTGGGGTGCTTCCACTACCAACACACCGTGGCTCAAGCCGCTGATGAGGCGGTTGCGTTTGGGAAAATTCCATTTATAGGGCGGTGTTTTCGGAGGAAACTCCGAAATCAGGCAGCCGTTTTTCTCCGTGTCCCGATACAGTGACCGGTGCATCGCAGGATAAACCACATCCACACCGCAGCCCAGAATACCTACTACCATTCCGCCGGCGGTCAGCGCACCGGACATTGCACTGCCATCAATGCCTTCCGCCAGACCGGACACCAGAATACCGCCGCTTTTGGCGATCTGATAGCCCATCTTCTTAGCCGTGGTAATGCCGTAAACAGATGCTTTTCTTGTTCCCACCACACCGATGACGGGACTGCTGTCCAAACCTGCCAGTTTTCCCTTATAATACAGGACGATCGGCGGATCGGCAATGTTCTTCAGGCGGGCAGGATACGCACCGTCGTGGTAAGTGCAAATGCCGATATCCATATCCACGCAGGCATCCAAAATTTCCCGGGCAGCGGTCAGATTTTTATCTGCCAATGCCTCTGCCCCTGCCTGCGTCAAGCCGGATACATCGGAATAGCTATTTTGTTCTGCATAGAAAACCTCTTCCGGATCCCGGAAGGCTTCCAATACTGCAATTTTTTGCCGGTCGCTCAGATCCGGACGGGTTGCCAGCCATATCCAATGTATCAGCATTTTTTAACCTTCTGTCTGTCTCAGTTTTTCATTTGCCACATCACAATTGTGGCAGCCACCGCTGCATTGAGGGATTCGCAGTGGGCATTCATGGGGATAATCAATTGGGCATCTGCCTGCTCTAAAATCTCCGGCCGCACACCTCTGCCCTCGCTGCCGATGACCACAGCCATTGCGGAAAGCTGAGCCTCGCGAATATCCTGCGCCCGGTCGGACAGTGCGGTCACAGCAACGGGGATTCCGGCGGCGACACATTCTGTACGCACCTGCTCCCAAGTCGTCTGCACCGGCTGGGTGCGAAAAACCGCGCCCATAGAAGAACGCACCACCTTGTGACTATAGGGGTCTGCGCAGCCCTCCAGCAGTGCCACAGGCACATCCAGCGCATCAGCGGTACGCAGGATCGTTCCCAAATTGCCCGGGTCCTGAATACCGTCCAGCAGCAGCATACCCTTATGGGCTGCAAAGGCTTTTTCCTCCGGCAATTTACAGAGGAACAATGCCCCCTGCGGGGTTTCCATGGGAGAAATGTAGCACATAATCTCCTCCGGAACCCGGATGACAGAAATGTGTGCCGGTAAATCCGCCTCCACCCCATCCGATAAAAAGACTGTCGTCAAACCGGGATAATAGCGGACCGCCTCCTCCAGCAGCTTGGTGCCGTCAGCCACAAACAAGCCTTCCTGCATCCGCTCTTTACGGGAGGTCAGCAGACGCCGCACCTGCTGGATGAGAGGATTCTTACGGGAAGTGATTCTCGTTTCCATCATAGCTTCTGCACAGCCTTCAATGCTTTGGAGTCACCCAAAACCACTACCACATCACCGTTTTGAAATGCCGCATCGGGGGCAGGGGAAATGTCCAGCTTGCCATCACGGCGCACCGCCAGAATATTCACACCCAGCTTCGCCCGGACATTCAGCTCCTTCAAATTCTTGCCGATCCAGCTTTGGGGAGCCGGAAACTCCACAATGCTGTAGTCCTCGGAAAGCTCAATGTAATCCAGCAAATTGGGAGAGGACAGACTCTTAGCCAATCTTGCCGCATTCTCCTTTTCAGGAATCACGATCCGGTGTGCCCCCAGCTCCTCCAGAATCCGCTGATGGGTATCGTCATGAGCTTTGCATACCAGATAAGGTACGCCCAGATCCTTCAGATTCATCGTAATCAGCACAGAGGCTGCCAAATCGTCACCAATACCCACCACAGCGCAGTCAAAATCGCCAACGCCCAGCATTTTCAGCACTTCCTTATCCCGGCTGTCCGCCACAACGGCGTGGGTCACATCCTGAGAAATCTGCTGAACAAGCTCGCTTTGCATGTCAATAGCCAGCACCTCGCAGCCACACTTATACAACTGCCGGGCGACCTCGCTGCCGAAGCGGCCCATACCAATAACAACATAGGATTTCATAGTTATCCTCCTATCCAATCAAAAGATTTGTGTTTGCGTAACGGAATCGCTCCTGGGCCTGATTGCCCGCAAGGAATCCCAAGCTCAAGGTCAGCACGCCAACCCGTCCAAAATACATAAAGATGATAAGCATAATCTTCGCCACAATACTCAGGTCCGCGGTGATGCCGGTGGTCAAACCCACCGTTGCCAATGCGGAAATCGCTTCGTATAAACCGTCAAGGAAGCTGATCTCCGGCGTGGTGGTACAAATTACCAGACCGCCAAGCACCGACAGACTCACAATAATAGAGACAATGGTCATCGCGTCCAGCACCAAGCCTCTGGGCACGGTATGCTTGAACACGCACACACTTCCCTTGGCGCGAATCCGGGACCACAAAAACAGGAACAGCACCACAACTGTCACCGTTTTGATACCGCCGGCGGTAGAACCGGAAGATCCGCCCACCAGCATCAAAAGCATACTCACTACCTTACCGCTGTCCGTCATTGCTCCCTGCCCGATGGCATCAAAGCCTGCTGTCCGCACCGTCACAGACTGGAACACACCGCCCAGAACTTTATCATACCACGGCATATTTCCCAGTGTAGCAGGGTTGTTCCACTCCAGCAAGCAGATGACGATCGCACCGCCGAAGGTCAGAATACCGCTCATCAGCAGCACCAGCCTGGTGTACACAGAAAACCGCTTCCAACTGTGGAGGCGAATGACCTCCTCCCACACGAAGAAGCCCAAACCGCCAATGGCCACCAAAGAGCCCAGCGTCAGCAGTACCACCGGATCGGATTGGAATCCTATCAGGCTGCTGCCGCTATCCAGACAGCCGAAAATATCAAAGCCCGCATTGCAAAAAGCGGAAATGGAATGAAATACTCCCCACTTGACAGCTTTTTCGGCACCATACTGCGGCCAGAAATAAGCGATCAAAATCAATGCGCCGACCAACTGTACCAGCAAGCTGCCAAAAAGCACGACCTTTTGCAGCCGGACAACACCGGTCATATCGTTAACGCTGAGGGCCTGCGCCATCACCATTCTCTGCTTCAGACCAACCCGCTTGCGCAAGACAAAAATCACAAGGGACGCAGCGGACATAAATCCCAGACCGCCGATTTCAATCAGGCTGATGATCACGCCCTGACCAAAGCCGCTCCATTGCGTCCATGTATCAAACATCACAAGACCCGTCACGCAGGTGGCAGAGGTGGCAGTAAACAGCGCAGACAGGAAGCTGCAGGAATTGCCGTCCCGGGATGCTGCCGGCAGAGTCAGGAGCAACGCCCCCAGTAAAATAATCCCAAGAAAGGTCAGCGCAATAATCTGCGTTGGTGACAGGCGAACCTTTCTCTTTGCCAATGGTTTCTTCTTCGGCATTGCGACTTCTCCTTTCCGAACAGAAACACTTTCCAGAATATACATTATATTATAACAATTATGCTTTTTTTGCAAGACCCATATTTTTTCTTATATTTTTTCAAAAAAGTAGTTGACAGATTGTACAAGTGGTGCTAGAATGTGGACAAACTGAATCGCTTGATAGAGGAGCGGTACACATCAGTACCCTTCAGCAAGGCCAGGCAGCCGCTGTTGGGGAAAGGGAAGACCGCCGAAGTGGGAAGGACCGCCTGAATCCTTTCTGCTGGGCCGCCGGAGAATATCCGTCGGACTGTCACAAGTTACTTGTGGAGTGCTATCGCTGGCTGCTTGGCTTTTTCTTTTGAAATGTGCCGACAATCACGGATCGCTTTGCAAGCGGTCCGGTTTTTCATTTTAACGGCAAAATGCCAAAGGAGAAAGAAAATCATGAGAAGAATTATCGCAATCGCACTATCCCTGATTCTGGCCCTGTCTATGGCCGCCTGTACCACCTCTGAACCCGCTGCCTCCGTAGATATGGCCGCAGCCAACAGCATTGCAGACCTGAAGGGTGCCAAGATCGCTGCACAGGCCGGCACCTTCCACGCTGACGCAATGACACAGATTCCCGAGGTTAAGGGCCAGACCCTGCCTGAATTTGCCGACCTGCTGACCGCTCTGAAGGCCGGCACCATCGACGGCTATGTCGCCGAAGAGCCTACCGCCATTGAGGTCTGCCTGGGTGACAGTTCTCTGGCATACCTGCCTCTGAAGAATAATGACACCGGCTTCACCGCAACGGATGCGGATGTGGGTATCGCCGTTGGTCTGAAGACCGGCAGCGAGCTGCGCGAGCAGATCAATACTATTCTGGCTGAGATTTCCGAAGATACCCGTTCCGAGCTGATGAATCAGATGGTTCAGTTGTCCGCCGGCAAGGAAGTAACCGCTCTGGCACTGACCAGCGATGCTCCCACCGATCCCGTTGGTGTCCTGCGTGTCGGTATGGAATGTGCCTATGCTCCCTTCAACTGGACCGATATGGGCACTCCCACACTGGGTGCTGTCCCCATCAGCGGTGAGGGCAAGGACGGCATGTACGCCAATGGCTACGATGTCCAGATCGCACAGTACATCGCCAACAAGCTGAATATGACTCTGGAAGTATACTCCTACGAGTGGGACGGCCTGATCCCCGCTCTGAATTCCGGTGCCGTGGATGCCATCATCGCCGGTATGAGTCCCACGGCTGAGCGCGAAGAACAGATCGACTTTACCAATGTCTATTATTCCTCCAATCTGGTAATTATCTACAAGAAGAAGTAATTGAGAAATGATTGAATTTTTTGCTGATGCTTATAAGCTGCTGACCGAGCATTATGAATTCCTGCTCCGGGGCGTGGGTTACACCATGCTCATCGCTCTGGTGGGTACTGTTGCCGGTCTGCTGATTGGCCTTGCCACAGGTGTGCTGCGCACCTGTCCCCTTTCCCACAATCTTTTTATCCGCATCCTGCAGCGGGTTTTCAATGCCATTATCACTGCGTATGTGGAAATCTTTCGCGGCACACCTATGATGGTGCAAGCAATGGTCATATACTGGGGCTATGCTTTCGCAAGCGGCGGTCAGACCCTGCCGCTGATTCCCTCCGGTATTCTGATCGTCTCCATCAACACCGGTGCATATATGGCAGAAATTGTCCGCGGTGGCATTATGTCCATTGACAACGGTCAGTTTGAGGGTGCTGCCGCTGTGGGTATGACCCATTGGCAAACGATGATTCATATCATTCTGCCCCAGGTTCTGCGCAATATTCTGCCTTCTGTTGCCAACGAGTTCGTTATCAACATCAAGGACACCTCTGTGCTGAATGTCATTGGTGTAACGGAGCTGTACTATTTTGCAGATGTAGTCAAGCGGCAAAGCTTCCAGACCTTCCAGACCTATCTGGTCGTCTGCGTTATCTACTTTATTCTCACCTTCTCTGTCACCCGTATCCTGCGGCTGTTGGAGAAGAAGCTGCAGATCACCGACAGCTTTGTGATCTGCGGTTCCCAGTCCGATCCCAATGCGGAAATTCGCATAACCAAGCAGCCGGAGGTGCCTAATGACTAATCAGCCTGTTATCGAGATCAAAGGCCTGAAGAAAAGCTTCGGCAATGTTGCTGTTCTCAAGGGAATCGACCTGAAGGTTTCCGCCGGCGAAGTAGTGGCCATCATCGGCTCTTCCGGCTCCGGTAAGAGTACTATGCTGCGGTGTATCAATCTGCTGGAAACACCTACGGAGGGTCAAATACTGTGGCACGGCAAAAATGTACAGACGGAGATTGATTCTCTTTCCAAGTACCGGGCATCTGTGGGTATGGTCTTCCAGCAGTTCAACCTGTACGCCAATTTGACAGTGCTGCAAAACTGCACTCTTCCCCAGATCAAGGTCCTTGGCCGCAGCAAGGCGGAGGCAGAGCGCATTGCCAAGGATTACTTGGACCGTGTTGGAATGCTTCCCTATCAAAACGCCCGTCCTGCACAGATCTCCGGCGGTCAGAAGCAGCGTGTGGCTATTGCCCGTGCGCTGTCAATGAACCCCGAGGTGCTTCTGTTTGATGAGCCCACCTCCGCACTTGACCCGGAAATGGTCGGCGAAGTGCTGGCGGTTATGAAGACACTGGCACAAGAGGGTATGACTATGCTGGTGGTCACCCACGAAATGGCATTTGCCCGGGATGTGTCCAGCCGGGTGGTGTATATGAATCAGGGTGTTGTCTGTGAGGAAGGCACTCCCGCAGAGGTCTTCGGCAATCCCCAAAAGCAGGAAACGAAGGATTTCCTCGCCCGTTTCTTAAACGCATAACAAAGAGCCACGCCGGTTTTCCCGGCGTGGCTTTTATCAATGATGATGGTGGTGATGGTGGCAGCCGGTATGTTCTGCAAGTTCCACTACGCAGTTTTCCGCATCGCAATGCTCCCCTTCCCGCTCCAGCTCCAGCGTGGCATGACCGATGCCGTGTTCTTCCAGCTCTGCACGGACCTCTTTCTTGATCTTGTGGAAATCTGCATTGGTCACAATATGCATTGTGGCGTAATTGTGTACCCCGTCGGTGCTCCAGATGTGGATGTGATGCACATCCAGCACGCCCTCAATTTCTTCAAGATGGTGCTTGATTTCCTCGATTTGGATGCCCTCGGGTGCTTTCTCCAGAAACAGCTCCATACTCTCCCTCAGGTTCTGCACTCCGTGAACAAGAATGAACACCGCCACGCCGATGGACATCAGCGGATCAATGATCTGAATATCCGTAAAGCGCATCACGATGGCACCCACCAGCACCACCGTCCAGCCCAGCACATCCTCCAGCATGTGAAGGTTGACAGCCTTCTGATTCAGGGAATGTCCATCCCGGGTGAAAAATGCTGCGCACAGATTCACCACAACACCCACAGCGGCAAATAAGATCATCCCCTCATAGTGGATGGGCGTGGGGTTGATGAGTCGGGTAATGGCATTACCGATCACCAGCACCGAGCCAAGTACCAGAATCAGCGTGGTGATCACGCTGCCCACGACAGAATACCGGGCATAGCCGTAGGTGTATTTTTCGTCCGGCTGGCGTTTGCTCTTCTTTTCCAGATACCACGCAAGACCGATGCTGGCAGCATCGCCCACATCGTGTACCGCATCGGACAAGATTGCCACACTGCCGGTGAGGATACCGCCGACGACCTCAAAAATTGAGAATGCAAAATTAAGGATGAATGCAATAAAAATATTTCGCTGTGATTTCATAATAACCTCCCGTTGACGAGCTTACTTTTTTCTGATACAATAAATTCACTATCGAACACCTTGTTCTGTAATTTTACTGTATAACCCGTTTCTTTTCAATATACGGTATGATCGGATCATTCAATACGGAACAAATTCAGAAAAATGTACGGAGGAAATATGGATCGTCGACAACGAAAAACCCGGGAAGCCATTTTCAACGCCTTCACCCAACTGCTTGCGGAAAAGGATTACAGCCAGATCACCGTGGGGCAGATCATCGAACGGGCAGATATTGGCCGGGCAACCTTCTATGCCCATTTTGAAACCAAGGATTACCTGCTGAAGGCCTTTTGCGAGGAGCTGTTCTGCCATATCTTCGACACCGAGCAGGACGGTGTGTGCAACCATAAGCACATTTTTGAATGTGACGGTTCGGACTCCGCCTTTTTGCATCTGTTTCAGCATCTGCAAAAAAACGACCACAATATTCTGGCGTTGCTGTCATCCCGGAATAACGAGCTGTTTCTGGGGTACTTCCGCAGCGGCTTGGCAGTGTTGATTCAGCGACATCTTTCACTGTTTGCCCCCCGCAGATCCGAGAACATTCCCGATGCCTTTTGGCAATCGCATATCGCGTCTGTTTTCGTCGCGACCCTGCGCTGGTGGATTGAATACGGAATGCAGGAAAGCCCTGAACAGATTACGGAATACTTTTTTACTGTGGTATAACGAAAAAAGCAGGGCCTTCGCCCTGTTTGCATACTAATTTTTTTAGTACAGAATAGATTGAACAGATTGCTTTGGTATGCTATCATAAGTCAAATACGATTCAGAGGAGTGCGTATGAACAGATTACCTAATCCATCAATTGATCCAATGACCTTTGCCCAAAAGATAGCGGAGGAGCATAATAAAACCCTTCGGGAATTATTCAAGCACAAAATAAATGGAAGTTTTTTGATTAAAATTAAAAGTATGGTTTGCGCAAGAATGGGCTCTGAACTGTTTAACCTCTATCCTATCAGTTTCGATAATCGTGAAGTTATTACCGGAACCGGTGAAACACTTGAGTATGATATCTGCAGAATGATTGTTGGCACACACCGCCACCATTCCATTTTCCTTTCCCAAGAAGAATTATATGCCAAACAAAAAGACACGCAGTATCAGGAGCAGCTTGTTGGTGAGGTTATCGAAAAAATACGATTGAGAATTTGGGGCAGTAAATATTTTAGGAAACAACAATTGCTTTTGGGTGATGAGTTTTTGTATTTTCCTGTCCCCTATGAGCTTTTTGCTTTATGCATCCGTTCTCTTTCTTTAGCAGCCGGATACGAGGGTCTTTGGCCCAATATAATCAGCAACGCCTTGGCTTCACTGACTCTTATGGAGAATAACATGTTGAGCCATGCATATCCTTTGTGTCGGGGTATGATTGAGCAATACCTCAAAGCCCTTATTTTGCGTAAGCATCCCAAAAGCATCAATGATTACACACTTTTCTGCAGTTTTGAAATTGAACAATCTTGTTGCAGCCAAGAATATCCAGATGCATTTATCGAATTATTCAACAAAAGAATTCTTCCATCCTCAACAAGCAAAAACGCATATCTTCATTTTGGATGGCTTGACCAGATAGCCGACTATAACACAAAGGCTCCCTATCGGTATTCGATATACGGCGTATTGGAGTATCTGATGATGCACGCCACTGATGACCAATACGAAGAGTTATGCCATATAAAAAGACTGTATCAAATGTGCCATGGCTACGCACATGGAAGCACAGTTAATGTAAAATATCCTCTGTTGCAATATTTTGAGATATCCATGATGCTGTATTATGTTGTAACAAGGGTTTTTGCGGATATTCACAGAGAAACAAATACCGATCTGCTGGACGAAGAGAAATCTTTACTCGATATGCTTGATCGCGACTTCTCTATCCTCAATAAACAATATCAAAACCGCTCAACAAATAATTTTGAACTGTACTATCGTATTTTTCCTAAGTTGCCGCCAAATACCTAACTATCCGACATACTAAAATGCCGATGAGACATCACAAAGCTGCTCATCGGCATTTTATTTCTTTCGTCTATGTGCTGCTCAATTCAACAACAACCACTTCCGGGCGGTTATTGAAGCGAAATGGGAAAATGCTGTTGCCGATCCCCCGGCTGACCAGCATCGTCGTGCCGTCTTTTTCATACATTCCCCCGTCGTATTCCGGGAAAAAGCCCTGATTGGGCGCAACCAAACCCCCAACAAAGGGCAGTCGGAACTGTCCGCCGTGGGCATGTCCGCTCAGCACCAAATCCACACCACATTGCCCGTAAATATCCAGCAGCTCCGGTCGGTGGGACAACAGCACCACATAAGCATCCCCCTCCTCTACAAGGGGCTGCAAATTGTTTTTCATTACCGTTTCGTCGTCACCGTACAAATAGTCCGTCTGAAAGCTGGGATCATCCACGCCCAACAGCGCAATGATCTGTCCGTTCCGTTCCAGCTCGACGCGCTCGTTTTCCAAAATCACCACGCCCAATTCCGTCATGCCCCTTTTCAGCTCCTCATAGGCGGACACTCTGGCTTCGTGATTGCCCGACACATAGTAACAAGGGGCGATTTCCATAGCACTTTCCGCGAATTGCAGAGCTACGGCTATATCTGTGTGATAGGAGTCGATCAGGTCTCCGGTGATAGCGATGATGTCCGGCTCTGCCTCACGGAGCCTCGCCAAGAGTTTCTTGTTGTCATCCCCCATTTGAGCATTGTGCAGGTCTGAAACTTGGGCGATCCGGAAGCCGTCGAAGCCTTTCGGGAGGGATTCCGATTCGACGGTATAGGCGTTCAGCTCCAGTGCCGTATTGCCCCAGACTATCCAAATAATCAGCACCACCAAAATCACCGCAACCGTAGATAAAATGATCTTGTTCCTTTTCTTCACGGCCTCTCCCTCCTTTATTATTAGTTTATCACATTCTGACCGCTGTTGCAATCCTGCCCTTTACTTTCGCATTTTGTTGTGCTAAAATACTAAAAACTGTAAAAGGAGATATATTATGAAAGCATCTATCAAAGAGCGTAGTATGTTTGTTCTTGGCATCGCTATATGCTTTGCCGTGGCCGGCGTGTCCGTTCTGCTGGAAACGCTGATCCCCGGAGATTTGCTGGGCGCATCCATCATTGCTTTGTTTATGGGTACAATCATCAACAGCTTTTTCCATCCCAAATGGATCAAGCCTGCCCTCAAATTTACTTCAAAGAAAATCCTCAAGGGAGCAATTATCCTCTTGGGCGCATCGCTTTCCATCAACACCATTATGTCCGTGGGCAAGATGACCTTCTTTGTGATGATTTTCACTTTTGCCATGTGCTTTGGCGGTGGCTTCTTTATCCGCAAGCTCTTTGGGCTGAACTGGAAATTAAGCAACCTGATTTCCGCCGGGACCGGTATCTGCGGCGGTTCTGCCGTAGCCGCCCTCGCGCCCGTCATCGATGCCGAGGACAAGGATGTGGCTTTTGCCATGTCCTCCACCTTCCTCTTTGATATGGTAATGGTTGCGCTGTATCCCATAATGGGCAGAGCCTTGGGAATGTCCGACATTGCTTACGGCATTTGGGCAGGCACATCGGTCAATGACACCGCCAGCGTAGTGGCTTCCGGATATGCCTTTTCCGAGGCTGCCGGCGATTTTGCCACTATGGTAAAGCTAACCAGAACCATTGCCATCATCCCCACCATCTTGGTTTTCGCCTACATAAGCACCCGAGTCAAGCAGAAAGAGCTGAAAGCGACAAACAGCGGTCAGAAGGTCAATATGGTAAAGATCATCCCCTGGTTTATCTGCGGTTTTCTGCTGTTGGCGATTCTAAACAGTGTCGGTTGGATTCCCGCAGCCGCATCCGGAATTATCAAGAGCACCAGTAAGTTTTTGATGGTTACGGCTTTGGCTGCCATCGGCTTGGGCACCAGCATTACGGACTTTAAAAAGGCCGGTCTGAAGCCTATGTTCTACGGCATCACGATCGATACGCTGGTCACTCTGACGGCATTGATCGTTGTTTGGTGTATGGGCTTGATGTAAAACGCAAGCTTTGTAATAACATGTAAAAAGGACTATGACATTTTGTGTCATAGTCCTTAATTCTTAGTCCAAAGGCTTCATTGTGGGGAAATGAAACACCCAAACTTCATGACTCTTCATCAAGCTTCATCTAAGCTTGTTTGCAAGGATTTCCCTTTAATTAGCTCTTCATATTCATTCAGGGAGCATTGCTAATTTGTTGTCAACTTGTTGTCAACGCACGCAATTTGTTGTCAACCCGTCAGCACTGAGAACCCTTCCTTAGAAGATATCCAGTTTTGACAGTT
>SVLL01000026.1 GCA_015067935.1 Oscillospiraceae bacterium | reverse complement strand
AAGAGCCGGAAACCCTCACGACAATGCTGTCATGGAAAGTTTTTGGGGCAGGTTCAAGGATACACTTAGAAAGCATTTCCGTTATTGGGAAAGCGATGACCTGAGAGCCACTATTGAACAAGCAATCCATTATTTCAACTACGAGCGGCCCGTCCGTAAATTAAAAGGAAAACCACCAGTCCTGTTTAGAACAGAACTGGTGGCATAGGGAATTTTGTGTCTACTAACTATTGACTACTTCAATTCGTTTTGAATACCGGGTTTTTGTTGTCTTATTGGTGATTGTTGCGTGGAGAAATGTTAGAGAATAGGGGAGGAGAAGAATGGTATTTCCCTTATGAGTTTACAGCTTTGATAAATTGCTCCAATCGAACGGCACGAGCTTGCTTCCTTCGGGCGGTAACATAACCATAAATATCCTCCGGAAGAGCAGTTTCTTTTTGAGATTGTTTGGATCACTGCAAAAATCTTAATATAATGAAACTTTATATTATTCATAAGATATATTTATTTCACTTATGCGGGTTTGTATGTTATACTGTCTTTAGGTTTTATAAACAAATAAAAACCTCGAAAGGAGTGCTCGTATGAAGTGCTGCATAAAGAAGAAAGTGGTATCCCTTCTGTTGGTTGTTGTGATGCTGCTGTCCTATTTTCCTGTTATGGTTGGGGCAACTGAATCAGCTACTGACATCAAGGCAATTCAAAAGCCCACCGGCATCAGCATTGTAGAGGACTACGATGACTACTTCGGTGCTGACTGGCTGGAAAAACTGGAACTGCCGAAGTTTGTTACGGTCACTTTGGCAAATAATATCACAACGGAAGCACCCGTTACCTGGGATGCCAGCACTCTGGATACCCGTACTACCGGCTACTATTCCTTGCCCGGTACCGTTGCTCTGCCCGCCGGTGTGACGAACGGCCAGAATCTGACCGTCACAATTACCGTCCAGGTGCGGGAGTATAAGAACCTCGTAGCCAATCCCGGCTTTGAAGAGGGAACGAAGAACTGGCGCCTGCGTGGCAACAGTGGCTCAAAGTACATCCAAAACGATTATGTGCATTCCGGTGAAAGTGCCTTCGCTATGGGCGAATACAGCACAAACAGCACGAATAATATCGAATTCTTTAACCTGGACGAGACTGATCTTGCAAACCGTGCACAGGCAATGGGTGCCGGACAGTACTTCTTTGGCGTGTATGTGCGGCAGGCTCCGAATCCCGCATCTGATATTAGGAATTTCTCCTTGACCCTGGATCAGGGAAAATCCAATTCCACGGTGACCGGCGGCAAGAGCAATGTACTGGCATCTGTCAGTGATGATACGTTCCAGCAGGTTAAGGGTATCGCTACTCTGACCGGCGAGGAAACCAAGCTCAGATTGATCGCTGCCGCCACCAAGGATATGGCCATCACCTGGGATCGGACCAAGCTGCGCTTTGACGATGTTGAGCTGGTTCCTCTGAAGGTTGCGCTGGTGACAGAACCCTCTCCCGTTAAAGAAATCAAGACCGACATTCTCTCCCGCAAGGTAGTTCTTAATTATCCTGACTATGTAGGGGAGAACTGGAAGGAAGAACTGGGTCTTCCCAAGAAGGTGGAAGTTGTTACCGAAAGCGGCGACATTGCTGAAGTCGATGTGACCTGGAGCTTTGCAGACCTGGACTTCACCAAGTACGGTAAGTACACCCTGGTTGGCGCACTGGACGACAGTTCCTTCCCCAACCCCAAGGGGATTGTGGTTACCCAGAATATTTATGTGGGCAAGGCAAGCAATCTGTTCACAAACCCCAGTTTTGAGGGCGACCTGAATGGTTGGTATCTGCGTGGTGGCGACCCCAACCCCAGTGTTGTGAAGGACCCCGTCAAGGATGGCAGCTATGCAGCTATGACCGGTACTTTGACTACCACCGGCAAGGAAATGTCCTTCATGGATACCAGAAGGATGGAAGCCGAGCTGTGTGCGGCAGTAGAGGCTATTGGTGCCGGCCAGTTTTATTTCAGCTCCTGGGCTCAGTATGCTGCGCAAATGCCTGAGGGCATGCAGTTTCAGATGCGTATGTATTACAAGGCAAAGGATAAAAACGGTACGCTTGCCTCAAGTTCTACAGTTATTAACAGCGAAAAAGTCGCAATGGTGAATAAGGAGTATGTACAGGCAAAGGGTATCGTTGACCTGCCCGAGCGCACTGCGTTTACCGAATTTGTGCTGTATGTATTTGCTAAGAACAATGGTGAGATTGCTGCCCCCATATATGTGGATCAGGCAGAACTGATCCCCATCAACGTATCCATTCCCAAGGATCAGGAGCCTGCGGATGTAGAGGAGATCCTCGATGAGATCCCTGTTCGTGCAGTGGTTCAGAACTATAACACCTTTGTGGGTGAAAACTGGCAGCAGGCTTTGGGCCTTCCCACCAGTGTGAAGGTCCGCACCTCCACCGGCAGCATTGCCTCTGTGGATGTGATTTGGGATTATGCCCCCCTGAACCTGAAGAAGGAAGGCAAGTATACCCTGGTGGGTACGCTGGACAACAGCGCTTATCCCAACCCCAAGGAGCTCTATGTAACCCAGGTTATCCATGTTGTAGAATACAAGAACTTGATCTCCAATCCTAGCTTTGAAAATGGCTTGACCGGATGGTATCTCAGAGGAGATAACCCCAATCGTGTGCAATCTCCGGTTAAGGACGGTAAGTATGCGGCAATAACAGGCACCTTGACCACAACCGGTAAGGAGATGTCCTTTGCGGATACCAGAAGGATGGAAGATGCCCTGTCTGCTGCTGTTGCAGAGGTAGGTGCAGGCCAGTTCTATTTCGGCGGTTGGGCGCAGTATTCCGGAAGGCTACCCGATGGGATGCAGCTGCAGGTACGCCTGCTGTACAAAACCATAGATGAAGACGGTAATCTTTCCCAAAAGGCCACTACATTATCCAGCGACAAGGTTGCGCTGCTGGATAAGGCTTATTCTCAGGCCATGCGTATTGTAGAGTTGCCTGCGAATATTGGCTTTGTTGAGATAGTCTTCTATGCATTTACTCAGGATGCCGGGACAATCAATGCCCCAATCTATCTGGACCATACGGAATTGGTTCCCCTAAATGTGATCGTTGCGCAGCACGAAGGTGAAATGGTTCAGGTTGAAACCATTATTCCTAGCCGTCAGATTATTCAGAATTATCCCGAATATATTGGCGAAGGATATACCCCTAAGGACCTGATGCTCCCTGAGACTGTGGATGTTCGTAGCAGCGTTGGTGAGATCATCAAGGTTGGCGTTAAGTGGGATTACAGCGGCCTGGACCTGACCAAGACCGGCACCTATACGTTGTACGGCAGATTGGAAGATATGAAGCTCGCAAATCCCAATGCCCTCACAGTTAAGCAGACCATAAAGGTGGTTAGCAAGCAGAATATCTTTAAAAATTCCAGCTTTGAAGACGACAATGCAGGTTGGGGCAACCATAGACACTTAAAACTGGGTCTGGGCAATACCAGCCCCGTAAGGACTGGCAGCTTCTCCTTGAAACTGGAAACTACCAGAATGGACGACTGGACAGCCGATTATCTGCAGGCTTTCTATAACAGCGGTGAAGCATCTGTGGGTCAGAAGATCACCACGACTGGTGCAGGCCGGTATTTCTTTAGTGCCTGGGTGCAAGGCACATCCACTTCTACCGATATCTCCGCTGACCTGCGGCTGTATTACAGATGCTTGTCTACCGGTGATCAGCTCTATACGGTAACAGCACCAAAGACCCAATTGACCACCGGTAAGTTCACGCAAATTAGCGAGATTACAGATCTCCCGGACGATATTTACATGGCCCATCTAGACCTCTATCTGCTGGGCACTCCCGATCAGCTGCGTTTGAGCACCTTGTATCTGGACGATATGGAACTGATTCCTCTGAATGTGGAAATTGCAAATCTGACGGATATTATCGATTGTGAGGGTACTGCTGATATCTATGTTCATGAGGGCAGCACCATTGAAAATCTTGATCTGCCCAAGGAGCTGCAGGTTATTATCAAGAACGGTCAGAAGTTTGATCTAGGCGTTACCTGGGACCTTGACTCCTTTGACCCCAACAAGATTGGTGTTCAGACTATTACGGGTTCTCTGAACCTGGGGAAGACCTATAAGAACCCCAAGAACTTCGTTCCCACTGTTAAGATCATTGTTCGTGCAAAGGGAGATCCCCTGCGTGAAACCATTTACTTCTCCACCTCCGGCAACGATGCCAATGACGGCCTTTCTCCCGAAAAGCCCAAGCAGGACATCAAGCAGATGGGAACTTATCTGCAGCAAGGCTACGATGTCAGGCTGAAGAGGGGAGATGTCTGGTATTTGCCCGGCGTAAACATAACCCTGAAGGATATTCTCGGCACCGAGAAAGCCCCGTTGACTTTGGGTGCTTACGGAACCGGTGAAATGCCTGTTATCGCCTTCATGAAGAAGATTGAGAACAGCGCATGGAAGCTGGTGGATGCCAAGCGCAATATCTATGCTGCGGATGTTTCTGATCTGGGTCAGAAGGACGGTGTTACCGTTCACCGCTGCTTCGGTGACGGTGTAACCTACAGCCACAGACTGCGCAGCAACTATGCTGCACTGCAGAGTGAGGAGTACTGCAGCTACAACAAAACACTCTACCTGCGTATGCCAGAGGGTACTGCACCCAAGAATATCGTTGTGACGCCTTACGCTGCTGGTGGCCATAATATGAATCTCAATAATATCAGCTATTTGAATGTGGAGCAGATTCATATTCAGGGCGGCAATCCCACCGTTAGTATGATGTTCATTGATGCACCTACGAAGCACCTGAGATTTACGTATTGTAGTATTACCCGTGGCTACAACTACCACATGGTGTGGGAAACCGATGATGAGACCATCCATTATAAGCCTGAAGTCAGCAACTGCTATTTCGACGCGGAGCTTACAGAGAAGGAAGGCTGGTTTGCTTCGGATTCCGGTACATTTTCCAACTGGAATGTTAGCGCAATCGAAGGCATTACCATGCGCGACGGTGTAGACGGTGCTTGGATCCATCACAACCATCTGCGCAATATGTCCCACGCTTCTATCGCCATTGAAAGTACCAATAAGGCCAATGACCATACCACCACCGGTGTTCGCAACTGTATTGTGGAGGATAATCTGTGTGAGGGTGGCTATGCAATGTATGCCCGTGCATTCAATATCTGCGGCGGCTTCAACCTGTCCGACATCCAGATGTGCCGGGATAATACCTTCCGGCGCAACTATGCCTATGATATGACCTCCTCCAGCCACTTGTTCGGCGAAAACAATCTGGTATACAGTAATGTTTTCTCCTTCCACCATATGACCTTTAATGAGGACGGCACACTGTTTGAAGGTAAGCAGGCAATGCCCGGCGCTTTCGACACCATCATATACAGCGACCACACCTCCGTTGGCAATATGCTGGTGAATAACACCTTCTACAACTGCGGTGCTGCGATTTGTATCAGCGATACCGCGCACACGGTTTACAACAATATTTATGCTAACAACTTGATCGTCAACTGGTCTCCTGATGTGCCCAATTACCCCGGCGCCTTCTACGACAACACCATTGACCTGAATTATGTGATGAACAACTGCATGTATTCTCATGCGAATTACACGGATCACTTCAATGTAGACAAGACGATCTTCTCGGCGGCAGACGTCAATGTTAGCAAGACAGGTTACAGCGATAACCTGTACGCCGATCCGCTGTTCCTGACTGCCGATGTTAGCAATGTTGACAAATACGCCCGAATGGATTTCACCCTGAGCAATGAATCTCCCTTCCGGTATGCAGGTCTTTCTCTTTACGCAAGTGTGTATGAGAATTTCCCCGCATGGGAGCGGCTGAAGGCTGAATACACCGATATCAATGGTGTGGTGTATCTTGCTGAGTCTCCCAGTATCGGCGCATATTCCTTCTGCGAGAAGATCAAGGGCGATGTTGCAGAGGTGGGCAAGCTGGATGATATTCTGGCCCGTCCAGGCGCAACATTTGAACACCTGAATCTGCCCGATTCTGTGCCTGCAGTGAATGACCAGGGCATCGATGTTATTCTGCTGATCGCTTGGGACAAGGCACAGTTCGATGGCAGCAAGCCAGGTACTGTCACCTTGACCGGTGAGCTTCGTAACGGTCCTCACACCGAACTGAACATTAACGGCAAGACCGCTTCCATTAACATCAACATCAAGGACAAATTGGAGTTGGTTGATGTTATCACCACATTGAAAGATCTTACTGTGCTTTACAATACCTCTATTGAAGAGGTTGTTGCAAAGCTTCCTGCAAAACTGTCCGTGGTTGAAGAAAGTGGCTATGAGGAAGATTTGCCGGTTACCTGGGTTTGCGAGGACTACAATCCTACAAAGCCGGATTCCTATACCTTTAAGTGTGTTCTGCCTGATGATATGGTTTCAAACGCAAGAGAGTTTCCCGTTGAAGTTGGCGTTCGTGTTCTGCACGAGATCGCCAGAGGTATGGAATTGCTGGTTAATCCTGACTTCATTGATGGCACCTCTGCAGCGCCCTGGAAGATCGGCTGGGGTACCGGCAACTTCAGGATCACCCAGGATCCCCAGTATCTGATGGATGGTGAGCCTGCAGCGGCAATTGTAACCACGAGCGGTAAATACGGCTCCATCCAACAGGATGTGGTCGGTCAGATGCAGCTGATGGGCGACGGCAAGTATCTGTTTAAGGTCTACATGCGCGCTTATGATATAACCAGACCCATTGATAGTACTTATGCCTGTTTGAAGGTTTGGGGCCCGAAGACAACGGTTTATAAATGCCGTGCAGCCAACAATGTGGGCACTGACTGGGTCGAATTTAGCGCAGTGATGGATGTAACGGATCTTGCACAAGCAACTGAGGTTTCCTTCCATACATCTACCGGTAAGTCCGATGACGATATTGAGGCACCCGCAAAGAGCTATGTCATTACCGGCGCAAGCCTAATCTACTTGGGCAAGACCGATGCTGAAGTGGAGGCTACTATGGATTCCATCGACCTGACCTGGAATACCATCAAGGGCGAGAACGAGTCTGAAAAGAACGTCACGTCTGATCTGACTCTGCCCACCACCATCGGTATGTCTTCCAAGATCAAGTGGTCTTCCAGTGATGAGAGTGCCATCACCAATGATGGCAAGGTTACCATGGGTCGCGCTCCCAAGACGGTGACTTTGACTGCGACCATCACCTATAACGGAATCGATACGGTCAAGATATTCAGCGTTACGGTTCCCAGAAATCCCGACCTGCCCACCTTTAGCGGTTCTTTGAGCGGTAGCCAGGATGTGAACATCGGAGATGAATTCAAGGTCGTGATCTCCCTGACCGGCGAGAAGGCAACTACATTCAACGCATACCGATTCACTCTGTCTTTCAATACCACAAAGCTGGAATATGTGGGCTGCTCTGATACTGCTTCTGCGGTGGAGGTAGAGGGCGGTAAGATCACCATTTCCGGCATTGGTACAGAACGTCCCATTACGGATACAATCACCCTTACCTTCCGCGCCAAGAAATCCGGCTTGACAGAGGTGAGACTGATCCGAGTGGAAATGGATTTGGCTCCGAACGCAAGCTTGGATAACCTGCCTAGTATGGCTGTCGCTGAGGGTACAGCTCTGATTGATGTCCAAAAAACTGACAGCGGTGAGAAGGACGACGACAAGACAACAGAAAATCCTGCAGAGGAACAATCTGTTGTTCTTTGGATCGTGATCGGCCTTGTGGTTGCAGTGCTTGTCGCCGGCGGCGTGATCGCAGTTATCGTGATCAAAAAGAAAAAGCAAGCACCTCCTGCAACTGAAGAATAACCAATAAACTGAACCGGAAGGGGAGACCCTTCCGGTTCTTTCTGTTGCCTGCAAAGTCGATGAGAGGTCGGTGTTTGGAGTAGAGAAGGTCGGCTTTGGGATCGATCAACTGGGCAAAGTGGTTTACATAACTCAGGCTCAAGTCCCGCCTCGCCCACCAAAGAGAAAACCCGGTATTCGTTTTGAATACCGGGTTTTTGTTGTCTTATTGGGGATTTTTGCGTGGAGAAATGTTAGAGAATAGGGGAGGAGAAGAAGTGTGTTTCCCTTATTGTTTCCCTTATGAGTTTACAGCTTTGATAAATTGCTCCATTCGGGCGGCACGAGCTTGCTTCCTTCGGGCGGTAACATAACCGTAAATATCCTCCGGAAGAGCAGTTTCTTTTTGAGATTGTTTGGATGACTGCAAAAATATTAATATAATGAAACTTTATATTATTCATAAGATATATTTATTTCACTTATGCGGTTTTGTATGTTATACTGTCTTAAGGTTTTATAAACAAATAAAAACCTCGAAAGGAGTGCTCGTATGAAGTGCTGCATAAAGAAGAAAGTGGTATCCTTTCTGTTGGTTGTTGTGATGCTGCTGTCCTATTTTCCTGTTATGGTTGGGGCGACTGAATCAGCTACTGACATCAAGGCAATTCAAAAGCCCACCGGCATCAGCATTGTAGAGAATTACGATGATTATGTCGGGGACAGTTGGTTGTCCCAGTTGGGTCTGCCGGATAGTGTTACTGTTACGCTGGCCAATGGAACAACCACCGATGTTCTTGTTTCGTGGGATACATCCTCTTTGGATCCCCGAACTACCGGTTACTATTCTCTTCCTGGCGAGGTTGCTCTGCCTGTTGGTGTTACCAACGGTCAGAAACTGACTGTTGGCATTACGGTTCAGGTGCGGGAATATGAAAATCTGATTCAGAATCCCAGCTTTGAGGACAATCTTACCGGCTGGTATATCCGCGGCACAGGCCCCGCTCCGTCTCAAACGGATGCTGCTGCGGCTGACGGTAAGTATGCTGCATTGGTAGGCGGCAAGGTGGCCTACACCAACACCAGCATTGCTGATACCCGAAACTCTATTATTACCCAGATTCCTGCTGCGGGCCAGTATTACTTCAGCACCAAGGCGCAGTATACAGCGTCTGCATATCCGGATGGGGCTTTTTTGGTCAGCAGGCTGCTGTACAAGACGACAAGCAACTCCTCGTCTGTGGTGGTTGATGGCAACAAGGCACTTGTTGGAAATACTTCCTTTGCGCAGTCTGCCGGAATCGTACAGATGCCTGAAAATACCAATTGGATTCGCTTGGATCTGTATATGATTGCGAATGCGGTTGCTGACCATTCTGCCGGTCAGCTGTGTGTTGACGATGCGGAACTGGTACCCTTGCTGTATGCTCTGGCAGTGGAACCTTCCGGCGTTCTGAAATCAAAACCGAGCTTCTTTCACATAATGTGATTTTGAACTATCCTGACTATGTTGGGAAAAATTGGAAGGAAGAACTGGCTTTGCCCGACGCAGTTGAGGTCCTGACCGATTCCGGGAGTGCTGCTGAGGTCGAAGTCAACTGGGACTACTCCAATATTGACTTCACCAAGTACGGCAAGTATGTGGTCACCGGCACTCTGGTGGATTTCCCCAATCCCAATAATATTACTCCTACTGTCAATATCTATGTGGGTAAGGCACAGAACCTTTTGGACAATCCCAGCTTTGAAAGCGATTTGGCGGGCTGGTATTTCCGCGGTGTCAATCCGTCACCCGGACGCACCTCCGATTTTGCTGCTGATGGCAGGTATGCTGCCCATACTGGCAACTGGTCTGTGACCGGTGTGTCCTCATCAGTTGGTGACTCCCGTAATCTGGTGAATCAGGTCGGTGCCAAGATCGAGGCACTGGGCGGCGGCCAGTTCTACTACAGCATCAGCGCGATGTCCTCTGATGCCAATCTTGCTGAGGGTGCACAGATCGATGTGCAGTTTAACTACAAGACTAAGAGCGCAAGCGGTACTCTTAGCAGCCTCATTGTTAAGAAAAGCGAAAAAGTTGCGCTGAGCAACAAGGAATTTACATCCCCTGCCGGTGTTGTTACAGTCCCTGCTAATACTGCATGGGTCCGTCTGGATCTGTATGCATATTCTCAGCAGAGCGGTCAGCTTGGCAAGATGATGTATGTGGACGATGCAAAGATCATCCCCATCAATGTGACCATCCCCAAGGATCAGGAGCCTGAGGATGTGGCTGAGATTATTGAGGAGATTCCTGTTCGTGCTGTTATCAAGGACTACAACACTTATGTGGGTGAGGACTGGCAGTCTGCCTTGGGTCTGCCCCAGACTGTGCGGGTCCGTACCTCCGGCGGCAAGATTGCTTCCGTGGGTGTTAACTGGAATTTTGAAAACCTGAAACTGGATAAAGAGGGAAAGTACATTCTGGTCGGTACGCTGGATGACAGTGCTTACCCCAACCCTCTGAATCTTTCCGTTACCCAGACCATTTACATCCGCGCCTATAAAAACATGATTTCCAATGGCAGCTTTGAAGGCAGCTACAACGGCTGGTATATCCGCGGACTCAATCCGTCTCCCAGCGTTTCTACCGATGTTGCCAAGCTGGGCAAGTATTCCGCAAAGACCGGTACGATCTCTACCACCGGCAAGTCTGCCAGCTTTGCAGATACCCGTAATTTGGTTGAGGAAATCGGTGCTGCCATTGCAATGCAAGGCGCAGGCCAGTACTATTACAGTGCCTGGGCGCAGCTTGCATCCAAGACGGCTGTTTCCGGTATGCAGCTGGAAACGCGTATGGGCTACAAAACCATAGGCGAAAATGGCGAGCTGAGCAGCTTGGTGACCAAGATTGCCACAAAGGCAGAGCTGAACAACAAGTCCTTCGTTCAATCCGCCGGTATTCTGGAGCTTCCTGCAAACATTGGCTGGGGTCGTTTGGATCTGTATGTCTACGCCCAGTCTGCTGAGGACATCAATACCAATACTCTGTATTTCGACTATGCAGAGATCGTTCCTCTGAATGTAATTGTTGAGCAGCACGAGGGCAGCATGGTTCAGGTGGAAACCGTTATTCCGGACCGCCAGATTATCAAAAATTACCCCGATTATATCGGCGACGGCTATACTGACGCAGATCTGATGTTCCCTGAAACCGTCAAGGTTCGCAGTACTACCGGTGATCTGATCGATGTGGGTGTCCGCTGGGATTATACCTCCTTGAATCTGACTAAGACCGGTTATTATACCGTCTACGGTGTACTGGAGGATATGAAGCTGGCGAATCCCAATGCCCTGACAGTAAAGCAGAATGTCAGGGTTGTCGAAAAGAAGAATCTGTTTGCAAATCCCGGCTTTGAAGATGACTTGACCGGCTGGTCCGCTCACTATATGGCAAGCACAAAGGTGGGCATTTCCAGCCCGAAGCACGGTGGTGACTTTTCCATCCTGCTGAATGCCGGCCGTCTTAACGGATATACTACTTCCTACCTGCAGGCCTTCTACAACGGTGGCCCTGAAACAGTGGGTCAGCAGATTACCAAAACAGGCGGTGGTAAGTATGCCTTCAGTGCCTGGGTGCATGGCAGCCAGTCCTCTATGGATATTGACATTCAGCTGCGCATGCTTTACCGAAGCCTGGAAACAGGTGATAAGCTCACAACCATCACAGCTCCCATGCTGTCCGAGTTGTCTCTCACTGAATTCCGACAGGTGGGTGACATCCTGACCGTGCCGGATGACATTTACTGGGCCCGTATGGACCTCTATATGTACGGCAGTGTAGACCAGTTACGGCAGAGTGAAATCTATTTGGATGATATGGAATTGATTCCTCTGAATGTGGAAATTCCCAATCTGACCGATATTATTGACTGTGAGACCACCTCCGATGTTTATGTCCATGAAGGCACAACAATCAAGGGGCTAAAGCTGCCTGAGGCGTTGCAGGTCATCATCAAGAACGGCCAGAAGTTTGATCTGGGCGTGACATGGGATACCAGCAGCTTTGATCCCAATCAGTTGGGTGAGCAGATCATTGTCGGTTCCCTGAATTTGGGCAAGACTTATAAGAATCCCAAGGGCTTTGTGCCGACTGTCCGTGTGGTTGTCCGCGAAAAGGGCAAGGAGCTGCGTGATACCATCTATATTGCCAATCATGGCAATGAAACAAACGACGGCCTTTCTCCGGATGCGCCCAAGAGCGATATTTCCAAGATTCCTACTTACCTGAAGCAGGGCATGAATGTTAAGCTCAATCGTGGCGATGTTTGGTATATTCCTACCGGCAGTATCACCCTCAGCGGTATTTACGCCACGGAAGATGCACCCCTGACCTTGGGTGCCTATGGTGAAGGAGAACTGCCCATAATCGGTTTTCTGCGCAAGATCGAGGACAGCGAATGGAAATTGGTAGATGAGAAGCGTAATGTCTATGCTGTAGATGTTTCCTCCTTTGGCCAGAAGTATGGCATCAGTGTCCACCGTTGCTTCGTTAATGGGGAAGCTTACACGCATATGGAGCGTTCCAATTATGTTTCGCTGGACGCGGGAGAGTACTGCAGCTACAATAATACGCTTTACATCCGTATGCCTGAGAGTAAGGCACCTAACAATGTGGAGATCACTCCCTACGGCACCGGCGGCCACAGACTGCTCATCAACAATGTGACGAACCTGAACATTGAGTACATTCACTTCAAAGGTTCTTCTGCCATTAGCTCAATGATGTACATTGATGCGCCGACAGAAAATCTGAAATTCAAGTACTGCAGCATCACCCAGTGTTTCTACTACATTATGATGTGGGAAACGGATGACGAGCAGATTCACTACAAGCCTGAAATCAGCAATTGCTACATTGATGCCAATTTCAATGAACGGGAAGGTATGTGGGCAGAGGATGGCAGCCACTGGGCCGTCAGTATCACGGAAGGCATCACCATGCGCGATGGCGTGGACGGTGCATGGATCCATCATAACACCATCCGCAATATGTCTCACGCCTTTATCGCGATCGAAAGTACTGCAAAGGCCAGTGACTATGATACCACCGGCGTCCGTAACTGCATCATTGAGGACAATATTCTGGAAGGCGGCAATGCCGGCTACGCCCGGGCATTCAATATCTGCGGCGGCTACAACCTGACCGGCGTGCAGATGTGCCGTGACAATACATACCGTCGTAACCGCTGCTATGATATGACCACCTCCAGTCACTTGTACGGTGAAAACAACCTGGTCTACAGTAACCTGTTCTCTTATGTGCACTGTACTTACAAAGAAGACGGTACTCTGCTGGACGGCAAGACAGCTCAGCCGTGGGGCTTCGATACGATTCCCTGGGGCGACCATGTTTCCATCGGCAATATGCTGATCAACAACACCTTCTACAATGTTTCCGGTGCTATTGCAATCAACGACCAGGCGCACACAGTTTACAACAACCTGTATGCCAATAACCTGATCTGCAACTGGACCAGCGATACAACCTATGCAGGTGCTATTTGGGATAACTCTATCGATCTGCAGTATGTTTACAACAACGGCGTATATTCTACAGAGGGTCGTGTTGACCACTTTATTGTGGATGAGGAATTCTTTACTGCAGAGGATGTGAACAACAGTAAGGCCGGTTACAGTGGCAATATTTATGGGAATCCCAAGTTCGTGAATGCAGATCTGAGCAATATGGAGAAGGGTGCCCGCTATGAGTTCGTCCTGAGCAATCAGTCCCCCTTCCGCTATGCAGGTATCTCTCTGTATAACATCGTTTACCAGATCTTCCCCGCATGGGAGCGTCTGATGGCGGAATACACTGACATAAACGGTGTTGTGTATCTTGCGGAATCCCCCAGTATCGGTGCCTACTCCTTTAGTGAGCGGATCTCCGGTGATGTGGCAGAGGTTGGCAAGCTGTTTGATATTTTGGCGCGCCCCGGTGCTACCGTTGACCAGTTGAATTTGCCGGATGCTGTGTCTGCTGTGAACGATCAGGGCATTGATGTGATGCTGCTGACTGAGTGGAATACAGAAGGCATCGATTTCTCCAAACCCGGTACGGTTACACTCACCGCTGCATTGCGCAACGGTCCTCATACGGATCTGAACATCAATGATAAGGTTGCAACGATCAATGTAAATATTAAGGATAAACTTGAACTGTTGAGCATTACGACGGTCATGAAGAAAGTTACCGTTCTGTATGGTACTTCCTTTGAGGATGCTGCCGCTCAGCTGCCTCAGACACTGGATGTTGTGGAGGAGACAGGTTATCAGGAAAGACTGCCGGTTACATGGGCGTGTGCGAACTATGACCCGTTGATCCCGGGCAGCTACACCTTCAAGTGCGTCCTGCCTGATGATATGATCTCCAATGCCCGTGAGTTCCCCGTTGAAGTTGAGGTACGCCTGCTTCACGAGATTACCCGCGGTACAGAGCTGCTGATTAACCCCGATTTTATCGACGGTTATTCTGCTGACCCGTGGAAGGTTGGCTGGGGTACCGGCAATTTCCGTATCACTACAGATCCTCAGTATGTGTATCCCGGTGAGACCTCTGCGGCGATTGTTACTATGGCCGGTCGCTACGGTTCCATCCAGCAGGATGTGTTGGGTCAGATGCAGCTTATGGGTGAAGGCAAATATCTGTTTGTGGTGCATATGCGCGCCTTCGACAGAACGCTTGATGCTTCCTATGCTGCACTGAAGATCTGGGGACCCAAGACCTTCACGATCCGCTGCCGCGCAGCAACAGACATCGGTACCGACTGGGTCACCTACAGTGCTGTGATGGATGTTACGGATGTTGCACAGGCTACTGAGATTACCTTCCATACCTCTACCGGTAAGTCCCAGGAGGATGTGGATCCTCCCTCCAAAAGCTACATCATATCCGGTTGCAGCCTGATTTATTTGGGTAACACGGATAAGCAGGTTACCGCTACTACCGATATGCTGGAGCTGGAATGGAATACCATTCGCGGTGAAAATACATCCGACAAGGAAGTTACCTCCAACCTGAATTTGCCTGCAAAGATCGGCAGCAATTCCTCTATAGTTTGGAGCTCCAGCGATGAGGCCGTAATCGCAAATGACGGTACTGTTACCATGGGTCGCGTGGTGAAAATTGTTACCCTCACCGCTACCATTACCCACACAAACGGAACAGTTACGGTTAAGCGTTTTGCTGTTACGGTTCCCAGAGATCCCAATCTTGCTGAGTATACGGCAACTCTGAGCGGAGAACAGACGGTAAAGGTCGGTGACGAGTTTAAGGTTACCGTTTCCGTAAACTCTGCCAATGTCACCGCATTCAATGCATTCCGTTTCACGATGTCCTTCAATGCTTCCAATTTGGAGTATGTGGGTCTTTCTGATACCTCTGCCAATGTGGAAATCGAAGGCGGGCGTCTGGTATTCTCCGGAAGCGGTGCAGAGCGTCCAATCAGCGATACTTTTACGGTTGTGTTTAAGGCTAAGAAGTCCGGCATTACGGAAGTCAAGCTGGTAATGGTGGAAATGGACCTGAATGAGAATGCAAGTCTTGATCAATTGCCCACAATGAATATCGCAGCCAATGCCGCTATGATTGATATCCAGAAGGCAGACGATGCCGGAAATGAGCAGGGTGGCAATAACGACACAAACCGGACGGATTCTTCCGTTGTCTGGATCGTGATCGGTATTGTGGCAGTATTGCTGATTGCCGGTGGCATTGCTGCAGTGCTTGTCATCAGGAAAAAGAAGCAGAATGCCGGCAACTGATTCGCTGACAGTTCCTGCCGCAAGTAATACTCTATAACAATAGCCTGATGGATCTAGGTCCATCAGGCTATTTAAAGTATGTACACCCTGGTACAATTGCAAAAGAAAGACACCCCTTAAGGCCTATGCTTTGGACCTCAAGGGGTGTTTCATTGATAATAGGGAAGGACCTTTCGTTACAGCAATGTGAAAAGCTCTGTCATAAAGGCTTCGCAGGTTGCACCGCTTGCATCACCGGTGACATTCACCTTGCAGGTGTCCAAGGCCTTTTCCAGCCGCTGGGCGGCCTTCTGCCGGCAAATGTGCCGCAGGAGCATCACAGTTGCTCTGAGAATGCTTGTGGGGTTCACATAGTCCTGCAGACCCTCAGCCAGCATTCGGGGGGCGGAGCCGTGGATGGCTTCGAACATTGCGTAGCGATCACCCATATTGGCACTGCCTGCACTGCCGACACCGCCCTGAATCTGGGCAGCTTCGTCGGTGATAATGTCGCCATAAAGATTCGGAAGCACAAATACCTGAAAACTGTTCCGAACCGAGGGATTGACCAAATTTGCGGTCATAATGTCGATGTACCAGTCATCTGCGGTGATTCCGGGGTAGTTTTCCGCTACCTGATGGCAAATTTCCGTAAACTTGCCGTCAGTCTTTTTCATTATGTTTGCTTTGGTTACGATGCTGACCCGGGTTTTGCCGTTTTGCTTTGCGTAGTCAAAGGCTGCCTTGGCAATACGACGGGTGCCGAAATCCGTCGTTACCTTGAAATCAACCGCCATGCCGGGCAGGCTGATGCCCCGGCTGCCCAGAACATACTCGCCTTCGGTATTTTCCCGGTAGAAAATCCAATCAATGCCCTCCTCGGGGATGGAGACGGGACGCACATTGGCGTATAGATCCAGCTCCCGACGAAGCGTCACATTAGCACTTTCCATAGTTCCGCCCATTGGGGTGGTGGTGGGTCCCTTCAGGAGCACATCACAGGATTTAATCTGCGCCAGCACATCCTCAGGAACGGATTTGCCAAGAGCCATTCTGTTTTCGATGGTAAGACCGTCAATTTTCTTCAACAGAATTCGCCCATCGGCGATTTCTTCCGCAAGGAGCATACGCAATACCTTTTCCGCTTGGGTCATAATCAGAGGTCCGATGCCGTCACCGTCGATGATACCGATGGTGACGGTCTCCATTTTGGAAAAGTCCTTCTTTTCTTCATTGGCGTTTGCAATTCGCGCCTGCTGTTCCTCCAAAAGAACGCGAAATGCTTCGCAGGCCTTTGTAATATCCATCATAAGCCACCTTCTCCAATATAACGAAGTAAACCGCCGGCCAAAAGAATCTTTCTCTGCCGGTCCGTCAGATCGCAGCGCAGAGCAATCATCTTACTTCCTGCAATTGCGGTCAATTTGCCGTTTTTCATACCGCCGTGGATGTTTTCGAGAGTGATACCGCAGCCTTGCTCCAAAAGCTCGTAGTCATCCGGATTATCCAAAGTCAGGGGCAGGATGCCTGCGTTGATCAGATTTGCCACATGGATACGGGCAAAGCTCTTGGCAATCACGCACCGTACACCCAGATACATAGGCACCAGAGCCGCGTGTTCCCGGGAAGAGCCCTGACCGTAATTCTCACCGCCCAGAATGATGCCGTTTTCCGTTGCCTTTGCACGCTGTGCGAACTCAGGATCACAGACCTCAAAGCAGAATTTGGATAGGAACGGAATGTTGGAGCGGTAGGGGAGAATCTTTGCGCCTGCCGGCATAATATGGTCGGTAGTGATGTTGTCGCCGACCTTCAAGACGATGCTGCCGTCAATGCGGTTCTCCATTGCCTTGCCGACGGGGAATTCCTTGATATTCGGTCCGCGCAGAACTGCTGCATCCTTTGCGTCCTTTTCGCTCAGCGGCATCAAAACACCGGAGTCGTCAATAGCAAAGCAATCGGGCATTGTGATAGCCGGCTGAGTTTCTAAAGTGGTGGGATCGGTGATGTAGCCGGTGATCGCGGAAGCGGCTGCCGTTTCCGGGGAAACCAGATAGACCTGACCATCCCGGGTGCCGGACCGGCCAAGGAAATTCCGATTGAAGGTCCGAAGGCTCACGCCGCCGGAGTTGGGGGAGAAGCCCATACCGATGCAGGGACCGCAGGCGCATTCCAGCAGCCGGGCACCGCTGGCGAGAATGTCCTCCAGCGCACCGCACTTTGCCAGCATAGAAAGCACTTGCCGGGAACCGGGGGAGATGGACAGACTCACATTGGGAGCAATACGCTTACCCTTTAGAATTGCTGCAACCTTCAAAAGATCGGCCAGGGAAGAATTGGTACAGCTGCCGATACAGACCTGATCTACCTTGATTTCCTTCAGCTCTGCCACGGCTTTCACATTGTCAGGGCTGTGTGGACAGGCAATCCGGGGTGTCAGGGCGGAAAGGTCAATCTCAATGATGCGGTCATAGACGGCATCGGCATCGGCGCAGATGGGAGTGAAATCCTGCTCCCGTCCCTGCGCTGCCAAAAAGGCCTTTGTCACTTCGTCGGAAGGGAAGATGGAGGTGGTCGCGCCCAGCTCTGCACCCATATTGGTGATGGTCGCCCGTTCGGGAACGGTCAGACTGGCTACGCCGGATCCGCCCCATTCAATGATGGCACCCACACCGCCCTTTACGCTCAAAATCCGTAGAATCTCAAGGCTGATATCCTTGGCAGTCACGCCCGGCTGCAAGGTGCCGGTTAAATTTACCCGGAACATCTTGGGCATTGTGATGTAGTATGCACCGCCACCCATGGCAGCTGCCACATCCATTCCGCCTGCACCAAAGGCAAGCATACCCAAACCACCGGCGGTGGGGGTGTGGCTGTCCGAACCGATCAGGGTTTTGCCGGGCTTGCCGAAGCGTTCCAAATGCACCTGATGGCAGATGCCGTTGCCGGGACGGGAAAACCGCACGCCGTATTTGGCGGCGACGGTCTGTAAGTACTGATGATCATCGGCGTTTTCAAAGCCGCACTGTAAGGTGTTGTGATCCACATAGGCAATGCTCAATTCTGTCTTAACCCGGGGAATGCCCATACCCTCCAAGGCCAGATAGGCCATAGTGCCGGTGGCATCCTGTGTCAGAGTCTGGTCAATTCTTAATGCAACCTCGCTGCCGGGGATCATATCTCCGGAAAGCAAATGCTCTGCAATAATTTTCTGTGCGATGGTTTTACCCATTGTGATAACACCTCTCGATCATATTTTGCTTTGCACGGGCGATGTGCTCAGTAATCAGCTTTGCGGCAAGCTCTGCATCACCGGAAATGATGGCGTTGTAGATTGCCTTGTGCTCCTGAATGGAGTTGCCCAACCGATTCTTATCCTCGATGGATATACGGCGATAACGCTGGGATTTCCGATGCAGGGGGATAAGGGTGTCCCGCAAAACCGGACGGTCGCAAAGCTGATAAATGGCATCGTGGAATTTATCATCCATCTTCCGCAGGTTGTCAATGTCCTGCTTATCGTAGTAGAAGTCCTGCAATTCGCTGATGTGCTGCAGCTTCTCCCGACCTTCGTCGGTCAAATTCCGAGTGGCGTAGTAGGCTGCCAAGCCTTCAATTCTCTGGCGGATATCCATAATATCCACCAAATCCTCCATAGTGATGCCCAAAACCACAGAACCCTTGCCGCTTTCAGCTATGAGCCGCTCCTGCTCCAGCCGCCGCAGCGCCTCCCGGATGGGGGTGCGGCTGACGCCGAGCTGTTCCACAAGCTTCAGTTCTGTCAGAATCTCACCACGGGGATAGACACCGGTGATAATATCCTCTTCCAGCTTTTCAAACACTTGGGTTGCAAGGGAAATCGTCTTAAATTCTTTCATAGTGTCCTCCGTTAAATGGTGAAGCGGCCGGGGGCCAGCTCTTCAATCTTTTCTTCCAGTTCCTTGGCGGACATCATCGTCTGCCGCTCCTGCTCATACTGTTCATCTACCCAAGCCTTCAGCGCAATGACCAGAGGATCGGTCTTCTTCAGCTCGCTGTCGCCACTCAGATGATAGTGTCCGTTGATCCAGTAGGCAATGCCTGCCAGACCGGAGGTTTTGCTGATTTCAACGGTTGCTTTCCGGTTCAGGAGCTTCTCGGTGTCGAAGATCGTGTAGATTTCTGCATCCTTTAAAAGTCCGTCTGCATGGATGCCGGCCCGGGTGGAATTGAAATTCTGACCAACGAAGGGAGTCATTACGGGGATGTTGTAGCCAATGTCCTTTTTGAAATATTCGGCGATTTCCGTAATGACCGTGGGGTCCATACCGTCCATTGAGCCGCGCAGGGAGGCGTATTCAAATACCATTGCCTCCAAAGGAATATTGCCGGTGCGCTCGCCAATGCCCAGCAGAGAGCAATTGACAGCGCAGGCACCGTACAGCCAAGCGGTAGAGGCATTGGCAACGGCCTTATAAAAATCATTGTGTCCGTGCCACTCCAAGCATTCGCTGGGGACATCGGAGTAATGCTGCAGACCGTAGATGATACCTGCTACGCTGCGGGGCATTGCGGCTTCCGTGTAGGGAACTCCGTAGCCCATCGTGTCGCAGGCACGAATTTTGACGGGAATGCCGGCCTCTCTGGAGAGATTCTGCAGTTCATTGACAAAGGGGACGACAAAGCCATAGAAGTCCGCCCGGGTAATGTCTTCCAGATGACAGCGGGGGACAACACCGGCTTCAAATGCATCCTTAATAGTACCAAGATAATGGTCCAGTACCTGCTGACGGGTCATTTTCATCTTCTTGAAGATGTGATAGTCGCTGCAGCTGACCAAAATACCGGTTTCCTTGATACCCAGATCCCGCACGAGGCGGAAGTCATCCTTACTGGCGCGGATCCAGCTGGTGATCTCCGGGAACTTCAAATCCAGCTCCATACACTTTTCCAGGGCCAGACGGTCCTTTTTACTGTAAATAAAGAACTCGGTCTGCCGGATGATGCCGTAAGGACCGCCAAGCTTGGAAAGAAGCTTATAGATATTTACAATTTGATCTACGGTATAAGGCTCTACGGACTGCTGGCCATCCCGCAGGGAAGTGTCGGTGATCCAGATTTCTTCCGGCATATTCATAGGCACGCGGCGGTGGTTGAAGGCCACCTTGGGGGCGGTGCCGTAGGAGTAAATATCCCGGTGCAGGTTCGGCTCTGCCACATCCTGCAGGGAATACTTGTAGGATTTCTGCTCCAATAGGTTTGTTTTTCCGGAAATTTCAAGCATTTGGGGTTCCTCCTTTTGCTAAGTTGTATAATTGTATACAATTATACAACTATAGGGCGTTTTGTCAATACCTAAATGAGGAAATAATCGCAATACCAATTATTTCTATTATTATGGTGACAAATGTGCCAAAACCGACAAGAATTATCAGTGCACATTGCACAATATGCAAAAAAATGAAGATGTCCTGCAAAAATGTTGTGTTTTTTATTTATGGATTGTATGTTATGTTTATCCTAGTATCGTGTAACTTTATTTGCCGGAGGTAAGGATATGAAACTTAAAATAGGAAACCGGGTGCTTTCATTTCTTCTGATATTGGCATTGCTTGCATCGTGTATGCCGGGCATTGTTTTATGGGAAGTGAAGGCTGCCTACGAAGAAAACGAGACGGTTACGGAAACCCAAAGTAACCGGACAACCATCTATATTTCCAGTTCCGGAAGTGAATGGTATTCCGGCCAATCGGAAAGCCGCCCTAAGAAGGATATCAGCAAGATCCCGGATTATTTGGCCAAGGGTTACAATGTGAAACTCAAGCGCGGTGATATCTGGTATCTGCCCACCGGTGAGTTTTCTTTGAAGAATCTGTCCGGAACAGAAGATAATCCCCTTGTAATAGGTTCCTATGGTGATACCACAAAACCACTGCCTACGATCGCCTTTTTAAAGAAAATTGCCGACAGCAGCTGGACTGTGGTGGATGCCTCCAAGAACATTTACAAAACAAGTGTATCCGATCTGACCGCTCGGGGAGACACGGATATTCGTGTGCATCGACTGTTTGCGCAGGACGAAGCCTACTGCCACAATTCCAACAAGAATTATACTAAGCTCGGTGTTGAGGAATACTGTGATTACGGAGGAACACTCTATGTCCGTACTGCCGGCGGCGTGCCTACAGGTGTGGAATTGACCCCCTTTGCCGGTGTAGGTCATCGTTTTTACATTAACAATGTTTCTCACCTTACCTTTGAGAATATCCATATCAAGGGCAGCAGCGCGGTAAACAGCCTGTTCTATATTGATACCCCTACGGATCATCTGAAGTTTAAGAATCTGGATATTACCCACTGCTATTACTATATCATGATGTGGGATGGTGAGGATGAGCAGATTCACAACAAGCCCGAAATCAGCGGCTGTTTCATCGATTCCTGCATTTCTGAGGCAGAAGGCTGGCTCGCCTCTGATGATCCTGTCAATTCCTATTGGAATGTTAGTGCCATTGAGGGCATTACGCTGCGTGACGGTGTGGACGGTGCGTGGATTCACGACAACCATATCCGGCAAATGAGTCACGCCTTCATTGCCATCGAGAGCGTCAGCAAAGAAACGGACACGACCACCACCGGTGTCCGCAACTGCGTTGTGGAGGATAATCTGCTGGAAGGCGGCAACGCCCAATATGCCCGTGCCTTTAATATCTGCGGCGGCTATAATCTTTCCGGTGTACAGATGTGCCGGGATAATACCTTCCGTCGGAATAAGTGCTACGATATGACTTCCTCCAGCCACCTGATGGGGGAGAACAATCTGGTATACAGTAATATCATGTCTTACCATCATCTGGTCTATAATCAGGATGGTACGCTGTTTGACGGCAAATCTGCCATTACCGGTGCATTTGATACGATTCCTTGGAGCAACCATGTTTCCATCGGCAATATGCTTATCAATAACACCTTCTACGATGTGGGCAACGCAATCACCATTAACGACAGTGCTGACTCCGGCGTGATTCACGATAATATTTATGCCAATAACCTGATCGTTAACTGGAGCAACGATGCGCCTCTTTATCCCGGTGCATTTTATGATGATACTATTGCGCTGAACTATGTGATGAACAATGCGGTTTATTCTGCCACCGGTATGCAGGATCACTTTGTTGTGGATAATCAGCATTTTACTGCTCAAGAGGCAAATCAGCTGGTTGGCTACAGCGGCAATGTATCCGGTGACCCCAAGTTTCAGAATGCCGATGTGACGCTGACAGGCAAGAATGTCCGTCAGGATTTCACACTGAGCAGTGCATCTCCTTTCCGCTATGCAGGACTTCCTCTGAATGCGGAGGTTTATGCCGCATTTCCTGCATGGCAGAGACTGCTGAAAGAGTATACGGATGTGAACGGCGATCCCTTCCTGCCCAATGCGCCTTCTATCGGCGCGATTACCTATGATGCCGATCCTCCGGAAACCATTACCATTACCGACATCAAGACAAATGTCAAGCCCGTTGGCGTGGTTGTTGATTATCCCAATTATGTAGGGGAGAAGTGGCAGGAGGCACTGGGTGCAAGCAATGTGATCGTGGGCACTTCCGATGGCGGAACAGCAACGGTTGCCGTTGATTGGGACTATACACCCTTGGGAGATGTGACCAAGTGCGGCAAATATGTGATTAAGGGCAAATTGGTTTCCGAATTCTATGGCAATCCGGACAGCTTGACCCTTGAGCGTGTGATCGTTGTTCAGAAAAAAGTCAATTTATTTGTGAACGGCGGCTTTGAAGCCGTTAGTGGCGGACAGCCTACCGGTTGGTATATGCGCGGTGCAGGCGGATCTACATACGGCTATTCTACCCTTTATCCCCTGAGCGGTAAATATGCGGCACAGCCCAGAGGTACGGATGCAACCGCAACCTCCAGAAATTGCTATAATAACACGGGTAATGAGGCTCCTGCTGCTGTGGCAGAAAGAGTAAATGCCTTCGGTGCAGGTCAGTATTACTTTGGCGTTTCTGCCCGTAAGGGAAATAGCGACATTTCTGTTTCTCTGTCTACGGTGCTCAATTACAAGTATGACGGCTACAATGTCGGCGGCGGCACGCCTGTGGGCTATGCCAATACCATCGGTGAGCTTTCTACTGTTTATCAAAAGACCTCCGGAATTGTGGAGCTGCCTGAGGCACTTACCTCTGTGCAGACGGTGTTCACCTTCAAAAAGACGGATACAACCGTTACTTGGGATGCCATCGGTGTGTATGCGGACGAAGCAGAGTTGATTCCCTTGTGTGTGGAGTTGCCGCCGGATATGGTTTCCGTTGAATCCGAGATTCCCGCACTGTCCATTATTGAGAATTTTGACAATTATGTGTCTGATTGGCAAACCGCCCTGAAGCTGCCCACAGAGGTTGCTGTTAAGACTTCCGATGGAACAACTGCCTCTGCAACCGTAACATGGGATTACACCCCCTTGGGCAATTTGAGCAAGGTGGGCAAATATGTTCTGACGGGCAAGCTTTCTTCCGATGTGTATCTGAATACAAATGACCTGACCGTTCAGCAGGTGATTTACATTCACAGCTATCGGAATTTGCTGATCAACGGTAATTTTGATACGGTTACCGGTAAATATGCGCCGGATGGCTGGACCATTCGCGGTAATGGCGTTCGTTATACAGCAAGTAATGTCCTCGGTGGTTATGCCGCCAAGGTGGGTATGTTTGACAATCCTGCCAACAATAATGCCCCCAGCAGCTCTCAAAACGATTCTGAGGTAGGCAAAATTGTTGGGGAATTGGGAAGCGGTGATTATTTCTTTGGTTTGTGGTCCAGCGCAACGAATCCCGTTATCGATGTGACCATTCAAGCAAAGCTGTACTATAAAACTGTCACCAACTCCAATTCTACCAATCATAGTGCCAATGCAATCATCCTGACCAATGCCTACAAGCAAACGGGCGCAGTTTGCACACTTCCTGATGATGTGAATTCCATTTGGCTGAGCATCGGTACCCAGAAGACAGACAGCACTGTGGATTTTGGTACTGTTGGCATTTGCTTTGACAATGCTGAGCTACTGCTGATACGACAGAAAGTGAAAGGCTGCGAGCACAATTGGGCTGACGCCACCTGCACTGCTCCCAAGACCTGTACCCTCTGCGGTGAAACGGAAGGTACAGCACTGGGCCACAGCCACAATGCTGTTGTGACCGCTCCTACTTGTGTGGACGGCGGTTACACCACCTACACCTGCACAGCTTGCGGTGACAAGTATGTTGCTGACAAGACCCCCGCTACCGGCGAGCACAACTATGTTGACGGCGTTTGCTCCGTCTGCGGTGCTGAAGAGCCCGTTACCGGCCCCGAGACCGCTGACGATCTGGTCTTCCTGCAGGCTCCCAGCCTGTCCTTCCAGGACTACATCGGTATGCAGCTGCTGGCTAACGGCAGCCTGGCCAACACCTACGACGAGCTGTATGTTGAAGCCATCCAGATCGATCCCGTCAAGGGTGCAGTCACCACCAAGCTGACCGGTATGCCTTACTACGGCGCATATCTGCTGTTCGACCAGCAGATCCTGTCCTGGTCCATGGCTGAGCAGGTCACTCTGACTATGTACGGTGTCAAGGACGGTGTCGTCTATGTTGGTCAGTCCTACACTGAGTCTGTTGAGACCCTGGCACTGTCCATGCTGCCCAAGAATGAGGGCAACGCAAAAGTTTGCCGTATTCTGGTTGATATGCTGAACTACGGTGCAGCTGTCCAGACTACCTTCAACCACAATGCTGACTATCTGCCCAACACCAATTTGGGCGAGTATGCCAATATGGGCACTGCCGGCGATCCCGAGATGAGCGCAACCAACTCTTCCTCCGGCACCGGTTCCGTTTCCATCCTGCAGACCTCCGTCAGTATGCAGTCCAAGGTTGAGATCCAGCTGGCCTTCATGGTCAACATCTCCGCCTACACTCCCAAGGCTACCATCGGTGCCAAGGAGCTGACCTGCGTTGTGGACGCTGACACCTATGCCGCCTACGGCATGACCGCGATCCGTATCGCCATCGGTGCTGCCAATATGCGTGACACCGTCACCTTCGCTCTGTACGACACCAATGGCAACCCCGTGACCGCCGTGCAGTCCATCAGTGTTGAGGCTCTGGTCAAGAACCTGACCACCTCCGCACAGGGCAATGTCATCCTGGCTATGATGCGTTACGGTGATGCAGTTGCTGCATTCGCTGCCGGCT
>SVLL01000001.1 GCA_015067935.1 Oscillospiraceae bacterium | reverse complement strand
ATTGTCACTACGAGTACAACCCCTCCGTCACGGCTTAGCGCCGTGACACCTCCCCTTACACAGGGGAGGCTTTCCGCTGCGGCGGGACTAGGCATAGCTAAAGCTTTTTGGAACCCCCAGCCGTGCTAGGGGTTTTCTTTGACAAAAACACTCCCAAGCCCTTAGGCTTGGGAGTGTTTTTGCTTCAATTTTCCCATTCTTCCCGGAGCGCGCTCCTGCGGTCCGCATCGGAAACCCGGGCCACGGACTTCAAAAATTCCTTGGCCGTCTGGGTCAACTCTGCATCCCAGCCGATCACATACCGGGTCACATCGTCGATTTCCGTACCGTCATTCATAATGCTGCCGGGCAGATAGTATTCCGCCTTCAGCTTTACGAATTCGGGATAGTAATAATCCACCGCACCGAACTGGTGCATCAGTTCGTGGATAAAGGTCTTGCGCCCGGTTTCCGGATCCTGCACATCAAAGGACACGATGGAATACTCGTTGCCCTCGGGATTTTCCGTCTGCGCACCGGCAGCACCCTCGATTTTGACCGCATAGGAGCGGAATTTTTTGTTGAACACAAAGGAAACGCAGGCCTCATCCCGGGAAAATTTGTCCTCATAGTGCTTCTGGTAGGCCTGAATATCCGGATAAGTACCGAATTGCCGCAGCACATCCTTCACAAACCGATCCACATTGCGCTTGTCCACAATATAGGGCACGGACACCTGACAGAAGGCATAAGCAATTTCCAGCTCGTCCCGGCTCAATCCGCTTTTATCCATCAGATCCTTGGATATCTGCTTCAGGTTATCCGCAAAAAGCTTCTCGGTTTCCTTGCTCCAGCCGCTTTCGCCGTCATTGATCAGGAAAGCCACCAGCACCACTTTGCCCCGGAGCTTCAGGCTGCAGCCTGCATTTTTGCCCCGCAGGGCAAATACATTTTTAATTTCCTCAAAGGAAATTTCTTCTGCCATCGCGATCGTCTCCTTTACTGATAGGGGGTGGTTGCAGTGGCCGGATACTTGGTCCGATCCCAAGTACGGGAATGGGACATAAAGGCATCCGTCACCAAAAAGTACATATTCCGATTGGTTTCCGTATCGTTCCAGGTGGCATCCATCTGATACCACTTGCCGTCGATCTGCACCAGATTCCAAGCGTGACCGCCTGCCTTAGTGTCACCCACCACATAGTAGCTGGGCACATCGCACAGCTCAAACAGAAGCTGGGCGGCACGGGCATAGCCCTCGCAAACTGCACTGCGCTCAATCAACGCGCCGTAGGGCGAGTGGGATTCCTTGGAATAGGGCTCGGCATCCGGGTAAACGCAGTTGTCGATCAGATAATCGTTCACCGCCTTGACCCGTTCATACACGCTCAGGTTGGCAAGGTCCAATTCTCTTACCACTTCCCGGGCCTTTGCCAGCGTCTGCTCCTTCATGGACTTCACCTGCTCAAGGGGGTACTTGTCATCGAAGTAGGTAAATTCCACCTGTACGGCGATTTGCCGGTTCAGGGTTTTCATCGTGGTGACCGTGTACTTGTGGGTGCCCATCGTGTCGATCATATAATTGTCGCAGAGCTGATTGAAGATCACATCGTACAAAACATCGTTGGTGTAATAGGAATCGAGGGCGTAGAATTTTACGGTTTTCTCCGTATTTTTCATCGTCTGCAGGAGCAGTGCCCTCATTTCCTCCACTGTGGCACATTCGTTGGTGACCGTCTGGAAAATATTCTGATCGTCGGAATCCAGGGAGGTCTGGGGAATATTGTCGGCAGAGGGCTTGTTCAGGCCGCTGACATAGCCGCTGAGCATCTTGTCCAGCGTATCCAGCACATCCTGCATTTCCGGGGTCATCTGGATGTAGTCCTCAAACCCGGAGGCCAGTTGCCCCACATAATCATCCAGAAGATCATTCGCAGAGCCGCAGCCCGTCAGAACCGACAGGAGCAATGCCAGAACCAGCAAAAGCTGTAATGCCTTTTTCATTGCCTATCACCTCTTCGGAAATTGTTTCTGCACATGGTGGAAGATGTTCTTGTCGCTTTCGTCCTGCAGATATTGCTTCCACAGGCGGTAGCCCTGACCGTAGGCATCGTCCGCATTCATCAGGGATTCGTTGAGAAAATCTGCATAAGCTCTCTGCTTTTGCAGGCGCATACACTCCACTTCCACATAGGAGGTGTGACCTTCCAGATAATGCAGCTCAATATCCATGGAAATATTGGCGTGCTGCCATGCGTGGGTCAGCTCGTGAAGGAGGGTGGACAGCACGCAGGCCTTGGGGCCGTTGCGCTCGATCCAGATTTCCTTGCGCTTTAGGTTGTAGAAGCCCAGCACCCGTCCGTTGGATTGAGTATGCTCGCGGATGGTGGAGGCACTCTTGAACTTGACCTTGATGCCGTCGGGAAGGGTGATGCCGTAGGTCTTTTCCAGAATCTGGATCGCCTGCTGCAGCAGCTGCTTCACTTCCTCACGGCTATTGGCAAGGTGGCTGCCGCATTCCGGGCACATAATGCGCCCATCGTCCATCTCGGTATAGGCGGCCGATACGCGCTTGCCGCAGAAGCTGCACCTCTTATCTCCGATTCTCGGGGCGGTGTCCTCTTCTTTCCCGAGGGGCTCGCTGTCGGGCACATGGTCAAAGAAGTTGGGCAGACAGTACACCGTATCGTGGGTGGCAAAAATGCCGGGCACTTCTTCATAGCCGAAGCGCAGGTATTCCGGTGCACCGATTTTCTGCGCCTCAGACCATTTCAGGTACTTCAGCACCGTGCTCAGAATCCGGTCTAGATCCTCTGCGATGGCGGTCAGCGCGCCGGTATCCCGGGCGGAGAACTGGGCGATGTAGATGTAGAGCTTATCGTCCGTATTTTCCTTCACATCGTCGCTGGTGATCTGGGGGATCAGCTTGCAGATGGCAGGATCGATCTCTTCTTCCTTGTTGAAATCGGTCCACAGATCAGAGGGGATGGGATCCGGCAACAGGCCGTTGTCCTCGTGGAAATTCACACCCTGAAAAATCTTGTCCATATCCAGCCGGGAGAACACCAGCAGATCCTTGTGGTTATGGGGCAGGAATGTGGCCAGCGCGCCCTTAAGCAGGAAACACAGGGTGTTGGCGATCTTGTCGCTGCGGCCGCTCATGGGGCAGGAGAACTCCATTTGCAGGCAGGGCACCGTCTTGGTCTCCACAATGGGGGTGGACAGCTTTTCCAGATGGGTGGCGTTCTTGTCGGTCAGGTCCAGCATACCCGGATGGGCAAAGAAGCCGGTGATCTGACGGGTGACAGCGGCCTCAAAATAGTCCATTACCACCTTGTTGTTCATAGGCACGGCCGGCATACGGGTATCGGTGCGCTTCAGATCCAGAATGTCATACAGCGGTGTGTAGAACAGGTCTGCAGGAATGGTGGCCTCGGGAGATATCTGCACTCTGCCGTCCTTGATTTCCTGCACCCGGTAGCGTTCGTTGCCGAAGGATACCAGCTGCTGGGGCAGATAGTGGTTGTAAATATCCTGCTCGTGGATAGGCAGCATCTCATTCCGGGCACCGGTCAGGCGGGCAAATTGCTCCGTCATACGGCAAAGGGCCTTATAAAGGGACTCGTTGATCAGCTTGACCTGAACAGTGTACTTATAGCCGCCGTCGAAGGTCGGCTCTGTACACTCCGTAAAGGAGAAGCTGGTGTAGATGTCATACCGGCGGCTATCGCCGAATACGATCTCCAGCGCGGCCTTGATAATATCCTCCAGTCGGTCTGCCCTAATCTGGTTTGCCTTGGCAAAGGCCTCCACATCCTGACACAGCACACCCCGGTGCATTCTCAGCAGCAGGGCGAGGGCAGGCACTCGGCGGCCCAAGGGTCTTTTGGGGATCAGCATCTGAAGACCGGTGGTATCTGCCATCAGGGAGGACTGATTGCAGGCAAAATAGTCACGCAGCATATAGGGAGGAGAAACGATGTGCAGCATGGAGCTGGCTGCGCCGCCGTAGGCAAGCCATGTCTGGGCCACATCCAGCAAATTGTTCAGCTCGTCATAAACGATGCAGAAATTCAACTGGGAGGGCTCCGCCACACTGTAATCGTTGTTGCGGATGATATTGCTCAGGTTGATGGCCTCGGATTGCAGAGCATCAACCATCAGCTCCTTGGTATATTTCTGGGTCACCAGGTGGTAGTAGGTCTGCAGGGGAACGGACTCCGGGGCAAGGATATTGACCGCGGTCGCGCCCATTTTACTTGCGAGGATCGCAATGGCATAGGCAACGCCGAAGTCCTCATAAAGCCGGGTGGAAAGCACCGTCTGCGGCTTATAAATGGCATCCGCACGCCAGAGCATCAGGTGGGTATCCTGATTGATCTGGGGATTTTCCCGCAGCTGGATTTCTCCGCAGCCGATCCGCTCCTGCAGGCGATGGCGAATATCGGTGCTGTTTTCCGGCAGATAGAAGATGTACTGCAGCTTGCGCTCCCCGAGGAAATCAAAAATCCGGGAGGAATAGGCACTTTCCCGGCACAAAAGGCCGTAGGCATCCAGCATCACCACCACGCCCAGACGCTTGGTGAAGTCCTTGTGATGCTCGTCGATGGGGTTGGACAAAAATTCCTCTTCGGTACAAACCAGAACATCGGTTTGTCCGTCCACCATACTGCCCATATTGTGAATTCGCCAAATGGGGCAAACTCTGTTCAGCTTGGTGAACACAGAATGCAGCCGCTTGCACATCCGCTGAACCTGCAGCTGGCTGTCGCACAGCACCAGCACCGTGTTCTTCAGCACCAGCTTGTGCTGGACATAGGAAAGATAGTAGGGGTCAAAATCACCCCACGGCGTGTCGAAAACTGCAATATTTTCCCCGTTGATCAGGTCGATCAGGCCGTTGACATACTGGTGGGAAATGTTGGTGGCACATTCCACATTGCGGCAAAGAGCCTCCAGAAGCGCAGGATTCTGTACCCGCTGCTTCTGCTCCGCCTGAATGCCCGTAAACAAACTTTGGCGGACCTTTTCCGGATCGCCTTTGTGATAGGCAATCAGAGATTTGTCCTGAAAACGCTTCTGATATTCTTCCACAAAGGGCGTAAAATCGCCCTTTTGCACCATACCGACCTTCTCGGTTTCCACGAGAATATCATCCTTCGTCCGGTCGGCAGCCAAAAACAGCTCCACCTGCTCCAGCAGGAAATAGACCAGCACCGGAAGCATAAACAGGCTCTTGACCAGATCGGGGAAAAATTCTTCTCCCAAAAATGTCCAGTTGAACTGCACATAGAGGGTAATAAACAAAACCTCTGCCAGCAGGAAAAAGCCATAGCCCCAACGCATCGCACGAATCCAGCGTCCCACAGTGTAGAACTTGGGGCTCAGCTTTGCACCGGCGTCGTCGATTTCGTAAAAGCCGCCGGCCAGCTCATTGAAAAACTTTTCCCAAAAGAGCTTGGTTTCCAGATACTTTCTTTTCTCCAGAGGCTGGAGCCAGCACTTCTTCAGCAGGTTCATCAATGCCAGATAAATCACTGTCAGCAACAGACAGCACAGCAAGGTGATGATCCAGTAAAAGCTGCCGGCCACATTGCCGGGCGGCGTGACGAAGAACAGAATATCCCGAATCAGCGGCAGGGATATGATCCAGTTTATCAGGTCCAGAACCTTCGCAAACAAGGTGGCACAGAGAATCACATACAGCACTGTAACGAACACATACCGAATGTGCAAAACCCGATGGGCCATCTCCATTTTGGTCTCTTTGACAGATATACACCCCAAAAGGATGCAGCCTATCAACAAGGTAGAAAGAATCACAAACATAGGTATTCTCCTGTGTTACGATAATTACTTACGGATCACTTTCATCAGATAAAATTCCGTATGCTCCGGATCGTGGGTGAAATCATCAAAGGTAACCGCGCTTTCTTCGTACACGGAAGCCTTACCCACAAAGCCGTTAAAGAAGGTCAGATCCCGAAGCAGCTGATCCACCTTCATTTTATGCCATGCATATTGCTGCATAGTCAGCTGATAGGCTTCCCGGTCAGCCCGCTTGGCATCCAGCGTATGCTTCAGGCAGTAGTACTTGCCGGCTGCGAGGGTGTTTTTCTCGAAGGCTGCAGCCTGCTCCTTGTAGCTTTGCAGGAACTTGGACACCTTTTCTTTGGAATCCCTTATCAGCTTTTCGATCTCTTTGCGGAATTTCCGAAGAACCACAAAATAGGCTGTGGCGAAAACCACGCCCACTACCGCCATATAGGCCAAGAATATCCACCAGGAATTTTCCTTGAGGAAGATGCTGTACTGGGCACCTAAGTAAAGACTTGCCACCGCCAGAAGGGCAAACAGCAGCGCACCGAGGAAGGTGGTTTTCCTGCATTCCTTCTGATTGGTGATGATCTGAATTATTTGCTTATAATCGATATCCAGCTCCTGAACCAGCTTGTTTTCCTCAGAAAAGTCGGGCTGATCCAAGGCCTGTGTTCCGAATTGGTTCATTTGGCTCAGCTGCTCGGCTTCCTGCTGCAGCTCCTCCCGGTCCGTTTTGTCCCGGTCAAAGGTATCCATACCCACTTTCTGATAGTTGGATGGTTCCAGCAGAAACGCACTTTGCTTTTGGCAGAAATCCTCCAGCTGACCCTTGGCATCGGAAATGACCTTGCGCAGCTGCTCGAAAATTCTGTCCACGCTTTTTTGGTCAACAATGCTCTTTTCCTCAAACTGTCCTATTTTTCCGGCAGCAGGCTTTTGGGCACTTTTTTTGCTTTTCTTTTCCTGCCCCAGTTCCTTTGTAATCAGCTCGTTGACCTTATTGTGATACTCCTCAGCCGCTTTTGCGGTTTCCCGGAAGGTCAGCTTTTCAGCGGCACCCTTCTTGGAGATCTCGGGTGTGGATTTCGACCAGCTTTCCAAACGCTTGCGGTAGGTGGCGATCAGCCGACGCACCTCGTCGTAGCGGTCGAAGGAATAGTCCTTATACGCCATCGGCTCCCGCTTGCCGGCAATCATCTCCTTGATATAATAGATGATCTTGAACCATTCCTTGGTTTCGATGGCAATGTCCAGCCAGTAAACGGGGGCATAGATATGCTCTACCCCGGAAAGATGTCTGCGGGCCTCGCCGATGTAGTTGTTCAGGCCGTTCTGAAAGGCCGCAGGGGTGCCCTGCATATCCGAAACCTTGTCCAGCATCTGCAAATAGAAGGGACGGGTGCAATCGGACAGCCGGGAGATCCGCTCTCGCAGAAAATCCTTAAAAGAGCCGGAGCAGGCAGCGTCATCCCGTTCAAGGGAGAGAAAATAAGGTGCCAGTTCCGGTTTCCCCTCTGCCTGCAGCGTTTTGCTCACTGTGCGCAGCTGCAGATAGGTCGGATCGTTCTGCAGAGCTTCGCCGGTGCGATCCACATAAAAGGTGTACACCTTGAAATTGCTGCTCAGCTTCCGCAGCAGGTGGTTATAAATGTGGATGTCATTGTAAAGCTCATAATCCTGCGCCTGCAGAGGCCGGGAAAAATCCCGGTCGATAAACAGCATAATCACGCTCTTTTGATAAGCGAAGGGATTCCGGTTCAGGTGGGATACCAGTTGCAGGTAGGTTTTATCCAGCTGGCAGGTATTTTCGATATCATCGAGTATCACCAGATCCCCGTCATAGATATGCTCATAGAAAAAGGGCGCGTACTGGGACAGCTTCAGGCATTTATTAACATTGACAATAAAATACTTCATAGTAAACCCCTTTGCCCCGATGTGCTGCGCTGCACACCGGGGCCTTGGTGATTAAAACACTTGCTTACTGATACTCCTCGCAGCTTTCCTTGAAGATCTTGGAGGTATCGTCACTTTGGAGGGCAGCAGATGCCCCACCGATGGCCTTGCGGACCGCATCAAAGAAGACACCGGCCTTGTTGGCATTGTCGTTTGCCATCTTCAGGCAGTACTCCTGCAGATAGCTTTCCAGCGCAGCCAGCGTATCGCTGAACTCCTTACGGCTGCCGCTGTCCTGCATCAGATTATACAGAATATCCAGCACATTGCGCTTGCCCTTACCGTTGCCGATCAGAGCCTGAATAACGGGCTGGGCAACCACACTCTCGGCGGTCACACCGGCCAGAGGACGCTCCTGATAAGCCTCCTTCTTTGCCTCCTCCAGCACCTTCTGGGCATCTTCCACAAGAATACGGTTGCAGTCAAAGGCCTTATAGAGGGCAAAGGCAGACTCACTGCGCAGCTCCCTGTCATTGACAAAGACGGGGGTAGAATGCTTGGCATCGGCGCGGCGGTACCACCAGCACTTCAGGCCCTCGCTCTTTTCCTCCCAGTAGGCGCACATACCCATACACAGGGCAGCAATAAAGGAAACGCGGGTGTCGTTGCGCATCTTCTTGTCATCGTATTCCATCAGCTCCGGCAGGTATGCCCGCTCGTGCCAACGGCAATCCAGATGGGGATGGACCACTTCCAGATAGCCATCCTGCTCATCGCTGATGACAAAGGTCTGATCCACCACATTGCGCAGACGCTCGACATAGCAGCTCTGTGCCCGCTCGCCCTTCTTATAGGCGGAGCAGTTCTCAATACGAAGATCATACACGGTTGCATAGCAGACCATGGTATAGGGAGAGAAGGACTCGTCTGCCAGAGGTGTGCTGTTTTCGCAGCCTGCGAACATAGCACCCAGCACAGCGTTATCCACGCCCTGATCCGTTGTGCCGCTCTGGTAGATGGCCACGGAGGAGTGATTCAGGCCCCATGTATAAGCCAGCTTACCGCCGGAAACATAGCCGGCCACTTCCTTATTGTAGGCCAGGTAGGGATCCGCCAGAATCTGCAGGCTCTTGCACAGCTTGTTGAAATACTGCCGGTATTCCGGATCGTTACGGTCCGTGACCTTGCGCATATTCTCGATCTCATACTGCTTCTTGACAGCCTCAAGCACGCTCATATCCAGATGCTTGAAGCCCCGGTTCATAAACTGGGCGGCGATGGGCTGCAGCACACCCTGCTCAAACAGCTGAGGCAGGGACATGCTGGTGACATAGATGCTGTCCCGCTCCTTCTTCTCCAGCTGTACGGCATATTCACCGAACATCTTCTCAAAGAAGCCCTGCTTCACCTCGGCGGACATTTCCCGGTCAGCCTGCGTGATATTCTTCTGGAACTCATCATACAGAGCCTTCTTGCAGGCGGCGTTGCAGCAGATATACTTATCGCCCTTGAAATCGCCGCTGCCCTCTGCGCCCTTGCCGGTTTCCAGACGCTCGGTTTCCTCTTCCTTTGCCTTCATAATGTTGCGCAGCTCTTCGAAGAACTTCTCGTACAGCTCGATCATCACATCCAGCCGCTCCAGCACGATGCGGTAAACGGTGGATTTCAGGGTGTGCTCGGCCATATCCAGCAGATGCGCGGCCTCAGCGGAGGCATCGTTGGCAATGGTGCGGACCAGCTTGCTGTAAGCAGCATTCGTCAGACCCAAAGAGGAGAGGAAGCCGGGCCGGACTTTCCGGATCGCCTCAATGGGAGTTTCATTGTGGGTATCTCTGCCGCCTTCCCGGAAGTAGTCCTTGGTAAAGATGGATTCCCGGTTGTAACGCTCCTCCAGCCGCTGATCGGAGTCCTGCTTCTTCTGGCGCAGGCGCGTACGCAGACTGTAGAGCACATAGCGGGCGGCAATGGGGTGCTTTTCCTGCAGGGAAACAAAGAGGTTATGCCGGGCATCCTTGGAAATACCCTGAGCCAGCTTCAGATCAGAGGGCAGAATGTCCTCTGCGACAGCACCGATCAGGTTGCTGACGGTGGTATCTGCCTTTTGGCGGAAGTTGGTCAGCAAATTCATCTTGGCCGAAATTTCGCCCTCTGCCTGAGTGGGGATCTTCAGCAGTGTGGTGTTCATACCGCAGGCAGCGGAATCTGCCTGCAGACCGCTGGCGGCAAACACCTCGTCAATGTGACCTTCAATATAGTTGACCAGACAATCGGTCAGGGGCTGGGGCTCGGAAATCTTCTCATTGCCCACTTCCCGGATCACATTCACCTTCAGCTCGCTCTGCAGAGAGGTCAGCTCGCCGGTAATGGTGTGCTTCTTGGGGTCGCACATATCGTCAAAGATCTGGCAGTAGGTTTCGCCCCGGTCCAGAGAGGACAGATTGGGATTTGCCTTCCTCAGGCGACGCTGCTGCTCATCCCGACGGCGGAATTCGTCGTCGATCTGCAGCCAGTAGCCCTTGATCAGCTCGCCGGCATAGCGGACGGTGCAGTAGCGCACCACCTCATCCTTAGGGTAAATGGCGTGGGAAATACCTGCGCCGCAGTAGCGGTTCATACCGCCCTTTTCCACGGCGGAGATAATAAGATTATCTTCCTTGGAGAAGCCTGCAACGGACACAGGGGAGAACAGCTGGTTCATAACGATCTGCACAGAGCGGGCGATATAATCCTCCAGCTCGCCGATGGAACCGCGCTTGCCGTATTTTTCCACAAGGAACAGAAAATCATAGGGGATTGCCCCGGCTGCGGCCAGAGTCTTGCCACCGGTAGTAGCAGACTTGACACCGGGCACATACTCCTCCAGAACCAGAGGATTATCCTCTGCATCCACCATCTGCATACGGTAGAAGGCATTGAGCTCCTTCAAAAATGCATAGCCGTTTACATTCACGGCCTTTGCGGAAGCCTCGGTTTCCTGCTCGCCTTCGGTCAGGCTGGGCATCAGGAACAGACCACGCACCAGCGCAGCGGGCACGCTCTTCCGCTTCAGCACATTGCGGACATAGAAGGGCAGCTGTACGCCCAGACCGGAGCCGGTGCCGCCGGTGGAAGAACCCACGATCATAACACGCACCGCACGCTGGAGGGTGTCACCGTGGTTGGTGAGGATTCTGTCGATGGCATCGTCAATGGCGGCAAACTTGCCCTCGGCCTTGCTGGCCAGCGCGCCCAGACGGGAAACCGCACGGATCTGGCCGGCACCGTCGGAAAGATTCTTGCCGTTGATCAGGGGGTTGACCGGGAAGCCTTCCGCGTATTCCTCGTTGGCCTCCAGATAGGACTGGACGGTCTTGTTTTCGCTGGTCTGGATATAGCGGATACCGGTGTCTTTGAACTTATCCAAAGCGTTGGTATCGGTGTCCATTACCAGCATTTCCACATAGGTGCGGTCATAATCGGACATGGCGTCATACACGCCCTTGACGATCTGGCCGCCGATGCCGCCGATGCCGATCAACAGAGTGGGAGAACGAACCTGATGGGGGTCAACGATGTACTTGAGAACCTCTTTTACTTGTTCCATAGTCACAAACTCCTTTATAAATAAACATTAGTTCACAGAGATCTTGTAGTAATTACCGGCATTGTCAAAGATGTAAACCGTGTTGTCGAAATCGAAAAAATGCTCCGAACAGACAGCCACGCCGGTGTTGGGATACTGGACGCCGGTGGACACACGCTTGCCCTTCACGCCCTCTACCCGGTAGCCGCCGCCGGCGGTGGCACGCACGGCAAGACCGATGCCGCCCAGCCGCTTGCGCATACCTCTGGGGCCGATGAAGTTCAGCAGACCGCAGGAGGCAAGGTAGTGGATGCGCTTGGTGCCCGGACCGAAATCGATATAGGCACCGTTTCTGACGGTGGTTTGGTAGGTGCGGATCAGACCCGGCTTGAAGTGGGGCTTGAAGAATATCCACCAAATCAGGTACAGGAACAGAAGGATCCAGAACACGACCATAAAGAACGCAATATGTGCTGCCAAGGTATCGCCGATCTTAAAGATCAGCTCGCCGCCGGCGGTGAAGCCGTCATAGGTGCAGCTGACAGTGTGGCTGCCCTGATAGATGCAGGCATAGGCAAGGTCCAGCATACCGTGGTCCGTGGGATAGACGATGTACTTGCCATCCTCGGTGACGGCAACCTCATAATTGGGGAAATCAAGGGAAAGCCGCTGGATAAAGGCATCCTTGCGCGCCTCCGCCTCTTCCTTGCCGATGGGCTGTCCCTCAACGAACAGGGTAAAAGCGATACCGGTCCTGTTGGTATCCATAGAGGTGATGTACACCACATTGTCGGGGTCGGGCTGGCCGTTTTCATCGGTCATACGCTCTGAGCCGTCGTAGTACAGCTGGGCACTCATACCGCTCAGCACCGTAGCAAGGGGGCGGAAGCGGATGGTATCTGACACCGTAAAGAAGCCGGGAATGGTCAATGTCGCGGAAATCTCCGTGGTTACGGGTTTCATTTCCAGATTGCTCAGACGCAGGGCGTTATGATCCTCCGAAAGCTTCTGATCATTCTCGCTGTAGTAGATGTAGCTCTTTCCCTCGCCGGGAAGCATACCCATGGCGATCTTGTTGTCGGTGCCCGTTTCGTAAAGGACCGCCTGGACATTCAGGATCTGTCCCTCCTGCAGCTTGGCAGGGTCGGTGACAACCACGCCGTCTACCGTCAGCTCCAGACGCAGGTCAAAGGCAGGCTCAAACATTGCCACCAGATTCTCCGCCTTCACCGGCTCGGAGAAGGTGACCGTATAGGTGCCGGCCTTGATGTTGCCGCTGGGGGCACTGAACAGAGCCACATTGCCGTTCAGCGCGGCCTGCACATCCGCACTCAGGTCGTGGAGGAACTTGTCAGGAGCCTTTACCGGCACATTACCCTCGCTGACCAGCCCGGTGCCGTCCCGTCCGGTGACGCTGACGATCTGTGCGGTGGACCGCTGGGACAAGATGCCCATATTGAACAGAGGCAGGTCGGTAGTCACTTCCACCACCGTATCGCTGACGGACTTGATGGCAATGGGCGCAGCCGCGAAGCGGCCGGCAATGTCATCGGACAGATCGGAGATCACGCTGATGATCTCATCTGCGGTCCGTGCGGAACGGCTTTCCACATTTTCCTTGCTGAAGCTGGGGGTGTACTCACCGGTGGTATCGCACAGTGTCAGAAACACAATGTGAGGCTTGCTGCCGTTGGGCATTCTCTCATCCGCCAGCTTGTTGATCTTCTCCTCTGCACCGCTCATTTTGCCGTCGGTCATCACGATCAGCCAGTATTCGGTGTTGGGATTGCTGTCCGTTACGGATGCAAGGGTATCAAAGCCGGTCTGCACCGCCTCCACAGGGGTTTTGCCGCTGCGGTCCGTGTGGTCACGGATCTGCTGAACGGATTGCACACGGTTGTCGGTATCCACCCGGAAAGAGCCCTGCTGATAGGAGCTCATATAGGTGATGTCCAGCCGGTCCACCTTGTTCAGCATTGCGGCAAAGCACTGCATAGCGTAGCTGGTGTACTCCCACTTCTCGCCGTCCATACTGCCGGAGTCGTCGTACACCACGGAAACGATCTTCCGGTTACGGATGGTAGCGGTTTGCGCCTGCGCAGAGGGCACCGTACCGATCAAGCCGATCAGCAGCACCAGCAGCAGGGCGACGCTAACGATTCTCTTCATTTCCTCTGCCTCCTTAAAGCAAAAAAATTACTATTTACCGATTATACATATATTATAAATAGAATACACCCTAATTCGCCCCTTGTCAACAAAAAGCCTCCAAACGGGTCTTGATTCCGGGTTTTACACCATAGTTACTTCCTTTTTTGTACTTTATAACCGTTTTTGCAACATTTTTTCGCATAGAAAAAGCACCCCAAAAGGGGTGCTTTCTGTAATCTTTACGGACGCAGCAGAATTGCCGAGGCATCGTCGTGAACCTTCACATCCGCTGAGCTTACTTTCTCCGCTGCACGCAGCTTGGAAAGAGCGGCATTCAGGGATATTTTTCCCCTGAGAATATCTTCCGGTGTGAACAGATTCCTTTCGAAAATTCTGTCAAAACCGTCTGAACACAGCAAAATTCCCTGAATTTCCTCCGCAGGAATCCGGAATGTACAAAATTCCCGTTCAAAATCACCGATATAGGAAACGGTCCAATATCCGCCAGGCTGATTCATTGCCGCCTTGTTCTTTTTTCTCTGGTCCCGGACTGCTTCCTCCACATCCATACCGGCTTTTGCGGCATTGGCTTTCGCCTGCAGGGTTTTTTTATAAAAAGTTGCCGTCCGCCGGTCTGCATAGCAGGCAATTTCTCCGCTATTGTGCAGAACATATACGGCACAGTCTCCCAGAACATAGCCCTGAATATGCGCTTTCTCCCACCGGACAGCCGACAGCACTGCACAGGGCATACTGTGTACATCCCGGAACTCTTCCTGCAGAAGGCACTGGGTTTGCTCCGTAAACTGCTTGCAAAGTGCCGGAATCTCTCCATCATGTTCCGCCAAATATCGGCTCAATTCCTCTGCCATCCACTCCGCACCGGTGTGATATGCCCCAAAGGGCGCACCGGAAATAGGAGTAGCACCGTCGATCACAAAGCACAGCTTCTCCCCGGCAAAAATCCGGTCCTCACCCCAGCTGCCGTGGGAAAAATCCAAAATTGTTTCCAGTTTGCTCATAGCACACGCCCCAAAATCCATAATACTGCCAGAATACCCAACATCGCACCGGTGAAGAAAAAGCCATTCTGCACCCTGCTTTGCACCTTTCGGAGTTTAATGTCGAAAATATACTTGTTGTACTCCACGATGCGGATAAAAGAATCCTTCGTTTCCATATTTTCCAGACTGATCGCCTTTTCAATGGCCATAATTGCCTCATCAAAACGGTTTTTGAAGGAGAGCAATCTTCCCAGTGTGCAGTGATACTTTGGATAACCCGGATTGATTTTCAGGGCATTTTCAATTCTGCCGATGGCATACGCCAGCTGCTCTTTGTCTTTTCTTTTCCCCATTACCCCCATCTCAAAGCCCTTGGTAATCAGGTCCGCGTAATTTTGCATCACGCCGCTGTTTTCCGGGATCTTTTCCAAGGCAATGCGGGCATATTCTATGGCTTTGCGTAAATCCTCCGGCTTATGCCCCTCCAGCTGAAACAGGGTGCTGTAATGCTGGGACAGAATGATGTTATTAAAACGATAATCCTTAAATTGCTCGTTAAAGTGATCCACCAAATCGTGAATTTTATACACATATCCCAGCCGTCGGTAGAAAGTAAATGCCGCATAGTAGGCGGTGAAACACAAATCAGGCTCTTTCATAGCTTTGATCAGCGGCAGCAGCTTCTTTTCCACGGTCTCTTCGTCGTGTTTCATAATCAGCTTGCGGACCTTGATATTAAAATCATTGTCCTGCTCATCGCTGATGTCCCGCAGTTCCTGCATAAGGGTATTATATTCCCGATTTTCCTTGGTTTCCTCAGAAAAACCCAATTCCAGACGGGTAACAAATTCCTCGATTGGTGCCGTCTGGTCAAAGCTGATAAAGTTTCGGTTAGAAAACGCTTCCAAATCTTTGGGCAACGGGGTTTTGGCGGCACCGCCAACTACGACGGGCATAATATTTTTGCCGTTTTTCAGCGCAAGGCTGATCTCCTTGCGTACCCAATCCTCCTCTTGCTCAATGCGCAATGCCCCATCCTTTTCCGCTGCCAGATACATAGGGGAAACGATGGCAATAAAGTCGTGGCAGTCTTCCACCGCGCAGGTCAGCTCCTGCGGAAACACAGATCCAACGACCAGTGCTCTGCGGTCATAAAAAACGGAATACCCCTTTTCTGCAAGAGACTGGGCCAGAATATGCGCATAGAGAGAGCCGTCCTCCCGCCGATAGCTTATAAAAATGTCCTTTGATTGGGTTTTGACCGGCATAACAATCCCCCTCGCTCTTTTGTGATTTTTGTTGTATGCGGCCCAAACGGGATACAGCTCGTATATCCTGCGGTAAAGCCCACGGTTTCTCAGCAGCTTTCCGTCCTGAACCTGCTTGTTGCTGCCGCCAGTATACCACATTGCCTAGGCAGATGCAACAAGGAGAAACGGCTACACGCTGTCCATTGCCCGGAGGATTTCCTGACAGGTCTTTTCCATTTCCTGCAGGTTTTTCAGAACATCGATCAGGCTGTTTGCATTATCGATGGTAGGCATCTGCCGGATCTGCTCCTGATAGGCCTCGGACAAGTGCGTACTGAAGGCGTTCACGATGTCCGGGGTAAGGCACTCGGGCATGGTTTGGTGAATCCGCTTGAGCAGATTGTAAAAATCCTGCATCTCCTGCAGCTGCATCTTCGAACGCAGCGCAGCCATACAGAGATTCCGGAACATGGGAATTTCCAGCGCGATATTCCGCTTCTGGGGCTGGACAACTTTCTCTGCCGCCTCCAATTCCAGTCCCAACAGACCGTTCATCAGGGCGCAATCCGGCTCGGTGCTGTCTTTTTTCCACGCCTGCAGAAGAAGCATCGTGCACATCAGCCAGCCCAGATGGGTCATCTCATCCTCGTGTTCCTGAATGCGCAGCTCGGGAAACGCCGCCAGAATCTGCGTTTGCAGGGTATCGATGATGAAGCTGAGCTGCTTTTTTTCCGTGTGCTCATAGACGATTCCGGCAATTGACGCATAGATGGTGACCACCTCGTCCATCACCTTTTTCGCATTGCGGTTTCCGGCGTGCATCACATTGGTGAACATTCCCAGATACCGGTCTTCCGTACAGTTCTCCGGCTTTGCGCCGTACTCCTTGTCCTCTGCCACAAAGAACCGGGGCGCGGTAAGCTTTTCCACCAATTCCTTTGCCCGGTCCGCAGGGGATTTGATGCTGTCATCCACAGAGATTTCCTTCAATGTCTCGGTATAGAAATTGAGAAATTCCTTCTGCCGCAGGACAAGCTTATCCTTCTTGATTTCCTCGCCTTTTTTGGCCCGACCGGCGGTACGGCCGGTGGTCTTACCGTAGTTTTTGCCGCAGGTTACTGTGGCAGGTGCCAAATAAAGAAGCATAAAGTTGGTGTAATCCAGAAGGGGGTCGGAAAAACAAATGCCGCTGACAATATCAAACCAGTAGCCCTGCGCAGAGCTTTCAGACTTTTTCTTAGCCATATACTACCTCCGTTCAGACAGGGGTCGTGCCGGAAAGATTAAAGGTCACCGTTGTGGGTCCCGGGCTGTCGTAGAGGAAATCCGTAACCTTCATCGTCAGCAAGCCCTCTTCCGAAAGGGTGGTTGTCAGCGATACATTGGTGCCCATAGGAACTCTGCGCCCGAATTTATGGGTGATGGAATACTCCTTCTGGGAGCCCTCATCCATAGAAAGAACCTTGCGTCCGTCCGTATTGTAAATCTCGTACACATGGAAGGTGACCGCCGTCTGGCCTTCCTTTAAGGTCTTGTAGTTGGAAATATCCTTCTTGGGAAGGACCGCATCGGAGGGGATCACCACCTGCAGGACCTCCGTTACACCGTCGCTGGCGAAGGTATCCACGGCATAGCCGAATGCCACCTTGGGGGTCACCAGATCCGGGGTTTCCGCATAGATTGCCGCACCCATTGCCACTGCCTTCTCCGGGAACTGCTGATAGATCCGGTCCTTCAGCCAGGGAAACCGTTCCTGCAGCATCTGGGTCAGCAGAGGGGTGTAGGTAGCACCGCCCACCAGCAGAATGTCCACATCGGGCCGGGCCGCGCTGTAGGTCTTGCGCAGCACCTGATCTGCCAGATCCACGATTCTGCGGATCAGGGGGCGGATCGCATCTTCGTATTCTTCCCGGGTGACCTTCACAAAGGTATTGCCGTAGTCCTTACCGAAGGAAAGATTATCCTCAAATACATCCACGCCGGACAGCTGCTCCTTGAACCGCTTGGCAAACCGGCGCAGGCTGCAATACATATAACTGTTCTTATTGGACAGCTCCTTGATATTGCTCTGGCTGATGGTGCCGGGATTTCGGCAGATTTTTTCGGTCATCAGCTTCATCATGCAGAGGTCCATATCATCGCCGGCCTCGATCAGACCGTCGGGATTATGGGCGGTGTAGGGATGGGGCTGGCTGGCGGTTGGCTTGGGATTGGGCTTCAAAACCACACAGTCGGTGGTGCCGCCGCCCACATCCAGCGTCATCGTATCCCGGGCGACAAAAACTACATCCTTGCGGCGGCGCAGATAAAAGGAATGGGCAACCGCAGCCAGAATGGGTTCCGGCACCAAATACACCGATATTCCGGTGGCTTCCTGCAAAATGAGCTTTAATTCGCGCCGGGCGGCGGCATTGAAGAGCACCGGCACGCCGATCACAAGCAAATTGATTGGATCACAGACCATCTCTTCCTTAAGAGCCAGCTTGCAGATCTCCATAAACCGCTTGGCAACCGCCACGGCAATATAGTGGGTTTTATATTCGCGCCCGTTCAGGATGATCTCTTTTTCTTCCAGCTTGGTCTTGATGGAATTGCAAACCGCTCCGGGATTGTTCACCAGACCGTTTTTCGCTACGACCTCATCACAGGCGTACTCCCTGCCGTTGTCGTCACACATAAACAAACTGGGTGCATTATCCTGAATCTCCCAATTCCGCAAAACGCTGCTGAAGTTAACCACCTTGGGCGGTGCGGAAGGACCTTCCTTATAGGCAAATACGCAGGTGGTAGTGCCGTAGTCCATACCGAAGCTGGTTCCGGCGGCATTTCCGTCGCCCAGCATATCGTTGAGTTCATCAACAAGTGCCATCAGTAAACGCTCCTTTCTCTTTTAAACCGCGTCTGCGGTATCCACCAAGGCTCTGCGCACAACCGTATCATTGCTCGCCCAGCCCTTGCTGAAGCAGCGAATGATCAGCCGACCGCCCTGCTCCCGATGGAGCCGCTCGTGGTGGGTTTCGGAATAATTGTTGCCCAGAGCCGGCTCAATGGGGCAGAGGTTATAGTATTTCTTGAGGATCGCCCCAAGAAAATCCGCCTCCCGCAGAGCCTCTCCGGTAGCAAGCAGCTCCAGCCGTCTGTGCAGCTCGCACAGCTGCTCCACCGCAGCCCAATCGCAACTCTGAATGGCTCCGCTCAATTCCCGGATCTGATTGCGCAGCTCCTGCATTTCCCGGAAGGTGTTTCCGAAATGCTCCGTAAGGCTCTGCATACCTGCTTCAATATTCTGCCGGTAATCGGATTCGGGCATAGAGCCCACTGTGCTTTCCCAGTTGGTCCGCTCCTGACGGTAGCGTTCTGCCGATTCCTCCAATGACTGCTGCCAACGCTCCATCTGCCGGGCCTGCTCTGCCTGTGCTGCGGTTTGCTCGTAGGCTTCCTTAACCGCCTGATCCCATTCGGTCAGGTGGCTTTCTCTTTCGCCCAGCCGGTCTGCCTTCTTCTGCAATTCGTTTGCCCAAAGCTCCAGCTGCATCTGCCGGTTCTTTATATCTTCCGCTGCGGATGCCAGCTTCTGCTCCCGGGCTTCCACATCCGCTTTCAACTGAAGCAGGGCGTTTTCCATCGCCTCCAGCTTCCGTTCCTTGTCACGCATCTGGCGTATCTTGATATCCAAAGGATCCTGCATAGGGAAGAAAAACCAATTATTCGAGCCGTTGGACCGTCTGTTGTTCGGTGCCATATTCCATTTCTCCTTTTTATGTAAGGTATCTTTCTTTTTCTGCAATTATTGTAATAATTCTTTTTCTTTCCGTCAACAGATGTTTTTTCTGAATAATTTTTGTCGAAAAGCTTTTCTGAATTCAAAACCGCCCAAAAATCAGAATTCCGAATAACGGATAAAAAGTCGCACTGCTTTTCCGGATTCCAACGGAGGAAAAAAACGGAAATCGAAAAGGAAAAAATCAGATTTTTTATTTTCTGAAAAACCTAGAAAATCTAACTTTTATCGCATCTAAATCCGCATTTTTGCTTTGAAAAAATAGTTATTGACAACTTTTTCAAGTTGTGATATTTTTCAATCAAACCCACCGGAAGGAGGCAAAAAAATGACACCGGCAATCCGCAGTAAGCTGCTGAGGGTTCACAAGAACTATCAACGGCAAAACATCCTTGTCACCCGCAACGCGATGAATGATGCACAGTTCGCGCAGATCAAACGAAAGCTGCTTATCTTCTGTACGAAGATGCCCGAAAATCTGACGCCCCACGAAAAAGCCCTGCTGCTGTACCGCGTGGTGACCGAATGTGTTCAGTACAACCATAATGAAAAGGATAATGACCTTCGGTTTACCTACGCATCGGCAATGCTCACGGGCACAGCGGTCTGTATGGGGATCAGCGAGATTCTCTTCGTCCTCTATCGGCTGTGCGGCATTGATTGCCGCGTGGTGATCGGCTGCATCACCGGCTCCAAGGATCACCACGCTTGGCTTCAGGTCAGACTCCCGGACGAAAACGGGTGTATGACCACCTATCACATGGACCCCACTTGGGATCTCCACCGGAGCCGTTACGGTTCTTACACCTACTATTTGAAAAGCGACGCCTATATGCAGGCGCACAAGCACCACTGGCTGCCCGAGCGTTATGATGTCTGTCCCAAGAGCTGCCATTACAAGCCCAATCTGGATCCCCGGCTGGTGGCACAGATGTGTGCCGAGTTTGAAAGAATGTACAGTCCCAACCGCAAGTATTACATGGGCTAAACGAAAAAAGGAGTGACACCATGAAACAGATGAATTTCCAAGCAGGTCAGATCCTGCAGCTTCACGCCCCCAAGCCGACACAGGTCCGGGTTCTGGATTTTCTGGGCAGCGGTGAGCAGGGCGATGTATACAAGGTGCAGGATGTGAGCACCGGCGAGCTGCTGGCTCTGAAGCACCTTTACAACCGATTCGCCAACAACCGCAAGAAGTTCAACGGTATGGGGGGCAAAATGGCCTTCCACCGCAAGTGTATGCTGATGGCTAAGGAGGGCTCTCCCCACCCGGCACTGGTTTGGCCCAAGTCGGTGAGCCTGATGAACAAGGACCGGACAAGCTTTCTGTACACCATGCCCTTGGTGGAAGGCTACTTGCCGGTGACTGCCGCCATCAAGAACAAGCAGCTGACCATGCAGCAGCGTGCCAAGCTGGTCAAGGCCATGGCAGAGCCCATTATGGTCCTGCACCGGATGGGCCTGATCTACGGCGATATCTCCGACAGCAACTTCCTCTTCAAGATCAATCCTGACGGCACCTTCAGCGTGCGGGTCATCGATTGCGAGAATGTGAATCTGGAGAAGTACAATATGGGTCTGGGCGGCACCGGTGACTACCGGGCACCCGAGCAGATCGTTCCCGATCCTGCCACCGGAAAGCCCCAGGTTCCCAGCATTCAGAGCGATATTCACGGGTTTGGCGTTCTCTCATTTCTGATATTCTGCCGCCACCATCCCCTTGACGGTGAGCTGGTGCTTGCAGAGCCCGATACACCCGAGAATTTTATCAAGCATTACGGCAAAGCCCCCCATTTTTCCTTCGGTCAGAACAACAACACCCCCTTTCCCCTCGCCCGGACCCGCTGGGCACAGATCCCCGAGCCTTTGAAGCTTTACTATTGCCACCTTTTCAGCGACGACTGCCTTCACAGACAGACCCCCCGCCGCGGTCTGGGCGACTTTATGAAGCTTCTGGAAATGTCCTATCCCGTATAAATCTAAAACTTTAAATATCAAGGAGGAAACTACTATGAAAACCTACCCCATCCATTCTGCCAACCTGTTCACCCCCGCCGTTTTCAACCACACTATGGAGCGCATCCGTGTCCTCGAGGATGACGGCCTGCATGAGGATGCCGAGCAGCTGCGCGAGTGTCTGGTGCTTTTGATGCTGGACACCAGCGGTTCTATGGGCATCCACGAGGAGGATATGTACGAAGCCGTTCAGGAGACCCTTATGAGCCTTGCCAAGCAGAATAAGACCGACCTGAAGATCTCCTTTCGCGTAAAGATCGTGACCTTCAACGACGATGTCCATGAGTTCAACAGCACTCCCCTGCCCCCTGAGCAGCTGGCTGAGATCTTTACCCGGGAACAGCTCCGTTGCCATGGCGGCACCAACCTGAGCGCAGCCATCCGTTATCTGGATGTAAGCCGCACCAATCCCATGGTCACCAACCGCAAGAAGGGTGACTACAAGATCATTGCCCCCATGATCACCGACTTTGCCGGCACCGACGATGCCGCTGTCCGTAAGCAGGCCACCGAGCGGATCAATCACAACCGTCTGGTCAAGCAGCTGATGGATGTGATCTGCGTGTATGTGGGCAACGAGAAGGACAAGAATGAGGCCGTTCTGCTGGCAGGTTCCGCCGATAACATCATCGCACTTGATAAGGACCTGAGCCGCCGTCTGGCCCCCACTATGATCAAGACCACCTTGACTTATGTGGATCCCACCCACACTGACTACGATGTGGACAACCAGACCCCCGCCGCTGTTGGCAAGCAGGCCGTGGAGCGTCAGGAAGAGGGTATGTCCACTGCTGAAGACTTCACCCAGAAGAAGCTGGAGCAGAAGATCGACGATCTGCTGGGCAACGGTTTGCTGGGCGCATAATTATCGAAAAGAGGTGGACGCGATGTTTAAGCTTTGTTGCCGGCAAAACACCGGCACTTACCACCGCCTCATTCAGGACCATTACCGGCTCTATACCGATGAGGAGAAGGTCATAGCCGCTGTGGCAGACGGTCACGGCAAAGAGTGCTATGTCCGCTCCTCCATGGGTGCGAGAATCGCCTGCGCGGCAGCCATCCGGCTGCTGCGTGCAGGCACCCCGGCAGCGGATTTCCCTAAGGCGGTGAAGGAGACCTTTGACCGTATGGTGCAGCGGCATCTGGAGCGGTGGCCCCTGAACGAACGGGAGCAGAAGCTTCTGGGCGACAAAGCCCCCCACCTTGCTTACGGCACGACCTTGCTGGCGGCGGTGATGACCGCAGATAAGGCTGAGGTATTCCAGCTGGGCGACGGTGAGATCCGCGCTCTGGATGCCGAAGGCCGCTTTATGCAGCTTCTGCCTAAGGACAAAGACTGCTTTCACAGCATCACCACCAGTATGATCCAGAGCCCGGAACGGGTGGTCCGCAGCTTCCGCCACTGCGAATATCCCGGCTGCAGCGCATTGACCCTCTGCACCGACGGCTACAGCGATTCATGGAAGCTTTCCGAGGGTCTGCTGGAGCCCGAAAAGCTGGCGGATTTTACGGAAAAAGCTCTTTATGAGGGCCGCCACGGTGACGATCAGACGCTGGTGATGGTCTATCTTCCTCAAGCAGTCGAAACAGAAAGCTTCCGCAACAAGCTGCAAAACACCTTCCGTTCGCTCCGGGAGCTGCTGCGTAAGCAGCGGCTGCGGGATGCCGTCAGCAAGCAGCTGGCGGAGATGACCGAATATCTGGAGCACGCCTTCGACAAAGCCGAAAAAATGCGGCAAAAGCAGGATCCGGACTACGAAACCTATCTTCAGAAGCTGCAAGCTTCCTGCACCCAATACCTGCAGCTGAAACAGCAGCTGAACGATCTTGGAAAGGAGTGGCTGATATGCCTTTGACCTATACCGATGCTTATTTGAACTGCAGCGGTCCGCTCTCCGTGATTCCCTTTGAGCTGGCCGGCGACGGACGCCGTTTGTTCTTCAACTGTCCCGGCGGCACCCTTCGCAAGGATATCTTCACTGTCATCGACGGAAAGCTCAACGAGACCCCCTTCCAAAACGGCAGCCGGATGGAGACCCCCATCCGTGGTCTGGAACGGCTCTCCCCCAATCCCCACGAGGCCTATGCCATCGTTGTGGACCGGGAGGTGTTCCCCATCGGCAGCATTTCCCTCGCAAACCGGAAGGCGATCCCCGTAGTATTTGATGACGGTCAGAAGGCCTGCATCACCCTCACCGGCACTGTGCGTGCCAGTGCCTGCATTACCGACCCCTGCGCGCTGGTAAAGGATTACCTGCAGACCGGTATGCAGTCCCCCGAGGCAACCATTTCCGCCGCGCTGGAGGAGTGTCTGCTGGACAATTATCCCACTACGGTCAGCAGCGCGCTCCGTCAGGCTGACCCCCACGATGCGCTGGGTATGGTGGATACCATTGCCCTTGAACTCGGTAAGGAGATCGCCCGGCAGACCCAGAAGCAGCTGGATTGGATGCGCATCACCGACTGCAAGGTGCAGCTGGAGATCGCGAATATGGAAGAGGTCGTCCAGAAGAGCAACACGCTGTATCTGGAGCGCAAGCAGATGCGGGAAAAGATCATGGGCGTATTGCTGGAGACCTACGGCAAGAGTCCCATTCCCGGTGAGATGGTGCAGCTGATCGTCAGCTATGTGCAGACCCATCCCAACGATGACCACACCAAGCTGCTGGGAATCTGCACAGAGCTGAAGAATCTGTGCCAGCTCCATTCCCCGGCAACCATTTTCCAGCACTGCCAGCGGCTGGGCTATCTGGGAGGTCCTTAATATGATCTATACGCAGATTCTTCGGGTACCCATCCTCCGCAGCGGACAGCACGAGATCTATCCTGCCGCAGATCTGGCGGCGCGGATCTTCTCCTGTGAGGAAACGGTGGAGCTTCGGCTCCACCGGGGCGCGAAGCGGGTGGAATGTTATATCGGCACGGAAACGCCGCAGCGTCAGGCGCAGCTGCTGCTCCTGCTGGGTGCGAACGGCTACGGCTTTCAGACGGCAGAGCGTCTGCCCCAAAATGACGGAGCAAGCCGTCTGCTGCTGCGCAGCGTAGAAAGCCGTTACATCCTCAAGCCCGGACAGAATCCCACGCAGGTGTTCCTGCCTGCGCAGGTTTCTGTCGATCCCACCCGGGCAGGCGCGCTGTTCACCGCGCTGTCCCACTGCCGGGAAGGAAGCGGCATTGCCTTTTTCTTCCGCCGCAGCAAGCCCTTGGACAGCGGTACGGTTACCGCCTTGCACAATGCATCCGCTGAGCCGGACAGCATCTGCGGCAAGCTGCTGCGCAGCGGAGATCTTTTTGAGGGGGTCGGCTGCATCTACGGTCAGGAAGAGCAAGGGGAGCTGCTCTGCTCGGAACTGCGCTACAACTTCAGCGGTCTTCAGGAGCTGAAGATCCCCAAGCAGACCGTAAGCAAGAACCTGCTTTTCGCGGCAAATCACCCGGTTTTGCCTGCGCCCCTCAAATTGTTGGGAAGCACCTTCCTGCCGGAGGAGCTGCAGGTGCTTTCCTCACTGTCTGCCTCCGCCGGCCGCTACGGCCTGGAGTACAACAAGGATACCCTTTTCGACATTCCGCTTCTGCAGGAGCCGGAAAAGGTGCCCTCCATCCGCTTGGGCAGCCGGCAGGACGGAACGCCGGTGATGCTGGCCCTGAAGCAGATGCGCAAGCATATTGGACTCTTTGGCCCCATAGGTACAGGCAAGGGTAATATGCTTTTCTCTGTCGCGACACAGCTGTATAAGAAAGATATTCCGATACTTTTGATTGAGTCTGCCAAGGAAGAGCAGCACCATCTGGGAAAGGTAATACCCGATCTGCGGTGCTGGCGGCCCAAAGGGCAGGAGTTTGTGCTGAATCCCTTCTGTCTGCCGCCCGGGGTGACCTTGCGGGAGTATCGGGCAGCCATGCTCCAGCAGCTGCGAATCTGCTTCAAGCTTGACGGTCCTCTGGAAGAACTGTTCTCCGACACCCTGAACCGCTGCTTTGCCGCCCACGGCTACAGCGAGGATTCTGCTTGGGACGACGGAACGCCCTTCGGTATGCACGAATATATGGAAGAGTTTGTCCGTCTGCTTTCGGAAGACGGCTATTCCCAGCGCACCAATCAGGATGTAAAAACCGCCGGTATCGTCCGGCTGAAGGCACTGTTTAATCAGGACCGGGATGTGTTTGACTCGGTCAACTCCGTTCCTGTCACCGAACTGCTGTCCGGGTCGAATGTGCTGCAGCTGAACTGCCTTACCACCACGCAGGCCAAACAGCTTTTTGCCAGTATGCTGCTAGTGAGCATCAGCGCATACCTGCGCCTGCGGGGTACGCACTGTGCGGATAAGCCCCTGAAGCTGATGATCATCCTTGACGAGAGTCACAATCTCCTGCAGAGTGCGCAGGACGCACAGGGTAAATCTTTCCCGTTTTCCGTTGATTTTGCCAATATGCTTCTTGAGCTGCGCTCGCAAGGTGTGGGCGTCCTGATAGCGGACCAGAGCGCAGACAACATCCCTTCCATTATCACAAACACCTGCGCCACCAAGATTTTTCTGGGCGGCTCTCCGGACAGCGGCATCCGGTCCTATATGGATTCCCTGCGGGCGGATGAGCAGGCACTGCAGCATCTGTATCTGTGCGAAACGGGTGCAGGCTGCTACATCACCGAAGGGATGCCCTGCGCCCAGTATTTCCAGACCCCCAATTTGATCGATTGCTTTGAGCTGGACAAGCCGTATCCCCACAAGAACAGCTATCTGCAGGCCCATCCCGAGCTTTCCGTGGCAACCTTCCACGAATGCAGTATGTGTCCTGCCCGGGGGCAGTGCAGCTACAAGCAAAAGACAGCCGCCCGGCAGCGTGCTGCGGAGCTGACCCGGAAATGGACAGAGCCCCTGCAGGCAGCGATGGCCATGAAGGAGGAAAAGCAGCGTTCCAGGCAGGTAAACGGCATTATGGAGCAGCTCTGTATGGGTGCTTGGACGGGCAGCATCGTAGAAAGCAATTGCGCCCTCGTCCAGTTCATCCGGGATTTCAACAGAGTCCATACCCACAAGCTGCACACGGAAAACACCCTGAACGCCGCCAACCGCCTTTGGAAACATACGAAAGGAGAAGCGTAATGGAATTTGAGGATTACATCGACTTTGAGGATTACATCGACGATGTGGACGAAGAAGAGCTTTCCGAGCTGACCGAATGGGAAGAGGAAACGGCGGAGATGCCGGATGAAGGGCTGACGGAGGCTCTGGAAAAATCCGCCACCGAGCGCAACTGGATGGAGGTAGAGCTCGTGGACAGCTACCGCCACCCGGAATTTGACACCCAGCGGTCCTTTGAGATCGATGAGGAAACCGGTCTTGCCCTGCAGGACGAATACGGAGATTGGATCGATTGCAGCCGCAATGTTCCCGGCGCGCAAAGACCGGACCTGTTTATGGAGGATGTCGAGGGCATTCACATCCGGGAAGATAAGTGTTACCACGACATTGACTCGCTGATACAAAATATCCGCTCCCAGACGGAGGACCGTCGGTCGGCCTTCGGCGACGGTGTGGACCTGACCTATGTGGTCGCTCCCAATTTCACGGTTGCGGAAGCGGAACGGCTGCAGAATTACTGTGAAAACAAGCTGGGCGTAAACTTAGAATGGCAGCTGAAGTAAGGAAAAGGGACTTTTGTTGCACCTATCCGTATGCTCCACCGCAAATATTAAACGGACTATCCCTTTCGGGATAGTCTGTTTAATGGTGCGGATGACAGGACTCGATTTGCATTTTACTCCCGGGGAGCAAAATAAATGATCGCCGCGGCAAGTCCTCGGCGGCAACGCTCATCCGCGTTGCATTCAGATGGGTTCGAGCCCGTCTGCTATCTGACAATATTAAAAGAGCCACCCCGTTAGGGATGGCTCTTTTAATGAAGTGTTTTGACAATAATGATACGGTTTCATATGGTTTCAAAAGGTTTCACTCAAAAATGAAACCTTTTTACCGATACCTGTCATTTGAATGTTACCATACATATTTCTTGAGGGTATCGATATCAGTGTGCTGATCGTTAAAGATGGGTCTTTCGTATAAAATAGCAATTCTCTCTGCAAGCAACAATTGCTCGTCAGAATAATTTGGGAACTTGTGGAACTTAATATATCTCGCATATTGTGTGTACCATGTTTCTTTTGAGTGAGCGTTCTTCCCGTTACCAATACAACGCATATATAGACTTGCTGTTTTACTAGGACCGACTTTCCCAATATAAATTACATGGTTAGAATCATCAAAAACAAAATAAAGGCCATTTTTATATTCATCTGAATGGTGCAGACGATATGATATTTCTTGAGTAGTTATGCAAGTTTCCGAGTATACACAGTAGCAAATTTTAATAGCGATCTCTGTTCTACTCACTATCATATCAATTTTCCTTGTCATTGGGATTGCCTTGTTGAAGAGTGAGGTTACTGTGATGCTTTTTCGATAATATCAACGAACTCAGGTAAATAATGTTTACGGATCTTCTTGATTGCATTAATCAAATTGTACTTTTCAGCATCACTAAATCTATCTGGATTTTTAACCATCCTACGTGCTTGCAATTCTGCAGAATAAAGCGTGATTAGCTTTTGGATTTTGCATTTTTTCTTTGACCTCGTCTTGAAAGTACCCTCAGTCAAATAGTTTGCACCTGCACAGTATGGGCATATCGGGTACATATAGCATTCATTAAAGCACTCATCATCGATGAAATCGTTATCGACAGAAAAGTCAGTCTGCCGAATTCGACTGATAGTAGAAACATCAAATGTCATAGGAGTACAGAAAGCACAGGGCATAATCGAACCATCGGTGTCAAAAAACAGTGTTCCCGTTCCGATACCACACCACTTCCTCTTTTTTCGAGGTTTTTCTTCACAGAGGATCAAGCGCCTATCCAACATTTGGTTGATGGTCAGATCGTCATTTTCTACATAAAATTCCACCAATTCAGTCAGTTGCGGCAATAGCATATCAATGAAACGCTCTTGGCCCCAATCAAATGTTCCTTCGAATAAGTTTACTCCGCTAATTTGCTTGAATCCTAAAGAGTGAATGTGTTTAATGTTTGCAGCTAAATTAGCTAATGAATGTTCTGATAAGGTCATCTTGACCCCTTGATTCGGCCAAGTATTGATAAAAAAATCAAAATCTATGCTTCCATAAGAATCACAACGATTGTAGTTGTGGGTTTCTGGTGTTCCATCAAGACTGAGCCCTAAAACAAACCTATCTTTATGCTCTTTGAACCAGGACTTCATTTCCTCGGTTAACAGAGTTCCGTTTGTTGACGCAAAGAATATATACTCATCTGGGAAATTTTTAGAAGCGACATAGTCTACTATTTGTTTAATTAACTCGAATTCTAAGAGTGGTTCTCCGCCAATAAAGCCAATTTCTACACCACTACATTCAACCGGAATTGACGAGAATATTGTGTCAATGCATCGCTTAGCTGTATCAAAACTCATCACATTGCCTACACAATGGCTTTGATAGCAATATATACAACTAAGATTGCAATCGTGAGTTAAACATATAGATGGAGAAAAGCGAATTTTCTCAGCCATAGTTCACCTTCTTAATGGCTGATACTGGTGTGGTCGCAACTTCTATAGCAATATCCAGAACAACTGCTAGAGCAATCGCCAGTACAATCGGATCCGCATCCTCCGAAGCAGGTGCAACCGCTTGCAAACAAGACATCGCCCTCGACGGCGTAAGCTTTTTTAGGCATAAGTTTTTCGAGTAATGACATCAATTGGTCAGACAATAACATAATTGTATCTCCTCTCAATCTTTTGTTGTATGGTGTATTAAAAATAAAAGGGATATCGGAATCGTTTTTGATACAATAATACAATATAATTATATCAGAAAACAATAAGTTGTCAATAACATGGAAACGATAATGCCCGAATTTTGCAGATTCTAAAGAGAAAATCTCTCACCATGAAACTTATCTTTAGACAATGAAACTATTCCAGCCACGATGAAACTTTCCCAATCACAATGAAACTAAACTAACAGAAAAAATTTCATTGTGATTTTAGATTAACGCAAAAATGGGTGGGTTCGAGTCCTCTTACTCGAACTTTGGCGCAATTAATTTTGGTGCAATGAAACTAGTCTTTCTGACAAATGCGGAAAGCCCTTGTGGTGCATGGGTTTACAGACATAGAAAAAGCACGATAGTTTCGTATCAAAACCATCGTGCTTTTTTGGTGCGGATGACAGGACTCGAACCTGCACGCTCGCGCGTTGGAACCTAAATCCAATGAGTCTACCAATTCCACCACATCCGCATATATGAATGGACAATTGACAATGGACAATTGATAATTGTCAATTTTCGCCTGCTGTATTCTATCACGGGGAAGAAAAAAAGTCAACATTTCCCGCCAAGCTGTGGAAAAATGCTTGACAACTGTGCTTTTCGCGAGTACAATGATACACGGTATAGTGTACGCTGGGTAAATCCGGCGTTTCATTCATAACCGGCATAGGCCGGGTTAAGCGTTTTTGCGCCTCATGGCGTTATTTGTTATCGTCTGCAGACCCTGTTTTCCCCCGGAAGTTACATTCCCGTTTTTGGAAAAACGGATACCTTACAGACATTTTCAATTGTCAACTGTCAATTGTCAATTTCATACAAATTTCACATGGGACCATTGCGCCCACCCCCTTATGGCCATGCCATTTCAGTAAAGGAGGTGCGCATAGAGATGATGGAATTGTATCTTGCAATTATTCTCATCGTCGTTGGTACCGCTCTCGGTATCGCTGTCGGCTTCGGAATCGGCATCGTTTACCGCAAAAAGGTCGCTGAACGGGAAATCGGTTCTGCGGAAGCAGAGGCCACCCGTCTGATCAACGAAGCCATCCGCAGTGGCGAAAGCCGCAAGAAGGAAATGCTTCTGGAAGCCAAGGACGAAATCCATAAATCTCGCACAGAGTACGAAAAAGAAGTCAAAGAACGCCGCGCGGAGCTGAGCAAAACTGAGCGACGCCTGGAACAAAAAGAAGCTACCCTTGATAAGAAAAGCGAAGCCTTCGAAAAGAAGGAAGAGGAACTGGCCGCCAAGCTGCAGAAAGTGGCTGAGGCACAGGCTGAGGTGGATGCCATCAAGGCTTCCCAGGTCAAGACGCTGGAGATTATCTCCGGTCTGACCCAGGAGCAGGCAAAGCAGACCCTGCTGCAGAGCGTGGAGGAGGATGTCCGCCACGAAACTGCCCTCAAGATCAAGGAAATCGAGCAGCAGCTCAAGGACGAGGCCGACGAAAAGGCCCGGGAGATCCTCTCCATTGCCATTCAGCGTTGCGCCGCCGACCATGCCGCCGAGGCTACCGTTTCCGTTGTGGCTCTGCCCAACGACGAAATGAAGGGCCGCATCATCGGCCGTGAGGGCCGGAACATCCGCACCCTTGAGACCATCACTGGCGTGGATCTGATTATCGACGATACCCCCGAGGCCATCACCGTCAGCTCTTTCGATCCTGTCCGTCGGGAAATCGCCCGTCTGGCTCTGGAAAAGCTGATTGCCGACGGCCGTATCCACCCCACCCGTATCGAGGATATGGTGGAAAAGAGCCGCAAGGAAGTGGATCGCACCATCCGGGAGGAGGGCGAGCGCGCCTGCTACGAAACCGGTGTGCATAACCTCAACCCTGAGCTGGTCAAGATTCTGGGTCGCCAGAAATACCGTACCTCCTACGGTCAGAATGTGCTGAATCACTCCATGGAGGTCGCCCACATTGCAGGCCTGATGGCCGCAGAGCTGGGTTTGGATGTGGCACTGGCAAAGCGTGCAGGTCTGCTGCATGACCTGGGCAAGTCCATCGACCACGAGGTAGAGGGCAGCCATGTGCAGCTGGGTGCGGACATTGCCCGGAAGTACAAGGAAAATCCCGTTGTCATCAATGCCATCGAGGCGCACCACGGGGATGTGGAGCCCAAGACCGTCATCGCTGTGCTGGTTCAGGCTGCCGATGCTGTGTCTGCCGCCCGTCCCGGCGCACGCCGCGAGAATGTGGAAAACTACATTCGCCGTCTGCAGAAGCTGGAGGAGCTGACCGGCTCTTATCCCGGCGTAGAGAAGGCTTACGCCATTCAGGCAGGCCGCGAGGTGCGGATCATGGTCAAGCCCGAGGTGGTCACCGAGGACAATATGATCCTGCTGGCCCGGGATATGGCAAAGCGGATCGAGGCCGAGCTGGAATACCCCGGTCAGATCAAGATCAATGTCATCCGGGAAACCAAGGCTGTGGAATACGCAAAGTAATCAAAATGCCCCAACCTCCCGGTTGGGGCATTTCTGTACCTTCCCCGGGGGAAGTGTTTCGGAGCGCAAAGCGCGAGCCTCCCTTGTGTAAAGGGAGGTGGCTGCCCGAAGGGCAGACGGAGGGATTGACAACCCCTCAGGCAAAAATCAGAGATTTTTGCCAGCTCCCCTTACACAGGGGAGCCTTTGGACTGCTCAAAGAATCAGGAGGTATCCTATGTACAACACAACTTTATGCTACATCACCCGGGGAAATGAAGTACTGATGCTCCATCGGGTGAAGAAAAAGAACGACCTGAATCAGGACAAGTGGATCGGCATCGGCGGCAAATTTGAGGGTGAAGAAAGCCCCGACGAGTGCCTGCTCCGGGAGGCAAAGGAGGAAACCGGTCTGACATTGACCCGCTGGAAATGCCGGGGGGTCATCACCTTCCTCACTACCGGGCAATGGGAGGGTGAGTATATGTATCTGTTCACCGCCGACGGCTTTGAGGGTGAACTCATCGACTGCGACGAGGGTGAACTGAAATGGGTAAGCCGGGAATTTTTGAATGACCTGCCCAAATGGGAAGGCGATCAGATCTTTCTGGATTTGCTCTGGCAGGATGCACCCTTTTTCCTGCTGAAGCTCCGCTACGACGGGGAGAAGCTCATCGAAGCAGTGCTCAACGGTGAAAAGATCCGATAACACAAGGCGAAACCTCGTTTGCTTGCATCTTGTAGGGTCGAGCATTGCTCGTCCGTAATTACTTCCCCCGGGGGGAAGCTGTCGCCGCCGCAAGGCGGTGACTGAAGAGGAATGCGGGCGGTAATCTTGGATGATTGCCGCTGTATAGGCTTATTCCTATGCTCTGTTCTGCCGCCGTTCCTCTCCCGTCTGCCCTTCGGGCATCCACCCTCCCCCCGGGGGAGGGTTTGTACGCCCACCGCCCCTTGTACCATTTACCGGACGATTCACGAAACGCCCGCAATACCTTCCCCCGAGGATGCTGCGCTATGCAACATCCCGGGGGGAGGGGTTGTGGGCGGCGGATTGCCGCCCCAACAGCAAATATGCACTACCGATATGTCATTCCGAGGGCCTTTAGGCCCGTGGGAATCTCCCGGTACGATGTTTGTTTCTGCAGACAGTATCGGTGAGCTTTACCAGGAGATTGCCACAGCCCCTTTGGGGCTTCGCAATGACATATTCTTTACATTGTGCGTTAATTCTTTCAACGATCATCTCCCCAGCAACAGCGGCTGGATTTGTTTGCCCATCAGGGCTTGTGTCAGGGTCTCGGGAAGGAGTCCGAAATCCGCCACAAGGCTGGTGGGTTTATTTATGGCATCATCCTGCCCGAAGGGGACAAAATAGTAGTTTTTCCGCGCCAAGAGCCTGCCGATATTCTCCGCCGCACCGGCCAGCGCATCGTTGGTGGAGATAGCCACGATCACAGGTCTTCCGTTGCGCAGATGGCTCTTAGCCGCCATGGTCACCGCCGTATCCGCCACGCTGTGGGAGAGCTTGGAGAGGGTATTGCCCGTACACGGGGCGATAATCAGGGCATCCAGCAGTTTTTTCGGTCCGATGGGCTCCGCCTCCTGAATGGTCATAACAGGCTTGCAGCCGCAGATGTCCGTTACCCTCTGAATATGCCCTGCCGCAGTGCCGAACCGGGAATTGACGGAGCAGACCACCGGAGACAGAATGGGGATCAGCTTGTGATCCTGCGCCAGCTGTTCCATGACGGGGAAAACCTGAGAAAAGGTACAAAAAGAACCGCATAGGGCAAATCCGACCGTCATTTTTCTTCCTCCCTCAAATGGCGCACAATCGCCTCGGCAATCAATTTTCCGCTGCTTTCTGGGAGCATTTTCCCCGGTAAGCCCCGGGCCCAGATTACATTCTCCCCGGCGATTCCCTTTTGGGATGCAAGGTCAATGCGCAAGCCATCCCCCGCACCCAGCACCGGGGCCGGAGCGGTGTTTATGATGGCTCGGTACTGCTCCGGCCGGATTTCAGAAACCCCATCAAAGCCCAATGCGCTGAGCATCGCCAGATCCGTGCTTTTCCGTGCCGCCACGGACACCCTTGCATCCAGAGTTTTCAGCATCGCTGCAAGGCATTTCCCGATGCGCCCCCAGCCGATGATCAGCACCGGACAAGCGCGGAACGCGCAGGGCAGATGCTGTCCCAAAAGGCGGACGGCACAATCCGCCGTTAAATGGGCGTTTTCCGCCACATACTTTTCGTCACGGAGCAAATCCAATCGGGGAAATACCGGGGGAAGCCAATCCAGATTTCCGCCGATAACGGTGGTATTTGGCGAAATCCATCCCAGATCCACCGGTTTTGTGGGTGTATTAAAAAGCAGATGGGTGGCATTTTCCTCATCTGTGGCAATCCCCTCGGATGCCAAGTAACGGGCTGCACATTCCACTGCCGGGCTGTCACCTATGGGAAAAATCGTTATGCTATCCATAAAATCACCCTTTCTTGATTATTACCGCACCGCCATACCTTCCCCCGGGGGAGGGTATATGGCAACAAGACTTTTACTCCAGAATATGTGGAAAAGGTGCTGAATGTGCTTGCTTTTTTCCACTTTTTCGGCTATAATAAGGGCAGAATAAAAGAGGAGAATGACTATGCAAAGACTTGGCTTTATTCACGATATGCTGGATGTAAAAGTTCTGATTCTGTTCGTGGCATCCCGGAGCAGCTATCCGATGACCAGTCAGGAGATTTACGAACTGTGCTATCAGGACGAGTGCCTGAGCTATTTTGATGTGTGTACCGCCATTCCGGAAATGGTGACCACCGGGCACCTGAAGGCATTGGAGGATGACCGTTACGAAATCACCGAAAAGGGGCGCGAAACCGCCGCACTGACTGCCGATTCCATCGCTTACACCGTTAAGCAGAGAGCGGAAAACGCCGTTGTCCGTTTTAATCGGCAGCTTCGCCGCAGCAGCTTTGTCAAGACTCAGATCATCCCCCGGGAGGGTGGGGACGCCTCCGTCATTTTGTCGCTGGACGATGAATCCGGCAACCTGATGACACTGGAGCTGATGGCCCCCAATCAGCGGCAGGCTGTGCGGCTGAGCAAGCTTTTCGAAAAGAAGGCGGAGGATGTGTACAATCTGGTGATGACGGTTCTTCTGGACGAGGAAGAATCCCTGGACGATTAACGAAATAAGCAGAGCCGTTCCGATTCGGAACGGCTCATTTTTTCGTTTTCCCCTTGCCTCCCTCTGAGGAGGGAGGCGGCATTTGCGAAGAATGCGCAAATGACGGAGGGAGAGATATGAAACTACTTTCTTTCTCTCCCCCAGTCAAAAATCAGAGATTTTTGACAGCCCCCTCCGCAGAAGGGGCCAAGCTATGCTGCGTGCGCATTTGACGAAAGCTCTTGCGAAAAACGGGGTGCTTTTGCGTTCCATTGGTAAAAAGGAATTCTTTACATCTTTTTTACTTTACAACATTTGCAGGTTTTGTTATAATATAAATAGAAAGAAAGGAGGCTTTCCCAATGGATATGTTTATCTGGCTGATACTTATGGTCCTTTTTTTGGCTGTGGAATCCCAGACGGTCACGATGGTGTCGCTGTGGTTCGGTGCCGGTGCGCTGGCTGCATTGATTGCCACGCTGTGCGGTGCAGAGCTTTGGCTGCAGGCAGTGATCTTCTTCGTGGTTTCCATTGCGCTGCTGGCATCCCTTCGCCCGCTGGCCAGAAAGTACTTCACACCCAAAATCACCAAAACCAATGTGGACAGCGTCATCGGTTCTCAGGGGCTGGTAACCGCGGAGATCGACAATCTCAATGCCCGGGGTCAGGTGAAGCTGGGTGCAATGGAATGGACCGCCCGGAGCTCTTCCGGTGAAAACATTCCTGCCGGTACGCTGGTACAGGTGGACAAAATTGAAGGCGTAAAGGCCTTTGTCACACCGGTAACGCAGGAATAAAACAACTCTGCAATAACATAAAATCTTAGGAGGTATATTATGGAATTATTTATCATCGTTGCCATTATTGTGGTTCTTCTGCTGATCGTGATTTCCAATATCGCGGTGGTTCAGCAGTCCCGGGCTTATGTGATCGAGCGTCTGGGTGCATTCCAGACCGTCTGGACCGTGGGTCTGCACTTCAAGGTGCCCTTTATTGACCGGATCGCCCGTCGGGTGAGCCTGAAGGAGCAGGTTCTGGACTATCCCCCCCAGCCCGTTATCACCAAGGACAATGTTACCATGCAGATCGACACGGTCGTGTATTTCTCCATCACCGACCCCAAGCTGTACACCTACGGCGTGGAGCAGCCCATGGCTGCTATGGAAACCCTGACCGCCACTACCCTGCGTAACATCATCGGTGATCTGGAGCTGGATCAGACTCTGACCAGCCGCGACATCATCAATACCAAAATGCGCGCCATTCTGGACGAAGCCACCGACCCCTGGGGCATTAAGGTCAACCGGGTGGAGCTGAAGAACATTCTTCCCCCTGCGGATATCCAGAGCTCCATGGAAAAGCAGATGAAGGCAGAGCGTGACCGCCGTCAGGCCATTCTGCAGGCTGAGGGTCAGAAGAAGTCTGCCATCCTGATTGCCGAAGGCGAACGGGAGTCTGCCATTTTGAAGGCCGATGCGGAAAAGCAGGCCGCCATTTTGAAGGCTGAGGCAGAAAAGCAGGCCGCTATTTTGAAGGCTGACGGTGAGGCGCAGGCCATTCTGGCTGTGCAGAAGGCACTGGCCGATTCTCTGGCAATGCTCAACGATAAGGCCCCCAACGATGCCGTGCTGCGTCTGAAGGCCATTGAGGCCATGCAGAAGGTTGCCGACGGCAAGGCCACCAAGATCATCATCCCCAGCGAAATGCAGGGTCTGGTGGGTCTGGCAAACGGCATTGTGGAAGGCACCAAGGAGTAAGCCATGGCGCAGGAAAAGCGGTTTATTAAAACCTATTCCGACGGCGCATTCGGAAGCAATGAGATCTGGGTGGACCGGAAAACCGGCGTGAATTACCTGTTCCATGCAAGCGGCTATGCCGGTGGGCTGACGGTGCTTCTGGACCGGGACGGCACCCCGGTGGTCACGCCTATCCCCAACGAATACGAGGAATAAAAATTCCACCGCGACGAATTTCCGTCGCGGTGGTTTTATACCCTCCGGGAGTTGAAAGTTGACAGTTGAAAATTATACGCGAAATGTACCAATAAACGGTGTCATTGCGAGGAGGGCACAGCCCGACGTGGCAATCTCCCGGTACGATGTTTGTTTTTGCACAGCGTATCGGTAGATTTGAGCAGGAGATTGCCACGTCGCATAGCGATAGGTATGATTGCCACCGGCAATCATTTAGATTTTGACCGCTGCGCTATGCAGCATGCTCCTCGCAATGACATATTTTTACATTGTGCGTTTATATCAGCATCCACACAAGGGGAAGGTTAATCAAACCATCGATGTCAGAACGAAATAGGCCAGCACGACAATACCAAGAATAATGCGGTAAATGCCGAACACAGAGAAGGAGTGCTTGCGCACATAATCCATTAGACCCTTGATCACCAGCAGGCTCACCACGAAGGACACCACACAGCCGGTGAGCAGAACGGCAATCTCTGTGCCGGAGGGCATTACACCACCCAGTATGTATTTCAGCAGCTTCAGTGCGCTGGCTCCCAGCATGGTGGGAATCGCCAGGAAGAAGGAGAATTCCGCACCGGCAGGACGGGAAACTCCCAGCAGAATCGCGCCCAGAATGGTCGCGCCGGAACGGGAGGTGCCGGGGATGATGCTCAGGCACTGGAATGCACCGATGAGAAGGGCGGTGCGGTAGTCGATCTGGGTGGTATCCTGAATTTTAAATTCCCGGTTTTTGCTGCGCTCCACCAAGATGAAGAACACGCCGTAGATGATCAGCATTGCCGCCACGACCACCGCATTCAGGTTCGTACCCAGCACCGGCGTGCCCCGCAGGAAATTATCCAGCGGATCGTCAACAGCAAGACCGATGACCGCCGACGGCAGCACCGCCACAATGACCTTCAGCCACAAGACCCAAGTATTCTTTTTCTCTGCTGCGGTCTTGGAGGGGGCAAAGGGGTTCAGTTTTTTGAAAAACAGCACCAGCACCGCCAGAATCGCGCCCAACTGGATGACGATCTCAAAAAGATCATAGAAGGCCTCCGACACATTTAAGGGCCAGATATCGTTGAGCAGGATGATGTGGCCGGTGGAGGAAACGGGCAGCCATTCGGTAACGCCCTCTACAATACCAAACAGAATCGCTTGCAAAATTTCGATCATAGGAGTACTCCTTTCAAAGTAACGGAATCAAGCCTCCCTTGTGTAAAGGGAGGTGGCCGAGCGTTAGCGAGGTCGGAGGGATTGTGACAACCCCTCAGTCAAAAATCAAAGATTTTTGACAGCTCCCCTTACACAGGGGAGCCTTTACGCCTCTATCATAGCCCAACAGATAGTGAAATGCAAGAAAAATTTAGCTGTTCACATTTTTGGGTCTAACTCTTCAAAAAAAGTTCACGAAAAGGCAAAAAAATGTGTTATAATATGGTAAAAAGCAAATTTTGACCATATGTCACCCCCTAACGAATGCATAACCTCACAATGATGTCATTCCGAGGGCCGTCAGGCCCGTGGGAATCTCCCGGTACGATGTTTGATTTTGCACAGCGCATCGATAGGTTGAAGCAGGAGATTGCCACGTCGGGCTACGCCCTCCTCGCAATGACATCGTTTGTTGGTACATTTCGCGTATACTTTTCAACTATCAACTTTCAAGAGGTGTTTATTATGACAAAAACCGTTTTAATCGTAGAAGACGATCTGCACATTGCAGACCTTCTGGAAATCTATCTGAAAAAGGAAGGCTACCGGGTGGAAAAGGCCACGGACGGCGGTCAGGGTCTTAATATGTACCGCACCCTGAAGCCCGATCTGGTTCTGCTGGATGTGATGATGCCCGTTATGGACGGCTGGGCTGTATGCCGGGCGATCCGGGCCGATTCCCAGACCCCCATCATTATGCTCACCGCCAAGAGCGAGACCTCTGATAAGGTGCAGGGTCTGCGTGCCGGTGCCGATGACTACATCACCAAACCCTTTGAAATGAAGGAGCTTTTGGCACGGGTCGAGGCGGTGCTCCGCCGCAGTGCGCCGGCAGTGCCGGAGAAAAAGGCCCGTCGGCTGGTCTACGACAAGCTGATCATCGATATGGATGCCTTTGAGCTGATCGTAAACGGCAAGAAAATCGACACGCCCCCCAAGGAAATGGAGCTGCTGTTCTATCTGGCCTCCTCTCCCAACCGGGTGTACACCCGTAACCAGCTGCTGGACGAAATCTGGGGCTTTGAATATTTCGGCGACAGCCGCACCGTGGATGTGCATGTCAAGCGAGTCCGGGAAAAGCTGGAGGATGTTTCCGAATATTGGCGGCTCAAGACTGTTTGGGGCGTGGGCTACAAGTTTGAAGTGGATCTCTGTCCGGAAGCTTCGGATGGGGGCACGGAAGTATGAAAAGTGCTTTCAGCCGGTTATTTACCTCGCTGTCTCTGATCTTTCTGGCAGCAACGGTACTCATCGGCATCTCCTTTCAATGGCTGTATAACCGATCGCTGACCGATCAGGCCATTTCGTCCCTGAAAAACGATGCTGCGGTGATTTCCTCCCTGCTCCGGTCCTGCTATGCGGACCAAAGCATCTCCACTCAGGATTTTTATATGGCCCTGACGGTGGCGGTTTCCGTTTCCGGGGCCGATGCGGTCATCTGTGATCCCCACGGCGAGCTGCTGATGTGCGCCAATGCCCCTATGGGCTGCGCCCATGTGGGTCTTAAGCTGGACAGAGCCTATCTGCAGCAGCTGCTGAATACCGGAAGCTTTACGGATACCGGCATCATTTCCGGGCTATACCCGGAGGAGCGGCATATGGTCTTTCAGGTGGTGAGCGACCCCGGGAGCAATGCCCCGCGGGCCATTGTGATGGTGTCCTCTCCGGTGGGCGACACCGTATCGATTATGCATACGATTTCCAACTCCTTCTTCATCGTAGGTCTGCTGGTGCTGGTGCTTTCAGTGGTGATCATGACCTTCTTCGTCCGGAAGCAATCCAATCCCCTGCGGGATATGGCAAAAGCCGCAAAGGCCTTTGGACACGGGGATTTTTCCTCCCGGGTCACTACCAACGGACGCAACCCCCAAGAAGTGGAGGAGCTGGCACTGGCTTTCAATAATATGGCCGCCTCCTTGGAAAAGAGTGAGAATCAGCGGCAGGATTTTGTGGCCAATGTATCCCACGAGCTGAAAACCCCCATGACCTCCATTTCCGGCTATGTGGACGGTATTTTGGACGGGACGATCCCTCCAGAAAAAAGCCGGCAGTATTTGGTTTTGGTATCGCAGGAGACCAAGCGACTGAACCGGCTGGTGCGCAATATGCTGGACATTGCCCGGCTGCGGGAGCGCAGCGGCATTTCCGAGGAGGAAAAGAGCCGTTTTGATGTAACCGAGCTGGCAGGTCAGGTGCTGATTTCCTTCGAACAGCAAATCAACGGCAAAAAGCTGGATGTACAGGTGAATATGCCAGATTATCCCGTGTATACCATAGCCAATCAGGATACCATCAATCAAGTGATCTACAATCTGGTGGACAACGGCGTAAAATTCTGCCCCGAGGCGGGCGTGCTGGGCATTAAGCTCAGCACCGGCAAGGATAAGATCTACCTGAGCGTATATAATGACGGTGAAGAGATCCCGTCCGAGGAGCTTCCACTGGTTTTTGAGCGATTCCACAAGGCAGATAAGAGCCGCTCCCGAAATCGGGACAGCTGGGGTCTGGGACTTTACATCGTCAAGACCATTCTGGACTTCCACGGAGAGAATATCTCCGTCACCAGCCAGCAGGGCAGAACAGAGTTTACCTTCACTCTGCCGCTGGTGCGATAAGGAGAGGCGGCAATCTGCCGCCCTTGCCTCCCTCCTCAGAGGGGGCCAAGGCTACGCCTGCGGTTTCTGCTATCATTCTCAATTTTTCCCTTTGAGGTTTTTTTATGTACGAAAACAATCAACAAAATTCCTACACCAACGGCTCTACCAAGCCGCCGAAGAATCGGGGCGGTATCATCGCAGTGGTGCTTTGTATCCTCATTGTGCTGGTGGGCGTAGTTTCCCTCATCGGCTCGGTGGTGGATTTCACCGTCAATTTGGATGATGTGAGCAATGTGCTTTTCTCTGATGATAAGACACCTACATCCGCCCCCACCGTCCCCACGCAGATGCCCGTAAATCCGGACAATCAGACACAAATCGAGCTTTCTCCCATCCCCGGTCAGGTGGACAATGTGCCCCAGGCAGGCGGATTGGGGCTGCAGGATATTTATGATAAAAATATCCCCTCTGTGGTGTCCATCACCTGCACCTTCTCCGGCGGCAGCGGAAGCGGCACCGGTGTGGTGCTGTCCCAAAACGGCTATCTGGTGACCAACGCCCATGTTGTGGACGGAGCGCAGAGCATTCAGGTCCTGCTGACCGACGGTCGGACCTTTACCGCCCGGCTTGTGGGCGCGGACACCCTTTCCGATCTGGCGGTGCTGTACATCAACACCAACGATCTTGTCCCCGCTCAGTTCGGAGATTCCTCTCAGCTGAGAGTGGGTGATGCGGTGGTGGCCATCGGTGATCCTCTCGGTGTTGCCTTCCGGGGCACGATGACCGACGGCATTGTTTCCGCCATCAACCGGGATGTGGTCTCCGGCGGTCGGACAATGACTTTGATCCAAACCAATGCCGCCTTAAATTCCGGCAACTCCGGCGGTCCGCTGATCAACTGCTTTGGACAGGTGATCGGCATCAACACAATGAAAATCGGCATTTTTGCCGACGATGCCGGTGTGGAGGGACTGGGCTTTGCCATTCCGTCCGTCATCGTGCAGGACATTGTCAACCAGCTGATTTCCCAGGGTTATGTGTCCGGCCGGCCGGCATTGGAGCTGACAGGACAGTGGGTCAGCTCCTTCGACCAGATCTTCCGCAGGATCCCTGCCGGTCTGTATATCACCGAAGCACCGGAAAACTCCGAAATCCGCGCCGGGGATATTCTGCTGTCCGTGGACCAGGCCCGGGTCACCTCGGAAGAGGAGCTGGAAAAGGCTCTCTACTCCCACAAGGCCGGGGATACGGTTACTTTGACTATGTACCGCAGCGGCAGTCAGTACACCACAACCATCACTTTGACTGAGGCAGGAAAATAATATGGAACCGATTTATATAAAGGAATATGAGGTTTCCCCCGTGGCGGTGGATGCCCACGGACGGCTGAAGGCCAGCCGTATCCTTTCGTTTTTGCAGGATGTGGCAGGAGATCACAGTGCCATTTTGGGCACAGCCCAGAATCAGCTGATGGATAAAAACCTCTTTTGGGCAGTGATCCGTCATCGGGTGCAGATCACCCGTACCCCCCGCAGCGGAGAAAAGCTCCGTCTGGAGACCTGGCCCATGCCCACCACCCGTACCGCCTATCCCCGTTCCACCATTGCCTACGACGAAAAGGGCAACGAGTGCTTCCGCTCCATCAGCCTTTGGATCCTGATGGACGCAAAGACCCGGGCGATGGTTCTGCCCGGCAAGAGCGGCGTGGAGGTCAACGGTCTGCTCAGAGGCTGTGAGCTGCAGGCTCCCAGCTCTTTGATGGGCCGGGATATGGGGGAAGTGGAGCTGCGGACAGTGCGCTTTACGGATCTGGATATCAACGGACATATGAACAACTGCCGGTATCTGGATTGGGTGGAGGATCTTCTGCCTATGGCCTTTCACGCTGCCCACGAGATCCGGGAGTTTACCCTTTGCTATATGTCCGAGGTGACGGAAAAGGAGCAGGTGGCTCTCCATTGGGATCTGGGAGAAGGTCCGGTGCTTACCGTTGAGGCGGTGCGCACCCAAGAGGCAGTGCCCACCGCTCACAGCCGTGTGTTTTCTGCCAAGGTGGAGCTGTCGGAAGTTGTTCTGTAAACCAAAGGCGCGTTTTTCCCAAAAAGCGGCAAAATTGCCCAAGAAGCCCTTTCATCCCTGCAAAAGCTGATTTTTGCAGGGATTTTCCATAGATGGCTTGTGGAAAAAGCTGTGGATAATGTGGAAAACTTTTATTTTGGTTGTCCGGCTGTGTACAACTTTTAGGTAATTTATGTTAACCAGAATTATGACACAGTTAAGTCTACAGCTGGCAAAAAATAAAAAATTAAAAAAAGGGCAGACAAGGAACAAAAAGTGTGCTATACTATAAGATGAACAAATATGTGCGGTTTTACGCAATTATCAATTATCAAAAGGAGGGATTCCTTTGAAGTATATACGCGGCTACCTCATCGCGGCGGCTCTTGCCCTGATGACCTGGGGCCTGACGGAATTCGCCAAAGCCCACGGTGCATTGGTGGATATGGTCTATCCCTACGCCTCCCGCCTGATTCAGGATATGCTGGCGGAGTGGTCCGCCGGTGTGTCGGTCTGTCTGTGGCAGGTCATCGTGGTGCTGCTGGTGGTCTTACTGCTGGCTTCCGTCATCGCAATGATCCTTTTTAAGTGGAACTTTTTCCAGTGGATGGGCTGGGTGCTCTCCGGCGTGTGCCTGCTGTGGTGCCTGCATACCGGTGTTTACGGGCTGAATCAGTACAGCAGCGACCTTTCTGCGGATATTCGCCTGAATACCACCGTTCCCGGTGACAGCCTGACACCCCTGATCAATGCGGCCACCTATTTCCGGGATCAGGCCAATGCCCTTTCCGATCAGATACAGCGTGACGAAACCGGCAATCCGCAGATCTCTTCCTTTGACGACACCGCCCTGCAGGCGGAAAACGGTTTTCACAATCTGGTGTATAAAAAGAACTATCCTGTCTTTGGCGGCGTGACCACCCCGGTCAAAGAGCTGGGCTGGGCGGATATGTACACCTCCATGGGTATTTCCGGCGTGACAATGCCTCTGACCGGTGAGGCGGCAGTGAATCCCAACATCCCCGTTGTGAGCCTGCCCTTTACCATCTGCCATGAAATGGCGCACCGGATGTGCATTGCCCCGGAACGGGATGCCAATCTGGCGGCATTTCTTTCCTGCACCAACAATGACGACCTTCTGTATCAGTACTCCGGCTATTTTATGGCCTTCCGGTACTGCTACAGCTCCCTGGCCTCCCTTTCCACCGCAACCGCAACCAATGCGGTGAATCGGCTGTACAACGGTATGACCGAGAGTATGCGCCGGGATATGCAGACCTATTCTCTCTACTGCACCGAGCGCATCGACAAGGATGCATCGAAATTTGCCAGCTCTGTAAATAACGCCTACATTCAGGCAAGCGGCGACAGCAGCGGCATCCGCTCCTACGGCGAGGTGACAGATCTTCTGCTGTGCTGGTACTGGCAGGAAATCTATCTGCCTGAGCATGCCGATGAGATCGTGGAAGAAGACAGCTTTGACCCCTTCGATAAGGACTATGTTTTCGGTGAGGGGTTGGGCTGATGGGCGATCGGATGCTGGAAACCCTCAATGCCGGTCTGCCCGATTTGGGGCTGTCGCCGGAAATGCCGGTACGGGAAAAACTCTGCGCCTTCGCCCGGGCAATGGTAAAGCAAAACGAAGTGATGAACCTGACGGGCATCACGGAGGATGCCGCCGTTGCCAAGCTCCACCTTCTGGACAGCCTGACGGTTGCCGCCTGTGTGGATATGGATGGCAAAACGCTCATTGATGTGGGCTGCGGTGCGGGATTTCCCGGCGTGCCGCTGGCTATCGCCTGCAAAAATACCCGGGTGACCCTTCTGGACAGTCTTGGCAAGCGGATGAAATGGCTGGAGGAGGTTCTGCCCTCTCTGGAAATTTCTGCACAGTGCGTCACCGCAAGAGCGGAGGAATATGTTGCGGACCGGCGGGAGAGCTATGACATTGCGACGAGCCGGGCTGTGGCACGGCTGAATATCCTGCTGGAGCTGACCGCGCCCTATGTAAAAGTAGGCGGTTTTGTGGTGGCTTTAAAGGGTTCTGCCGCGCAGGAAGAATTGGCAGAGGCGAAAAATGCCATTAAAAAGCTGGGACTTTCGCTGGTGGAAACCCGGGAATTTGTCTTTGACGGGGCGTCCCACGGGGTGATCGTGCTGAAGAAAATCGCCCCCACACCGGCAGCGTATCCCAGAAGATTCGCGAAAATCAAACAAGCACCCTTGTGAAAAAAATCCTCCCTCCCGGGGGGGATTTTTTTGCATCCTCGACGGTCCTAATGCCGCAGCATTCTTCCCATCTACCAATTATGTCATTGCGAGGGAGCAAAGCGACCGTGGCAATCTCCTGGTAACATCTATCGACACACGGCAATCTGACCACCGTTGCACCGGGAGATTGCCACAGCCCCTTCGTAAACTCCGGGGCTTCGCAATGACATATTTGAAGGATTTATTCGTTTATTGTAGGGGGCGGCGCCCTCGACGCCCCACAAAAGGGGAAGGTTTTGTGGCGGCTAATAGCCGCCGCTACAATTAAAATCTAAAAACGTCGCTTGCGACACCTTCACTCTTCACCCTTCACTCTTCACTCCCCCCCAGGGGAAGCTTTTTAGGGGCGATTTTCTGAAAAAAGCGAAAAAATCCCAAAAAAGTGGTTGACCTTATTGGTTTTTTCGGCTATAATGCTTTAGAATGACCTAGTATGGTCAGTAGCTGTGTGTTGCTGCGGTCCAATCGGACTGTTGAGCATAAATAACCGATATCAGAAAAACAGGAGGTGTAACTTTATGAAGCGTACCTATCAGCCCAGCCGCCGTCATCGTTCCAAGGTCCACGGTTTCCGTCAGAGAATGGCTACTTCCAACGGCCGCAAGGTTCTGGCTCGTCGCCGTGCAAAGGGCCGCAAGGTTCTGTCCGCCTGATTTGGGTAAGGAATGCAGGTAAATCGCTCTAACGCGAAACGGGAGCTATAAGCGGGGCGAGAACATATTCGCCCCGCTTCCCCTTTTATTTCAGGAAGCTGCACCAAGCCTTCTCCTGGAGGAGAAGGTGCCGAACGAATGTGAGGCGGATGAGGTGTCATAATTTTTTCCACCTCATCAGTCATTTGCTCGTTCCTCGCAAACGCCAGCTTCTCCTCGAGGAGAAGCCTTTTGGTGCTTCAATTGAGGGTTTCAGTATGAAATATTCGTGTGCCTTAAAACTCAATCACATCTTCCGGCGGCTGTATCACACCGGCGCGGTGGCAAACGGCCATCTGGTGCTTTACGCCCGCCCCAATCGGCTGGGCATTAACCGGATTGGCATCACCGTCAGCAAAAAGCTGGGTCACGCAGTGGTCCGCAATCGGGTGCGTCGCCGTCTGCGGGAAGTTTACCGGCTGAACGAAGCACAGTTCACCCCCGGCTGGGACATCGTTGTGGTGGCCCGAAGCAAGTGCATCGGTGCTGACTTCGCGGTGCTTACTAAGGCATATCTGGAGCTGGCACAAAAAGCCGGCATTTTAAAGGATAATACCGTATGAAACGAATTTTTTTGGCTCTGATCCATTTCTATCAGCGGCAAATTTCGCCCAATAAGCCGCCTTGCTGCCGTTTTCGCCCCACTTGTTCGGCCTATGCCTGCGAGGCCATTGAAAAATACGGGGCACTGAAGGGCGGATGGCTCGCTTTACGCCGTCTGCTGCGGTGCAATCCCTTTTACAAAGGGAGTTTTTATGACCCCGTACCATGACTCATAAGGAGTAATCTAAATGGAATTTATCACTATCCCCTTCGGATGGCTGCTGAACCAACTGTACAACCTGACCGGCAACTACGGTGTCTCTCTGATTCTGTTTGCCATTTTGGTGCAGATCGTTCTGCTGCCCATCACCGCAAAATCCAAAAAAAGTATGATGAAAATGACCCGGATCCAGCCCAAGCTCAATGCCATCCGGGAGAAATATGCCAATGATCAGCAGAAACAGCAGGAAGCCATCGCCCAGATCCAGAAGGAAGAGGGCGTGGGAATGGGCTGCGGCGGTTGCCTTTGGAGCTTCGTTCCTCTGTTTATCCTGATCCCCCTTTATACGATTATTCGTGAGCCTCTGACCAATATGCTGGGCGCAGACGAAGCTGTCCGTACCGAGATCGCCAAGATTCTGAATCTGGACATGAACAACGGCTACTGGCAGATCACCGCCGCTCAGGCGATTTTTGCCGACCCCTCCCGGTTTGCCGATATCCCCGGCATCACCGCACAGACGCTGGCCGGTATCAACTTTGATTTTCTGGGTATTCCCTTGGGTAATATCCCCAGCGACATCATCGGCTCCTGGACATGGAGCTGGCCCTTCATCGGCACAATGCTGGTGCCGCTGATCTCCGCCGGCAGCCAGATCCTGCAGACCCAGATCTCCCGTAAGGTCAACAATTCTCTGGTGACCAATGAAAAGGGCGTGCAGGACAAGGAAGAGGCCGAAAAGAGCCAGAGCGCACAGACCGGCAAGGTGATGATGTGGATGATGCCCATTATGAGCCTGTTTATCGGCTTCAGTGTCCCGGCGGCACTCAGCCTTTACTGGTTCATCGGCGGTGTGAGCCGCACCTTTGAGGATATTCTGCTCACCAAGAAGTACCGCAAGATCTATGATGCCGAGGACGCTGAAAAGCTGAAGAAGGCTATGGAGCAGGAAGCGATCGAGGCCGAAAAGGAGCGCATCCGCGCAGAAAAGCGGGCCGCAAATCCTGACGGTATCACCGAAAACACCAGCAAGAAGAAGCTGCAGAAGCAGCAGCAGGCCGAGGAAGCCGCTGCCAAGGCTGCCGCAAAGAAAGAATATGACGCCAAGAAGGGCATCGTGGAAGAAGAGCCGGAGGAAAAGAAGACCCTTTCCGGCATTGCTGACCGCCCCTACTGCAAGGGTCGGGCCTACGATCCCAACCGCTACAACAAAACGGAGGAATAATTAACAATGGAAAAGACAATGGTTGCCACCGGCAAAACCATCGATTTGGCCATTGAAGCCGCGCTGAATCAGCTGGGTCTGGATCGGGACAGTGTTTCCGTTCAGGTCATCTCCCAGCCCAAGTCCGGTTTCCTTGGCATCGGCGCACAGCCTGCCAAGATTCAGGTCACCTATGAAGTCCCCGACGAAGCCCCCAAGGCTGCGCTGTCCTCTGCTTCCCGGAGCAAGCCCAAGAAGAAGGTGGAAGCTCCCAAGCCCGAGGTCAAGCCCGACCCCCCCAAGGCTGCGCCCAAGCAGGAAGCAAAGCCTGCTGCACCCAAGCAGGAAAAGGCTCCCAAGCCCGAGCGCAAGGCTGAGCCCAAGAAGGAAGAAGTAAAAGCTCCCAAGGAGCCCAAGGTCTACACCCCTGCTGAGCCCGGCAGTGTGGAAGAGAAGATCGAAACCTTCCTGAAGGGTCTTCTGGAGCATATGGGCTCCAAGGCCGTGCCCCACGCCGTCAAGGGCGAGGGCAATACTTACGATGTAGAGCTGGTTGGCGAGGATCTGGGCTACCTGATCGGCCGCCGCGGCGATACGCTGGATGCGCTGCAGCACCTGTGTAACTACACCATCAACCGGGGTGTGGAAGGCCGTCTGCGCATCAATGTGGATGCCGAGGACTACCGGGAAAAGCGGGAAGACAGCCTGCGCCGTTATGCCCGTAAGAAAGCACAGCAGGTGCTGAAGGCACGCCGCCGCACCACGCTGGAGCCCATGAACGCTTACGAGCGTCATGTGATCCACGCCGCGCTGCAGGATATGGACAATATCACCACCCATTCCACCGGCACCGAGCCCAACCGCAGAATCGTAATCGAATATGTTCGCTGATTAAAAATTCCCCGCTCCGGCGGGGAATTTTTATGCATTCCACCGGGGATGCTGTGAGAAAGATATTTATGTAAATACTTCCGATAAAAATGTACGGAAATGCGTAGAAAAAAGGTAGACAATTCCACACTTTTATGTTATGATGTATGCGGTGAAGATTGGACTTTAACAATCTCGCAACAACATAATCTAAGCGGCATTAAAAAGACCGCACATAATTTTAGGAGGAAAATAAAATGGCATTGTCTCTCGAAAAGTACGGCATTACCGGCGCAACCGAAGTCATCTGCAACCCCTCTTATGAGGAGCTGTTCCAGGCTGAGATGGACCCCACTCTGGAGGGCTTCGAAAAGGGTCAGCTGACCGAACTGGGTGCTGTGAATGTTATGACCGGTATCTACACCGGCCGCTCCCCCAAGGATAAGTTCATCGTTATGGACGAAAACTCCAAGGACACCGTGTGGTGGACCTCCAAGGAGTTCGCCAACGACAACAAGCCCGCTTCCGCTGAAGCTTGGGCAGCCTGCAAGGAGCTGGCTATCAAAGAGCTGAGCAACAAGAAGCTGTATGTGATGGATGTCTTCTGCGGCACCAACCCCGACTCCCGTATGGCGATCCGCTTCATCATGGAAGTGGCATGGCAGGCTCACTTCGTCAAGAATATGTTCATCGCTCCCACTGAGGAAGAGCTGGCTAACTTCGAGCCCGATTTCGTGGTCTACAACGCTTCCAAGGCTAAGGTCGAGAACTACAAGGAGCTGGGTCTGAACTCCGAGACCGCAGTTCTCTTCAACATCACCTCCCGTGAGCAGGTCATCCTGAATACCTGGTACGGCGGCGAGATGAAGAAGGGTATGTTCTCCATGATGAACTACTACCTGCCCCTGAACGGCATGGCTTCCATGCACTGCTCCGCCAACACCGATATGAACGGCCAGAACACCGCTCTGTTCTTCGGTCTGTCCGGCACCGGCAAGACCACTCTGTCCACCGACCCCAAGCGTCTGCTGATCGGTGACGACGAGCACGGCTGGGACGACAACGGCGTGTTCAACTTCGAGGGCGGCTGCTACGCTAAGGTCATCAATCTGGATGCCGACTCCGAGCCCGATATCTACAACGCCATCCGCCGCAACGCTCTTCTGGAGAATGTGACTGTGGACGAGAACGGCAAGTGCGACTTCGCTGACGGCTCCGTCACCGAGAACACCCGTGTTTCCTACCCCATCAACCACATTGAGAAGATCGTCCGTCCCAAGTCCTGCGGCCCCGATGCCAAGAATGTCATCTTCCTGTCCGCTGATGCTTTCGGCGTTCTGCCTCCCGTTTCCATCCTGACCCCCGAGCAGACTCAGTACTACTTCCTGTCCGGCTTTACCTCCAAGCTGGCCGGCACCGAGCGTGGCATCACTGAGCCCACTCCCACCTTCTCCGCTTGCTTCGGCGCAGCATTCCTGGAGCTGCACCCCACCAAGTACGGCGAAGAGCTGGTTAAGAAGATGGAAAAGAGCGGTGCCAAGGCTTATCTGGTCAACACCGGCTGGAACGGCACCGGCAAGCGTATCTCCATCAAGGATACCCGCGGCATCATCGACGCCATTCTGGATGGCTCCATCCTGAAGGCTGAGACCAAGACCATTCCTTACTTCGGCTTCGAGGTTCCCACCGCCCTGCCCGGCGTGGACAGCGGCATTCTGGATCCTCGCGACACCTATGCCGATCCCGCGATCTGGGACGCAAAGGCTCAGGATCTGGCCGCCCGCTTCATCAAGAACTTTGAGAAGTACACCGGCAATGACGAAGGCAAGGCTCTGGTCGCCGCCGGCCCCAAGGCTGAGTAATTAAGTTTGTTTTTTCTGCCCTTGGCCCCCTCTGAGGAGGGGGCTGGCAAAAATCTCTGATTCTTGACTGGGGGAGAGAAATGGTTTTATTTTCTCTCCCTCCGTCTTCGCCTTACGGCGAATCCACCTCCCTCCTCAGAGGGAGGCAAGGTATCTGCGGGGAGGCGGGTCGTAGTGTGTTTTCACCGTAGGAGCGATTTGCAATTGCCCGCGGGCGAACACAGTTCGCCCCTACGATAAAGCACCGTACCTCAGATATGTCATTGCGAAGCCCCGAAGGGGCTGTGGCCCTCCTCGCAATGACATAATCGCAACATTGTGCAAAAACTGTCAACTTCACACATATTGCAGAGCATAAACACGCTTTATGCTGTTCACTGTGCGTGAAGCACTTTAATTACATAGTTAAAATATTTATTATATCTGGAGGTTACACCAAATGGCAAAAAAGGTTCAATTTGTGGAAACTGTGCTGCGTGATGCAAACCAGTCTCTCATCGCCACCCGTCTGCCCTTCGATAAGTTCGAGCCCATGCTGGAGACCATCGACAAGGCCGGCTTCTATGCTGCAGAATGCTGGGGCGGTGCTACTTTTGATGTCTGCCTGCGCTATCTGAACGAGGATCCGTGGGAGCGTCTGCGCAAGATCCGCGCTAAGATGCCCAACACCAAGCTGCAGATGCTGCTGCGCGGTCAGAATGTTCTGGGCTATTCTCACTACCCCGATGATTTCGTCAAGCTGTTCGTTGCAAAGGCTGTGGAAAACGGCATCGATGTGATCCGTATTTTCGACGCTCTGAACGATGTGAATAATCTGAAGGTCGCTATGGAGGCCACCGTCAAGGCCGGTGCCATCGCTTCCGGTACCATTTCCTACACCACATCCCCTGTTCACACCCATGAAAACTATGTGAAGATGGTCAAGGAGCTGAAGGAGATGGGCGCAAGCACCATCTGCATCAAGGATATGGCCGGCATTATGGGTCCTCAGGAGGCTTACGATCTGGTTTCCGCCATTAAGGACGCTGTGGACCTGCCCATCGACCTGCACACCCACTCCACCACCGGTCTGGCATTTATGACCTACCTGAAGGCTATCGAAGCCGGTGTGGACATCATCGACACCGCCATTTCTCCCTTCTCCGGCGGCACCAGCCAGCCTGCTACTGAGACTCTGGCTTACGCACTGCGTCAGCTGGGCTATCAGGTGGACCTGAACGACGATTGCCTGGTGGCAATGGCCGACTACTTCAAGGGCGTTCGTGATGAGTTCGTGGCCGACGGCACTATGATGCCCAAGTCCATGGCTACCGACACCCAGTGCCTGACCTATCAGGTGCCCGGCGGTATGCTCTCTAACCTGCTCAGCCAGCTGAAGCAGATGAACGCTCTGGACCGCTTTGAGGAAGCTCTGGCCGAGACTCCCAAGGTCCGTAAGGATATGGGCTATCCCCCTCTGGTCACCCCCACCTCTCAGATGGTCGGCGTGCAGGCTGTCCGTAATGTGCTGGACGGCGAGCGTTACAAGACCGTTTCCAAGGAAATCAAGGCTTACTGCCGCGGCGAATACGGTCAGACCCCCGCTCCCATTGATCCTGCCATCCGTGCACAGATTCTGGGCGACGAAAAGCCCGTTGAAGGCCGTTATGCCGACACGCTGGCTCCCGTTGTGGAAGACGCCCGGGCAAAGCTGGGCGAGCTGGCAAAGTCCGACGAGGATGTGCTCAGCTACATTGCATTCCCCAATCTGGCTGAAAAGTTCTTTGAGAACCGCAAGGCTAAGGAAGAGAACGCCTGCACCTACACCATCGTAGAAGCATAAGGAGAAGGGCTATGTTGAGTGAAGTTACTGTTCCTGATCAGGGCCTGCTGGCCGTTCTCGGCTGGGCCGTTGTGTTCGTGGGTCTGATCGCGCTGATGCTGGTGGTTACTGCCGTCGGCAAAGCCTTCTCCGCAAAGAAGAAGGTCAAGGAAGAGCCGGTTGCCGCCCCCGTGGTGGTTGAGGAAGTTCCCGCTGCGGAAAAGCCTCTCGCACCCGGCTCCTGCGGCGAGCTGAAGCTCTACGATACACCCCCCAAGACTGCCGCCATGCTTATGGCCATTGTTGCAGACCAGATGGGCAAGCCCCTGAATGAGCTGCGTTTCATTTCCATCAAGGAGGTCAAGTAATATGAAATATAAGGTAACTCTGAACGGCCGCACCTATGAAATTGAGGTAGAGGCCGGTAAGGCAATTTGCCTTGACGAATATGAAGCCATCGCACCTGCAGCACCTGCTGCAGCTCCTGTGGCTGCCCCTGCCGCTGCGCCTGCTGCAGCCCCCGCTGCCGCTCCTGCCGCCGCTCCCGTGGCCGGTGGTGAAGTGGTTGCCGCACCTATGCCCGGCACCATTCTGAAGATCAATGTACAGCCCGGTCAGGCTGTGAAGGCCGGCGAAGTGCTGTGCGTTTTGGAAGCCATGAAGATGGAAAATGAAATTATGGCCCCCAAGGCCGGTACTGTTGCACAGGTTCTTGTTTCCAAGGGTGCCAATGTGAACACCGGCGATACAATGATCGTTCTGAACTGATTTTAAGAGGTCCCGCAAATGAATATCAATATCGGTGAAATCCTCTTAAATATCTGGAATGGCTCCGGCTTTGCCGATATCATTACCGGTTTTTTTGCTGAGGGTGGCTGGCAGTATGCCGTGATGCTGATCGTGTCCTTCGTGCTGCTGTTTTTGGCCATCAAGAAAAAGTTTGAGCCGCTGCTGCTGGTGGGCATTGCCTTTGGCTGTCTGCTTTCCAATCTGCCCGGCGGCGGATTGTACCATCAGGAGCTGTGGGATGCCTTTATGGATCCTGCAAATCCGGCTTATCACAGCTACGGTGCCATTATGCGTGAAGGCGGCGTGCTGGACATTCTGTACATCGGTGTCAAGACCGGTCTGTACCCCTGCCTGATTTTTATGGGCGTGGGCGCAATGACCGATTTCGGCCCCCTGATCGCCAATCCCAAGAGCTTGATTCTGGGCGCGGCTGCCCAGCTGGGCGTGTTTATAGCATTTTTCCTTGCTCGATTGATGGGCTTTGATCTGAACGAGTCCGCTTCCATCGGCATCATCGGCGGTGCGGACGGTCCTACCGCCATCTTCCTGACCACCCGCCTTGCCCCCCATCTGCTGGGTGCCATTGCGGTGGCTGCCTACTCCTATATGGCTCTGATCCCTCTGATCCAGCCCCCCATTATGCGGCTGATGACCACCAAAAAGCAGAGAGAGATCAAAATGGTCCAGTCCCGAACAGTTTCCAAGACCGAGAAGATCATCTTCCCCATTCTGGTTACCGTGTTTGTGGCCCTGCTGCTGCCCGACACTGCCGCTTTGATCGGTTGCCTGATGCTGGGTAACCTGTTCAAGGAAACCGGCCTGACCGACCGCCTGAGCGACACGGTGCAAAATGCGCTGATGAACACCATCACCATTTTCCTGGGTACCGCTGTGGGCGCAACTATGGTGGGCACCAGCTTCCTGACACTCGAGACGCTGGGCATCATCCTGCTGGGCGTGTTTGCCTTCGGTCTGTCCACTGCCGGCGGTCTGCTGGGCGGACAGTTCCTGTACTGGATCTCCAAGGGCAAGATCAATCCTCTCATCGGCTCTGCAGGCGTTTCTGCAGTTCCCATGGCCGCCCGTGTGGCCAATATCGAAGGCCAGAAGGCCAATCCCTCCAATTACCTGTTGATGCATGCCATGGGCCCCAATGTGGCCGGCGTCATCGGTTCTGCAATTGCCGCAGGTTTCCTGCTGAGCGTTTGCAGTCTGCTTGGATAATGCCATTCCCCTGCCGCAAGGCAGGGGAATATGCATTTTTTAAGAACAAATGTGGCCGGCAAATGCGAAGCAGGAAACCGCTGAGCGTTTGCAGTCTGCTTGGATAATGCCATTCCCCTGCCGCAAGGCAGGGGAATATGCATTTTTTAAGAACAAATGCGGCCGGCAAATGCGAAGCAGGAAACCGCTGAGCGTTTGCAGTCTGCTTGGATAATTGATACATAAAGAACACATCCACGAAAGTGGGTGTGTTTTTATACCTTCCCCCGAGGGGAAGGTGTCGCCGCCGCAAGGCGGTGACGGAAGAGGAATACGGGCGGTAATCTTGGATTACTGCCGCTGTGCAGACATGTTTCTATATTGGTTCTGCCGCCGTTCCTCTCCCGTCTGCCCTTCGGGCATCCACCCTCCCCCCGGGGGAGGGTTTGTGGGGCTTCGCAATGACATAGAAGGGAAAATTTTTTTATTCTATTTTATATTGTATAATGACAAAAAAACCTTGTTTTTTCCACAGAAATGTGTTAAAATTTAGGTTGAGAGAGTATCGCCGTTTTTGCCGTTTTTTGCAGGCTTTTGGCGAAGAAATAAACGGGAAAGGAGCCCTGAAATGCTATCAAACGCTTATGTATGGGGCAAGGTCATCGGCTATCTGGAAGACTTGCTCACCCCCACCATCGTTTCCACTTGGTTTGACGATGCGGAGGTGGTGGCACTGACCGAAGATGAGCTGATTTTGTACAGTCCCTCGGAGCTGCGCCGGGAAGTGATCGCCCGCCGGTGCGCTGACCATGTGAAGGACGCCATGAAGGAGCTGTTTAACTCCGATGTGAAGGTCACTGTTTTTGACGACGCTCAGCTGGAGACCTATAAAAACAAGGGGAAAAGCCCCACGGCACTGGATTTTAATCCCCAATTTTCTTTTGACAATTTTATTGTGGGCCCCTCCAACCGGTTCGCCCACGGCGCAGCCATTGCGGTAAGCAAGGCACCCGGACAGGTGTATAACCCCCTGTTCATCTACGGACCTCCCGGTGTGGGCAAGACCCACCTGCTGTACGCCATCGCCAACGGTATCCGCAAGCAGAAGCCGGACGCCAACATTGTCTACATCAAGGGTGACCAGTTCACCATCGAGCTGATTGCCGCCATCCAGTCCGGTCGGAACATCGAATTCCGAAATAAGTACCGGGAAGCGGATCTGTTTTTGATCGACGATGTGCAGTTTATTGCCGGTAAGGAAGGTACGCAGGAGGAATTTTTCCATACCTTCAACAAGCTCTATGAGGAGCACAAGCAGATCGTGATGACCTCCGACCGGAAGCCCAGCGATATGCTGACACTGGAGGACCGTCTGCGCACCCGTTTTGAATGGGGCCTGCTGGCGGACATCCAGCCCCCGGATTATGAAACCCGAATGGCCATCCTGAAGAACAAGGCCCACGGTCTGGGTCTGGAGCTTTCCGACGATGTGTGCAACTACATAGCGGTGAACATCACCAACAATGTGCGGACCATTGAGGGAACGGTGAAGAAGATTCTGGCCTACCGGGACCTGAACAATATGCCCCTGGACCTGAATAACATCTCCCGGGCCATTGAGGATATGTTCAAGGCCGAGGGCAACGCAGTGCCCACGCCCAGCCTGATCATTTCTCAGGTTTGCAAGTTCTACAGTATGGACGAGGCGATCCTGCGGGGCAATCAGCGCACCCGTAATGTGGCAGAGGCCCGGCAGATCGCTATGTATCTGATCCGGAAGCTGACCAATCTGAGCCTGCCGGACATCGGTATGGAATTCGGCGGCAAGGACCATACAACGGTCCTGCACTCCATCCGCAAGGTGGAAAGCGACCTGAAGAAGGGCGAAACCAATCTGCAGAACAACATCCGGGACATTACCGCCAATATCAACAGTATGCTCTAAAGCCTGCCCCTTAATAATATTGCGGCGCAGCCGCAAGGCTCCCTTTACACAGGGGAGGCTCGCGCTCCAAACTTTCCACAACCCCTTGTGGAAAAGGAACAAGTTGCACTGTGGATAAGTCGTGAAAAAAAACTGTCGGAACCGGCTGTGGAAAAGTAAAAATTTTGCACACACCCCCTGTGGAAAAAAAGTCCCTGCGGCCCTAGGCGAAAATGGGGTTTTCCACATAAATTTCCCCTACTACAACAACCACTAAAAAATATATTCTTATTATTTTATTATTAAATAATCCAGACAGAAAGGAAGACCGCTATGCGTTTTACCTGTGAAAAAAGTATGCTGGTGCAGGGCCTGAATATTGCAGGCCGTACCGTTGCTCAGAAGAGCAGCCTCTCCGTTTTGGAGGGCATCCTCTGCCGGGCGGATCTGGGCGTGAGCCTGACCGGCTACAATATGGAAACTGCCATCACCTACACTGTGGAGGCAGAGGTCACCGATCCCGGTGTGTGCATCCTGCCTGCCAAGCTGTTCGGCGACATTGTCCGCCGTCTCCCCGAAGGTCCCGTGACCGTTGTGGTGGATGATAACTACAAGGTGTCCATCCGCAGCGGCTATGCCGCCTTCAATATCTCCGCAGAGGCCGCTGAGGATTATCCCGAGCTGCCCGATGTGGACGCAGGCCGTGGCATTCATATTCCTCAGGCCGCGCTGAAGGAGCTGATTTCCGGCACGATCTTTGCCGTTTCCGAGAATCAGGGCCGTCCCATTCACACCGGTGTCAAGTTTGAGGTAGAGAATGATACCATTTCTGCCATTGCGGTGGACGGCTTCCGTCTGGCCCGGCGCACCTATCATATGGAAAGCCCCGACGGCCGCACCGTCAGCTTTGTGGTGCCTGCCGCCAGCTTGAAGGAAGTGGAGAAGATCGTCTCCGATTGTGAGGATGAGGCCGCTTTCACCCTGGGCAGTAAGCATATTCTGTTTGAAATCGGCAACGCAACCCTGATCTGCCGTCTTCTGGAAGGCGATTTTCTGGATTGGCGCAAGGTGGTGCCCACCAACTGCCCCATTAAGCTGGTGGCAAATGTGGGTGATCTGGCCCGTTCCATGGAGCGTGTAGGTCTGATCGTTTCCGAAAAGTATAAGAGCCCGGTGCGGTGCGTGTTCTCCGATCAGGTGCTGCAGGTGCGAACCAATACCACTATCGGTGCGGCTGAGGACCGCTGCGCCATTGCCGGCGACGGCAAGGATCTGGAAATCGGCTTTAATGTGCGCTACATTGCCGATGCCCTGCGGGTGATCCCCTCCGAGGAAGTGGTGCTGGAGCTGACCAACGGTCTGAGCCCCATCGTGATGACTCCCGTGGACGAGAAGCACGACTTCTCCTATATGGTCCTGCCGGTTCGGATCAAGAACGGCTAATTCTGAAAATATGACCGCAACAAAAGACCCCCTTTTGTAAAGGGCGGATTCCCCCGGTAGCGGGGAAATGTCCGCAAAGCGAACAAAGGGGGCACGAGCCCGGAAGGGCTGGCAAGAATCTTTGATTTTTAACTGGGGGATTGTAATTTTTCAATCTTTGACAATCCCTCCGTCTGCCCTACGGGCAGCCACCTCCCTTTACACAAGGGAGGCTTTGCGCAAATCTCTATAAGGGGAAAACTATGAAAGTAACGGTAAAAAGAAAAGAAAATGCAATTTCTGTGCCCATCAGCACGGAATTTATCAAGCTGGAATCGGCTATGAAGCTGATGAATATTGTCCCTTCCGGCGGCTCTGCCAAGCTGGAAATTCAGGAGGGCTTTGTGTCCGTCAACGGAGAGGTTTGCACCATGCGGGGCAAAAAGCTGTATCCCGGGGACAAATTCAGCTATGAAGGCGATGTTTTCGTCATCGTAAACGATGGAACTGCGTAAATTGAATCTCCGGAATTTCCGGAACTATGAAGAAATTTCTCTTGCCTTCGATCCGGGGGTGAACCTGATCGTGGGACAGAATGCCCAAGGCAAGACGAATCTGCTGGAAGCAGTGGCCTATCTCGGGTCCGGCAAGAGCTTTCGGGCGCAAAAACAGAGCGAATTGCTCCGTTTTGGGGCGGATTTTGCGGATATTGAGGGAGAAATCTTCTCTCAGGAGCGAAATCAGACCCTGCGCTGGGTGCTGTTTGGGGGCAGCCGTCCCCGTCAGCTGTGGCGCAATGGGGCAAAAAAGAAAACCACCGCAGATATTACAGGTGTTATGTCAACCGTTCTGTTCTGCCCTGAGGATCTTATGGTACTGAAGGCCGGCTCGTCCGCCCGTCGGAAATTAGGAGATCAGGCGTTATGTCAACTTAGACCCAATTACGATGCTGCGCTGGCGGAATATAACCGGATCCTGGAGCAGAAAAGCCGGATTTTAAAGGATTATTCCGAAAATCCCGCCCTTTTGGAGATTCTGCCCGAGTACAACACCCGGCTGTGTCAGGTGGGTGCGCTGCTGATTTCCTATCGGGCCCGATTTTATGACAGCCTTGGCTTGGAAGCGGCAAAATTTCACAATCAATTTTCCGGCGGAAAAGAAGAATTCCGTCTGCAATACCGCACCGTGTCCACGGTTTCCGACCCGTTTGCCAAAACTGTGCAACTGGAAGAGGATTTGCGGGCGCATTTGGAGAGCCATTATCGGGCAGAGCTGGAATCCCGGCAATGCCTGACCGGTCCGCATAAGGACGATTTTGAGGTGAGCCTTTCCGGAATCGACCTGAAGGCCTACGGCTCTCAGGGACAGACCCGTACCGCCGCCATCAGCCTGAAGCTGGCCCAACGGGAGCTGTACCGCCGGGAGTTCGGGGAAGAGCCGGTGCTTTTGCTGGACGATGTTTTGTCGGAATTAGATCCTGCCCGGCAGGATTTTGTGCTGAACCATATCTCGTCCGGACAGGTGTTCATTACCTGCTGTGAGCCCGGGCGGTTTACCCAGCTGGGCAAGACTATTGAAATCGAAAAGGGACAGGTAATCTAGCAACGCAGAACCAAAGCCTCCCTTGTGTAAAGGGAGGTGGCCGGAATCTTTGATTCCGGACGGAGGGATTGTAATGCAGTCAAAGCATAATAAGCAGTTGATACCTTTTGCAAAGCAACTACGAAAGGAAATGACAAAGGAAGAGCGACACCTTTGGTATGATTTTTTGCGAGGTTATCCGGTGCGATTTTCCTGACAGAAGGTATTAGGTAAATATATTGCTGATTTTTACAGTTATGCGTATTCCCAACAATGAAATCAGCAGAAATTTCCGAGGGGTTTGTGAGTATATCGATATTACGGTAAGACAATCCCTCAGTCAAAAATCAGAAGATTTTTGACAGCTCCCTTTACACAAGGGAGCCTTATGGTGCGGCAATTTACGAAAGAATTTACAGGACAGGAGTAACATTATGTCTGAAGAATTGAAAGTAACAGAAGAATACGGTGGATCGCAAATTCAGGTTCTGGAAGGCCTGGAGGCGGTTCGTAAGAGACCCGGTATGTATATCGGTTCTACCTCCGCAAGCGGCTTGCACCATCTGGTGTACGAAATCGTGGACAACGCCATCGATGAGGCTCTGGCCGGCTACTGTAAGCACATTACGGTGACCATCAACCCCGGTGATTCTGTCACCGTCACCGATGACGGCCGTGGCATTCCCGTTGACATTCAGCCCCAGACGGGAAGACCGGCAATGGAGGTCGTTTTCACCGTCCTGCACGCCGGCGGTAAGTTCGGCGGCGGCGGCTACAAGGTCTCCGGCGGTCTGCACGGTGTTGGTGCGTCCGTTGTGAACGCCCTGTCTCAGTGGATGCAGGTTCGGGTCTACAAGAACGGCAAGATCCACGAAATGAAATTCGCCCGGGGTGCCATTACCCAAGAAATGACCATCGTGGGCAATACGGACAAAACCGGTACTGAGGTCACCTTCCAGCCCGATCCGGAGATGTTCGATTCTCTCATCTATGATTACGATGTGCTCCACGACCGTATGCGTGAGGAGGCCTTCCTCAATGGCGGCGTGTCCATCACCATCACCGACAACCGGGGCGAAGAACCCAAGGGCGAAACCATGCTGTATGAAGGCGGTATCCGGGAGTTCGTAACTTACCGCAACCGGAACAAGACCGCCATTCACGGTGATGTGATTTATATGCAGGGAACCAAGGGGGATGCCTCTGCGGAAATCGCTCTGCAGTACAACGACGGCTACAACGAGGATGTGCTGAGCTTTGCCAACGATGTGCGTACCCCCGAGGGCGGTATGCACGAGACCGGCTTTAAGACTGCGCTGACCCGTGTGCTGAATAATTACGGCATCAAGACCGGCATCATCAAGGGCGATGACAAGGTTTCCGGCGACGATTGCCGGGAAGGCATTACTGCCATCATCTCCGTCAAGCTCACCGACGCCCAGTTTGAGGGTCAGACCAAGGCAAAGCTGGGCAATGCCTACATCCGTACACTGGTGGATCAGCTGGTGTATGAGGAACTGACCACCTATTTTGAGGAGCATCCTGCCACTGCCAAGATCATTCTGGAAAAAGCAATGATGGCAAACCGGGCCAGAGAAGCTGCCCGGAAGGCAAGAGAGAACATCCGCCGCAAGTCCGCTCTGGGTGGCGCGGCAATGCCCGATAAGCTCCGGGATTGCAACGAAAGCGATCCCAGCCTCACCGAAATTTACATCGTCGAGGGTGACTCCGCAGGCGGCTCCGCGACCCAAGGCCGTGACTCCCGATTCCAAGCCATCCTGCCCCTTTGGGGTAAAATGCTGAATGTGGAAAAGGCCCGGGAAGACAAGGTTATCGGCAACGAAAAGCTGCTGCCTGTCATTACCGCTCTGGGGGCCGGAATCGGCGAGGAATTTGACATCAACAAGCTGCGCTATCACAAAGTGGTGATTATGGCGGATGCGGATGTGGACGGTTCCCATATCCGTACCCTGCTGCTTACCTTCTTCTTCCGGTTTATGCGTCCGCTGATCGAAAACGGCTATGTGTACGCCGCAATGCCGCCCCTTTACAAGCTGGTTCGGGGCAAAGTGACAAGATACGCCTTCTCCGATGAGGAGCGGGATCAGATTTCCGCAGAAATGCGCGGCGACAACGCCAATGCCAAGGTGGACATCAACCGGAACAAGGGTCTTGGTGAGATGGACCCGGAGGAGCTGTGGGAAACCACTATGGATCCGGAAAAGCGGACACTGAAGCGGATCACCCTGGAGGATGCCTCTAAAGCGGACGAGATCTTTACCCTGCTGATGGGTGAGAAGGTGGAGCCCCGTCGGGAATATATCGAAACCAACGCAAAATTCGCCACTAATCTGGACTACTAAGAGGCAACAGTATGATTTGTGAAAAATATATCCTTAATGAGGCACACGGCAGCTATTTGATGCGCTATACCTTTGAAAAGCACCCCGATTCTATGCCCAATGTGCTGAAGCGTCCGGCTGTTTTGGTCTGCCCCGGCGGCGGTTATAACTATTGCTGCCCCCGAGAGGGTGATCCGGTGGCGATGCAGTTTATGGCCCGGGGCTACAACACCTTCGTGCTGGAGTACAGCTGCGGTGAAAATGCCGTATTTCCCAATTCTCTGCTGGATCTGTGCGCGGCCATGAAGCTGATCCGTGAAAATGCGGAAAGCTGGGGCGTCATCGAAGACAAAATCGCCGTTCTGGGCTTTTCCGCCGGCGGTCATCTGGCGGCCAGCTTGGGCGTTTACTGGAACGATCCGGAGATCATGGCGCGTTCCGGCTGTAAAAACGGCGAGAATCAGCCCAATGCCCTGATACTGATTTATCCCGTAATTTCCACCTCCTGGATGGAAAATCAGGATCAGCTGGCCCGTATCATCGGCAACAATGATTGGGACAGCACCTATAAAAAGCTGAATCTTCACACCGGTGTGGGCAAGCATACGCCTCCGGCCTTTCTTTGCCATACCGCCCGGGATGCGGGCGTGCCGCCCAAGGACAGCATCTATTTTGCAATGGCAATGCTGGATGCGGGCGTGCCCTATGAGCTGCATATTTTCCCCAACGGCGGCCACGGTATGAGCCTGGGTACCCATCAGGTGAACACATGGGGCGAGGATAAGAGCTTTGCCCAATGGGTACAGCTTTCTGTCAATTGGCTGGAGCGGCTGTTTGAAAACCCCGATGAGGGCCGCGCCGAACTGCCCAAGGATCCTTATAGCTCTAAGTATTGATATACCGTCCAATATGTCATTGCGAGGAGGGCGCAGCCCGACGCGGCAATCTCCCGGTACGGTGTTTGTTACTGCACAGCATATCGATGAATTTGAGCAGGAGATTCCCACGGGCCTTCGGCCCTCGGAATGACATAAAAAACGAACAGATTGCCCTCTGTCATTGCGAGGAGCGAAGCGACGTGGCAATCTCCCGGTACAATGTTCGTTATTGTAATACTGATCGGTGAACACACCCAGAGTAAAATGAAAAAATACTATGTGTATATTTTAACAAATAAGCATTGCACAGTGCTATATACCGGTGTGACAAGTGATTTGATCCGGCGTGTCTATGAACACAAAAATCATCTCGACAATGATAGTTTTACGGCAAAATACAATGTTACCAGACTGGTTTATTTTGAAGAAACCTCAGATGTGAAAGCAGCATTGGAAAGAGAAAAACAAATCAAAAGCTGGAATCGTGACAGAAAAACTGCACTTATTATGGAAAATAACCCCCATTGGGAGGACTTATATCCGCAATTGATGCGTGGCTGATTTGGCTGGTAAAGCTCATCGACACATCGTACAAAACAAAAATGGTACCGGGAGATTGCCACGGGCCTAAAGGCCCTCGCAATGACACGACCGGGGATCTTCTACAAAACAAAAGGAGGAAATTCTTTTGGCACAACATAAGAAGGATTACAAGCCCGAGGACATTATGTACCCGGATCAGGCTATTATCGAGTCTGAGCTTGTTAAGGAAATGAAAAACAGCTACATCGAGTACGCTATGTCCGTTATTGTCGGCCGTGCGCTGCCCGATGTGCGGGACGGTCTGAAGCCCGTTCACCGTCGAATCCTGTACGCAATGTACGAGGATAACCTCACCGCAGACAAGCCCTTCCGCAAGTCGGCTACCTGCGTCGGTGATGTGCTGGGTCGTTACCATCCCCACGGCGACGCCTCTGTTTATGACGCATTGGTGCGTCTGGCGCAGGATTTCTCTATGCGCTATATGCTGGTCGACGGCCACGGTAACTTCGGTTCCGTGGATGGCGACCCCCCGGCTGCTTACCGTTATACCGAGGCCAGAATGTCCAAAATGGCCAACGAAATGCTTCGGGATATCGAAAAGGATACCGTGGATTGGGATCCCAACTTTGACGAGACCCGGAAAGAGCCCCGTGTTCTGCCCAGCCGATTCCCCAATCTGCTGGTCAACGGTTCTTCCGGTATTGCTGTTGGTATGGCTACCAACATTCCGCCCCACAACCTGACCGAGGTCATCAATGCCTGCATCTGCGTGCTGGAGGATCCCGAGGCAACGCTGGCGGATCTGATGCAGCATATCACCGGTCCGGATTTTCCCACCAAGGCCATTATTATGGGCCGCAGCGGCATCCGCGCCGCCTATGCCACCGGCAAGGGCCGTGTGGTGATGCGCGCCCGGCATAACTTTGAGGAATTCGGTCAGGACCGTACCCGGATCATCATCACTGAGCTGCCCTATCAGGTTAACAAGAGAATGCTGATCAAGTCTATGGCCGATCAGGTCAACGACAAGCGGCTGGAGGGTATTTCCGATATTCGTGACGAAAGCGACCGCAACGGTATGCGCATCGTCATCGAGCTGAAGCGGGATGCCAATCCCCAGATCGTGCTGAACAAGCTGTTCACCCAGACCAGCCTGCAGTCCACCTTTGCCATCAATATGCTGGCACTGGTGAAGAATCAGAGCCAGCCCAAGGTGCTGAGTCTGCGGGAAATTCTGGACGAATATCTGCTGTTCCAAGAGGATGTTATCGTCCGTCGTACCCGTTACGATCTGAAGAAGGCGCAGGAGCGGGATCATCTGCTGCAGGGTCTGCTGATCGCGCAGGATAATATCGACGAGGTCATTAAGATCATCCGTTCTTCCTATGACGATGCCAAGGAAAACCTGATGGCACGCTTCGGACTGAGTGAAGTGCAGGCGCAGGCTATTCTGGATATGCGCCTGAAGGCTCTGCAGGGTCTGGATCGGGAGAAGCTGGAAGCCGAGCATAAAGAACTGCTGGAGCGGATTGCCTACTTTGAGCGGGTGCTCCGGGAGCCTGAGCTGGTCAAGTCCATTCTGAAGGACGAGCTGATCGCCATCCGGGACAAGTACGGCGACGAGCGCAAGACCGAGATTCAGGATGTGGAGGACGAAATTGACATCGAGGACCTCATCGAGGAGGAAACCTGCGTATTCACTCTGTCCAAGCAGGGCTATATCAAGCGTATGCCTGCGGACACCTACCGCACCCAGAGCCGGGGCGGCCGGGGTGTGAACGCCCAGAATCTGAAGGACGAGGACTATGTTAAGAGCCTGAATATCGCATCCACCCACGATCATATTCTGTTCTTCACCGACACGGGCCGCGTCCATCACCGCAAGGGCTACCAGATCCCCGAATCCGGCAGAACCGCCCGTGGTACCGCTATCGTCAATGTTCTGCCCATTGAGCAGGGCGAGAGCGTGACGGCAATGGTGGTGACCCGTGAGTTCCACGAGGATGAATTCTTGATGATGGTCACCCGTCAGGGTACGGTCAAGCGTATTCCCTTCATCGCCCTGAAGACCAACCGCAAGGGCGGCATCCGGGCGTTGACGCTGGATGAGGGCGATCATCTGATCAATGTGATCCGCACGAATGGCGACGATAATATCATTCTGGCGACCCGCAACGGTATGGCCATCTGCTTCAACGAAAACGATGTGCGGCCCATGGGTCGTGACGCCATGGGCGTGAAGGGTATTACCCTGACCGGTGACGATGTGGTCATCGGTGCCCAGAAGGCCGAGGATGGCAAGACATTGCTCACCGTCACCGAACGGGGCTTCGGCAAGCGCACCGAGCTGGCTGAATACCTGCGTACCGGTCCCGGCGGCGAGAAAATCGCCCAGGGCCGCGGCGGTAAGGGTCTGAAGAACTACAACATCACTCCCAAGACCGGCTACATTGCCGGCTGCTGCCTGGTGGGCGAGAAGGACGATGTAATGCTCATCGAAAGCGGCGGCGTCATCATCCGTATTCCGGCAAACACCATCAATGTGTACAAGCGTGATGTACAGGGTGTCATTGTGATGCGGATCGAAGAGGGCAATCAGGTGGTCAGCGTGGAAGCTGTCGAAAACGAAGAGAGCGAAACCCAGGAGTCTGCAGAATGAAAACCGTGACGCTGTATACCGACGGCGCGTGCTCCGGTAACCCCGGCCCCGGCGGCTGGGGGGCCATTCTGGAGTATAACGGCACCGAGAAGGAGCTTTCGGGCGGAGAAGCAAGTACCACCAATAACCGAATGGAGCTGACCGCCGTCATCCGTGGCCTGCAGGCTCTGAAAGAGCCCTGCATCGTGGAGCTTTACTCCGATTCCAAGTATGTGATCGACGCACTGGAAAAGGGCTGGGCGTGGGGTTGGAAGAAGAAAAACTGGATAAAATCCGATAAAAAACCTGCCCTTAACCCGGATTTGTGGGAGATTTTACTACGATTAACAATGAAACATGAGCTCCACTACCATTGGGTCAAGGGCCACGCGGAGAATCCCAAAAACAACCGCTGCGACGAGATGGCTGTGGCTGAATGGAAAAAGCTGAAAGGATGAAAATATTCATCCCTACATTCCTCTGCACCACCAGTTGCGTCATTGCGAGGAGGGCGGATGCCCGACGTGGCAATCTCCCGGTACGATGTTTGTTACTGCATAGCATATCGGTGGATTGGAGCAGGAGATTCCCACGGGCCTGACGGCCCTCGGAATGACAGAAAGAAGGTAAATTATGTACCTGAACATCGGCGGTGATATGGCGGTGCGTGACACGGCCATCATCGGCATTTTCGACTTGGATAACACCTCAATTTCCGCCAAAACCCGGGAATTTCTGGGGCAGGCGGAGCAGGAGGGGCAGGTAGTGCCCTGCGATGACCTGCCCAAAGCCTTCGTGCTCACGGCGGAGTACGGGATGAGCCGGCTGTATTTGACCTCCCTCAATACCGCAACGCTGGAAAAACGAATGAAATAAGAAAAAGCACCGGAATTTCCGGTGCTTTTTTTGTTGCCGGGATAATTGTTGGCCGAGAAGACCGAGAAAGATTTTCTCCGGTTGGTAATATTTACAAATAGTTAAATAATCACTATTGACAATCACATAACCATATGATAATATCATATTACCACAAAACAAAGGAGGTACCCCAATGGAGTGGACTATTCCCGGCACAATTCTGCCGGCAGGCGGAACGGATACACAGCAGCTACAGGATAAATTCAAGGCAATGTTCTTGGGGGGCGGCATCGTGCTCAGTCAGGTGTCAGCCATCACCGGACTGGAGCCCTATACCATCCAGAACTGGGTCAAGCGTGGTTTTCTCGCCAAACCTGTCGGCAAAAAATACACTCTCCGCCAGCTCTGCCGCATCCTGAATATCAATATGCTGAAGGATGCCCTGCGAATGGAGGATATCTGCAGCCTGCTGAACTATATCAACGGCCATCTGGACGATGAGAGCGACGATCTTATCGACGACAGCCAGCTCTACTTTATGTTTTTGCAACTGGCAGCACATCATCGGCAGATGAATAACCCGGAGGGACGGGATGCTTGCATCCGGGAAACCCTAAACAACTATAAGGAACCCATTCCCGGTGCCCGGGATCGGGTCGAAACAGTTTTGAAAATTATGCTTACGGCATGGGCAGCATCCCTATTGCGCCAGCAGGCAGTGACTATGGCCGGAGCACTAAAAATGGAATCTGAAAGGAGTTAAAGTAATGGCAAAAAGTACTTACCGCATTTCTTTCGGCTCCGGTGAGAAGCCGGATTTCAAGAAGGTCGGAAGAATTATGATTTGGAGTGCCGTGGTAGTTTTTCTGCTGATCGGCGTGCTGACCAGCTTCTACACGGTGGATGACAAGCAGCAGGCGGTGGTGACCACATTCGGCAAGGTTACAGATATCACCGACGCAGGTCTGCACTTCAAGCTGCCCTTCGGCATCCAGCAGGCACATAAGGTGGATGTGAATGTATACCAGAAGATCGAGCTGGGTTACATTACTCAGGATAACGGTAAGACCGTGTCCGTCGAGGAAGAAAGCGCAATGATCACCGGCGATTACAACATCGTTAATGTGGACTTTTTTGTGGAATACAAGATTTCCGACCCGGTGCAGTATCTGTTTTCTGCCAACAATCCCACGCTGATCCTGAAAAATCTGATCCAGAGTCAGGTTCGTAATGTGGTGGGCTCATCCACTGTGGATGCAGTTCTTACCGACGGCAAAGAGAACATCCAGCAGCAGGTTCGGGAGCTGGTTTCGGATATTCTGGCTGACTACGATGTGGGATTGACCCTGATCGATGTGCGTATTCAGGATGCTGAGCCCCCCACCAGCGCAGTTGTGGAGGCCTTCAAGGCGGTGGAAACCGCTAAGCAAAATGCTGAGGCGGTGGTCAATGATGCCAAAGCATATCAGAACGCAAAACTGCCTGAGGCGCAGGCACAATCGGATAAGCTGCTGCAAAATGCCCATTACCTGAAGCAGAAGCGTATCAATGAGGCAATGGAAGCGGTTGCAATGTTCAACGCTATGTACGAGGAATATAAAAATAACCCGGACATCACCCTTTCCCGTATGTACTATGAGGCGATTTCTCAGATCCTCCCCGATGTCAGAGTACTCATCAACACCGGTGACAGCAGCTCAATGAATATGCTTCTGCCCCTGGAATCCATTATAGGAGATAAATGATATGAAAAAGGCAATTATTATCGGTGCAATCACATTGCTGTTGGTGATCGTTGTGATTTCCGGCTGCTACACAGTGGCCGAGAATGAATATGCCTGCACCTTCCGGTTTTCCGAAATCGTGGACACCCAAAGCGAGGCAGGTCTGCACTTCAAGATCCCCTTTATCGATACAGTCAAGTATTTCCCGAAGGCAACTCAGCTTTACGATATTCCTCCCTCCGCAGTCATCACCTCGGACAAGCAGAATATGACGGTGGACTGCTACATTCTCTGGAATATCAAGGATCCTCAGCAGTTTTACCGTGCATTGGGTACCACATCTGTGGCAGAAGACCGTCTGGATGCCATCACCTATACGGCATTGAAAATTGCGCTGGGCAATCTGAAGCAGTCGGACATTATCAATATGAATGACGGCGGCGAGCGCAATGATATTTATGAGTCCATCACCACCACCGTTAATGAGCAGGCGAAGGTCTACGGTATCGAGGTGGAGGATGTGAAGATCAAGCGGTTTGACCTGCCGGAATCCAATCAGAATGCAGTTTATACCCGTATGATCTCTGAGCGGAATCAGATGGCGGAAAAGTATACCGCCAACGGTAATTTTGAGGCATCCAAGATCCGCAACGATGTGGATAAGCAGGTCAATATTATGGTTTCCAATGCTCAGGCGCAGGCTGCGGTGCTGGTTGCAGAAGGCGAGGCAGAATATATGCGCCTGCTTGCGGAGGCCTACAACACGCAGGATAAGCAGGAATTTTATGAGTTTATTCTGGCGTTGGACGCCCTGAAGGCAAGCCTGAACGGAGACGACAAAACCATTATTCTGGATAAAAATTCCGAGCTGGCAAAGATTTTGATGGGTGCTGCGAATTAAATAATGAGGCCACCGGCAGTTCAAAAATGGCCGGTGGCTTCTTCTTTGCTGTGCTTTTACCCCATACATTTTGGAGAAGCATTTTGCAATTTCTCCCGAGAAAACAGAAAAAGTGCGCTGCATTCGCAGCGCACTTTTCATTTAATTACTTATCCTTCAGCAGGTCGCGGATCTCGGTGAGCAGGACTTCCTCTGCGCTGGGAGCGGGAGGTGCGGGAGGTGCAGCAGGAGCTTCCTCTTCCTTTTTCTTGCCGATCTCGGTGAGCTTGTTGATGCCCTTGACGATGAAGAATACCACCAATGCCAGAATCAGGAAGTTGATCACAGCGGAGATGATGTTGCCGTAGGTCAGGTAGTTGGGAACCAGAACCTGCTCAACCTCGCCCAGCTCGTTGGTCACTTCCTCGTAGACGGGGAACAGCCGGGGCAGCTCCACCTTCAGCTCGCTGAAATCAGTGCCGCCCAGGAAAATGTTGACGACGGGCATAATGAAATCATTGGTCAGGCTCTTGGTGATGGTGCCGAAGGCAGTACCGATGATGGTACCAACGGCCAGTGCCATTGCGTTGCCCTTGATGGCAAACTCGGTAAATTCCTTCCACAGGGACTTCTTGTCTTTCTTGCTCATTTCTATGTTTCCTTTCTATATATAATTATTTCTTTTCAATAACTTCCAGACCGCCCAGATACTTGCGCAGCACCTCGGGCACGACCACAGAACCGTCAGCACGCTGGTTCTGCTCCACGATTGCCGGGAAAATTCGGGAGGTTGCCAGACCGGAGCCGTTCAGAGTGTGGACGAAATCAATCTTGCCATCAGCGCGGCGATAGCGGATATTGCCCCGACGGGCCTGATAATCCCGGGCGTTGGAAACGGAGGAAACCTCCTTGTAGCCGTTCATAGAGGGGATCAGGATCTCAATATCATAGGTGCGGGCCATAGATGCGGAGCAATCGCCGGCGGCCAGCTTCACGGTACGGAAGTGCAGACCCAGACCGGCAACCAGCTTCTCAGCCTTGGTCACCAGCTCTTCAAATGCCTCATCGGAGCCCTCAGCGGTGGTGAACTGGAACATCTCCACCTTATTAAACTGATGGCCGCGGACCATACCCCGCTCATCAGCCCGGTGGGAGCCGGCCTCGCGACGGAAGCAGGGAGTGTAGGCGAAGAATTTCTTGGGCAGATCGGCCTCTGTCAGGATTTCGTCCCGATAAACGGACGCCAGAGCGGCCTCTGCGGTGGGCAGCATATAGAACACGCCGCCTTCCGTGGGGTGATTGGAGATCTTAAAGACCTCGTCGGCAAACTTGGGGAACTGACCGGCGGTCAGACCGCACTGGTACTCCAGCATATGGGGCGGCAGAATGAAATCGTAGCCGTCAGCGGTGTGGGTGTCGATGAAATAGTTGAGCAGTGCCCACTCCAGACGGGCACCCATGCCGGTATACATCCAGTTGCCGGCACCTGCCAGCTTGACGCCGCGCTCGTAGTCGATGAGCCCCAGATCAGTACACAGATCCACATGGTGCTTTGGCTCAAAATCGAAGGAGTGCTTCTCGCCAATGTAGCGCAGAGGCTCGTTATTTTCCTTTCCTCCCGGGAGAAGATCGCTGTCGGGCAGGTTGGGCAGGCTGAGCATTGCAGTGTAGAACTGCTCGTCCAGCTCCTTGAGCTTGACCTTGTCGCCGGCGATCGCTTCGTCGATGGCGACAGAGGCGGCCATATTCGCGGCGATCTGCGCATCGATGGCAGAGGTGTCCTCGCCCTTCTTCTCTGCGCCCTTCTTCTGACCGAACAGCTTGCCGTTCTCCTTGGCCAGCTTGTTTTTCTCGGCGGTCTTCGTCTCGGTGGAGGTCTTCAGGGCGCGCACCTGCACATCCAGCTCAAGGATCCGATCCACAACGGCATCGCAATCTACTTCCTTGGCACGCAGGCCGGCCTTCACCGCCTCGGGGTTTTCTTTGATTTTCTTAATGTCTAACATATTGATTCTCCTTAAGTGAGATACTTTGTATTATATTGTCGTCTTAAACGCTGATCGGCAGTTCCTTCAGCTTTAACCTTCAATGCTTTCGGGCTCTTCGGGAATGATGAGCGCGCCAACGAGATAAGCGATCAGGCCTGCGCCGGCAAAAATGCAGATCAGAGCTGTGACCAGCCGCACGATGGTCACATCCACGGACAGGTACTTTGCAAGACCGGCACAAACGCCGCACAGCTTTTTGTTCTTCATATCCTTATAAAGCTTCTTTTCCATAATGAATACCTCATTTCTTTATTTTCAGCAGGGTGTCCAGCAGAATCTGCAGGTCCTCCTGCCCGTAAAATTCCAGTTCAAAGCGTCCCTTGCGCTTGCCGCTGACGATCTTGACACCCCGGCCAAGATGCTTACTCAGCTGCTTTTCGCATTCGCCGATGTAATCCACTGCCAAAGTGACGGGTTTCTCGGGAGCGGGCGTGCGAACGAGATTCTTGCACATCAGCTCCACCTGCCGCACAGAAAGATCCAGCGCGATGATTTTTTGCATCATCTGCAGCTGCTGTTTTTCCGACTTCAGACTCAGCAATGCCCGGGCGTGACCGGCACTGAGCTTGCCAAGACGAATGCTTTCCAAAATTTCCTCGGGGAGATTCAGCAAACGAAGAGCATTTGCCACAGCCGGACGGGATTTACCCACCCGCTGGGCGGTATCCTCCTGGGTCAGACCAAAGTCCGCCATCAGGGTTTGATAACCCAATGCTTCTTCCACCGGATTCAGGTCCTGACGCTGCAGATTCTCAATCAGTGCCAGCTCCATTACCTTCTGATCGTCTGCCTCCATCACTACGACGGGGACCTCGGTAAGACCTGCAATTCGGGCGGCACGCCAGCGACGCTCACCGGCAATGATCTGATAGTAGCCGGTGTCCAGCTCGCGGACGGTCAAAGGCTGCAGAACACCGTGGGTTGTCAGAGAATCTGCCAGAGCCTGCAGCTCCTCCTCGTCAAAATCCTGACGGGGCTGATTCCGGTTCGGTTCAACCTTATGTATGGGCAATAACTTATATGGGGTATTCTCCCGGGATTCTTCTTCAAAATCCCCCAGAAGGGCACCCAGACCCTTGCCTAAACCCTTGTTAGCTGCCATTTCCTCACCTCTCAAAGTTTCTTCTTCAATTCTTCAGCGACGGCACGATAAGCCAGCGCACCTCGGCTGTGCTTGTCATAAGCACTGACGGGCAGACCGTGGCTGGGAGCTTCGGCAAGCCGTACATTCCGGGGAATGACCGTAGCGCAGACCTTTCCGGGGAAATGACGCCGCACTTCCTGTGCCACCTGCGTGGAGAAATTTGTTCTGCCGTCAAACATGGTCAGCACCACACTGAAAATCTCCAGATTGGGATTGATGCGTTTTTTTACCATGCGCATGGTGGTCATCAGATCCGAAAGACCTTCCAGCGCAAAATACTCGCACTGCACCGGAATCAGAATGCCGTCGGCGGCTGCCAGTGCGTTCAGCGTCAGCATTTCCAGCGACGGAGGGCAATCAATGAAGACCAAATCGTAGCTGTCCTTCACCTGCGCCAGCGCGTCCTTCAAGCAGAAATTGGGGCGTTCCATCTGAAGAAGCTCCACACCTGCGCCTGCCAGATCGGCAGAAGCCGGGAGAATATCACCGAAATTGGTGGAAACGATGGCGGATGCGGTATCCACACCATTGATAATGACATCATATATAGAGTGCTTCAGCTTTTTCTTGTCCACGCCCAGACCGGAGGTGGCATTGGCCTGCGGGTCAAAATCGCAGAGCAGCACTTTTTGCCCCACATCCCGCAGTGCGGCAGTGAGATTGACGGCAGTAGTGGTTTTGCCCACACCGCCCTTTTGGTTGACAACGGCAATAATTTGGCCCATAGGGCACCTCCTTACGGCATTCAATTGTTTCACGTGAAACAATTGAATGTATCAGTACTGAAATGTTTCACGTGAAACATTTCAGTCAAAGCTTCAGAAAACGGATGATCTGATCAAGTTGATCCTGCCAGAAAACCATCATCAGGATCAGTGCGACAGCGATCAAAAAGGCGAACATCGTAATGACCAAGGCAACGCGCAGGTGACGAATCTTGGCGCGAAGATTGTCGTTTTCGCCCTCAATGATCCAGAAATACCGCCGTTTCAGGTGCTTCTTCTTTGTAGGGGCAGGTTCTTGGGGTCGGTTCGGCAGACGGTACACCGCCTCCGGTTCCACCGGACTTTCCGCCATCTTTTCCAGACATTCATCGCAGAAGGATTGGGAAGACCCCAATTTTCTGCCGCATTTCATACAAGACACGCCGTTCACCCCCTCTGAAGGTCGAAGTTTTCCTTATTATACACTATTTTTTTGCGTCCGTAAAGGGAAAAATGCAAAATTGACCGGATAAATATATAGAAATGCACCCGAAGTTTTTCTCCGGGCGCAAATTGCACATTATTCTTTACGGTATAAGGGAAGATCAAATTCTTCCATTAGCTTTTCCAGCCTTTCCAGCTGGGATTTTGGGATGTCTGCCAGCTTGTAGGTGTAGCTTTGGTTGTAAACAGCACCGGAGGGCAGGATCTTGTTGACCCGTGTCACATATTCCTTGTGGTCATAGAAGTATTCCAGGCGGTAGTGCTCAGCGTGTCCCAGGTAGACAATTTCTGTTTGCAGCTTTCCGGACGCGTCGTAGATATATTCCGTGGAGGTAAACGGGGAGCCATTGCTCTCGTAGTGGTTTTCAAGCAGGAGTTTTCCTTCGGAATCGTATTCCCATTCAGACTTGATAAAGCTGTGATTCTCCCCGCATTGTTTGATGCTGACGAGCCGATCTGTTTTGTCATAGGTGTACTGCCGCTCAATTATATTGCTCTTGTCCGGGTTGTAATAGATTACTTCCCGGGATAATTTTCCGTTTTCGCCGTATTCCAGCTCTGTTCCCGTATGCAGCTCCCCGGTAGGTTCATATTGCAGCCGGGAAATCAGATTGCCTTTTTCATCATAGGAAAATGTGTAGGTGTAGGAGTCGATACCACAGTAGGTGTCGGTCTGCCGGACGATGCGGCCCCGGAAATCGTATTCAAATTCCCTTGTCCAGTGTTCACCGATCATCTCGCCGTTTTCGTCCTGCAGGGTGAAGGCGGTCTGGTTACCCTGCGAATCGTAGGTATACTCTGCGATGGCATATTTTTCGCCCTTCAGGTATTCGATATGGGCGAAGGGAAAGCCGGAACTGTCGTATTCGTAGGTCTTGCGCTCGTGGTCCTTGCCGCCAATGGTCGTGTTGAGATCTGTCAGCAAGTATACGGCAACGGTTTCCTCCGGTGTTTCCGTCTTTGTGCAGCCGATCAGGGGGAGCAGCACAAGGGCAAGCAGCAGAGCAAAAATTTTCCGGATATGCATAAGCTTTACTCCATTTAAAAGTGTGAAGTGATAAAAAATTCCCGGAAGACACAGAGCCTTCCGGGAAAATGGGTTAATGGCTGTGACCGGCACCGTCGAAAATGGCCAAAATGTCTCCACCGTTGACCGCGACCACATAGGTTTTGCTCACATTACCGACAGTGATGTAAACATTAAAAACATCCTTGCCGGCCTGTACGCCCTGATGCACATGGATGCTGGGATTGTCGGATTGCTCCACATCCATTGCCTTCATCACGATGTTTACGGCCTCAGCCTGAGAGATCGGCTCCTTTTCCGGCTCGCAGGCGATGAGCAGACCGCCTACCATAACCACCAAAAGAATGACCGCAATGCTGCGCTTTAGCATAGAAACGCCTCCTTTTTATTGTCTGCATATACTATATCACGAATCCCGGAAAATGGCAAGGGGGGACTTATTGACTGCGTTCGTTCCCGGGAGAATATTATACTTTTTCCTTCTTTTTCCGCTTGCGGCCCATCAGCTCGGGGAACACCCAATTGATGATCACACCGCCCAGCGTACACATTCCGATGGAAAATGCCGTCAGCAAAAGGCACTTGCCTATGAGCAGGATCCCCGTGGAATCCCCAAGGGGCAGCACGCGCATGCCAATACTCAGAAAGAAACCGTGCCAAATATAGGTGATCAGGGTGTGCTGACCCACAAGGGAGAGAATTTTGGAGATTCTCCCGAGCTTTGCTCCCAGCGTCATCAGACTGAGGTTAAATAGGGCAATCAGTAAAAAGCTGAAGGGAACGGTCCAAAGGCTGCCATAGTAGTTGTTCATATGCACATCAATGCCCCGGTTCGGGAAAAGAAAATACCCGGCGGTGATCAGCACGGCGACCAGCAAAAAGCCGACCAGCAATACAGACCAATGGAGTTTCTTAAAAAATTCCTCATGTCGGCGGAAGAGGTATCCCATCAGTAAGAACGCCTGAGCGATGAATGCCCGGTTGAGCATAGCAAAATCACCGAAGCCAAACGCCGCCATCACAAAGCCAAGCACGCAGCAGATGCCGGCTGTCAGGCAGATCTGCCACTCCTTTTTACAGAACTTCAAATTATAAAAGAACAAAATTTCCCCGAGAATACAGGCGGTAATGTACCAGCAGACATCACCTGTGAAAAAGTCCCGCAGACGGTAGAGCAGGTACGAAAAGCCCCGGGTCAGCACAGAGGGTGCGTGCAGACCGATGAACAGTACAAGGCTGGGAATCAGGATCTTTCGCAGCACATTCAGGAAGAAAATCCCCTGTTTCCCCTCCCGGGGATTGAAAACATAGCCGGATATGGCAAAGAAAAGCGGCAGCTTGATGGGGCCGGTGAGCAGGATGTAGAAGTATTTTTCCTCGCCGACGGGCAAATTGTGCAGCAGTACCACCAGAAAAATGGCAAGACCGCGCAGGGCGTCCAGCCACTGTTTGCGCGGGGGAGCCAGAGCCTTTTCCATAGGAATCCTCCTTCTGAAAATCTTCGTTTATTTTAGCATAGCAACGAAAATCTGTCAATAATGCCGCAGGGGAACGGATCGCCACGGTCGCCAGCTCCTATGGGATGACACAGACGGGTGAGCGGTATTTTGTATCCCCCGTAAAAAATCCCGGGAACAGTGCGTTCCCGGGAGAAATCTTTAAAAGAAACCAAAAATCAGGGTACGGACATACTTGCCCAGCACATTGCTTTCGTGGACCGGCATAGCATCGGATTTTTCTGCGTTGTCGCCTTTGGTTTCAAACAGCAGGTTCTCGCCCAGATCGTAAATGTTCACGATACGATGGGCCTGCACCGCACGCTCCCCGTCAACCACCATCCAAAAGGCGATGATGTCGCCTACCTGCAGCGTGTCTGTATCCACGGGCTCATAGATGATCGTATCACCCTCGGAAAAAGTGGGTTCCATGGAATTGTCGGAAATCGTCAGTTTGACGCGGTTGCTCTGATTGCAGGCAGCTAGGGTGCAGCAAAGGGAAAGCACCAAACAAATGCATAGGAATTTTTTCATAATCATACCTCTATATGTGGAAAATATGGCATTTTTTGTAAGATTATGACAAGTATAACACAAAAAACAGATGTCCGCAAGACTTATACACCAAAAAATGTTAAAAAATGATTAAAAATATTTTCGGGATTATTAAATCGCTTTTTTGCCTTCCATTCTGCCTGCTGCCGTACAACAGCACACCGATGTATGCAGCGGAGCATCGTTGCCCACCGAAAGCCGGAAGGAGCAGCACGAATAGAAGGGCGGCAGCAAACAATTGCTTTATAGCGTTTCTCCTTTTGGTATGTCGGCTGCGTTAAAAAATGCGGAAGCCCGGGGGCTTCCGCATCATTATTGTCAAAGAAAACCCCCAGCACGGCTGGGGGTTCCAAAAAGCTTTCGCTATGCCTAGTCCCGCCGCAGCGGAAAGCCTCCCCTGTGTAAGGGGAGGTGTCACGGCGCTAAGCCGTGGCGGAGGGGTTGTACTCGTAGTGACAATCCCCCAGTCACCGCTGTGCGGTGACAGCCCCCTTTACACAAGGGGGCCTTAGTTCGCACCTAACCGCATCTGCGGTGGTTATGATTTACTTGGGGAAGAAAGACTTTCGGTTTTCTGTTCCGATCTTACTTGAAGTAACGCTTCAGCAGGCCTTCCTGAGTCTTGAATATAGCAAAATGGATAATATTCTTCCCTGGGTTCATATTTAAATGGAGGTACGATTGGTCAGTTGGTGTTAACAGTAATTATGTACTTCCTCACGGAGTCTGCTCTTTAAAGATTTGGAAAGAGGATACTTTTCAATCTTTTCGAGAATAGACTGCTTGCTCTCACCCTTTTTCAGGAGTTCCTTTACAAGTGCGCTGCTGAGAGCATCCACACCATACTCAGTCAAACCATGGGCAATCAGTCCGATAAGCGCAAGTGTGGCAATTCCACCTATGATCCCACCAGGGCCTAAAGTCGAGAGTGCTGTAACAATAGCTGCTGCACCAACATATCCGCTGGTGCTAACGGCAAACAATAAAACTAATCCAGGCACTCCTAATGCTGCAAGTTTAGAAATTAGTTTTTCCATAAATATTCCCTCCTCGTAGTTCTGCGGATTTTACTGTGTTGATCAAATCCGCGGTTTTCCTGTGTCGCTGCGCTTTTTACGCCATTGACCATTTTTGTTGCGACTGCGGTTTTGACCGGCGGTCGGTCCGGTTTTTACGATAGGACCATGGGTGTCCTTGGGGCTTGCATTACTGGCAACATCCCACAGGATGTCTAGCGCAGTGAAAAAAAGGTTAGACTTGTTCATAATAACTCCTATCATTTATGTACTTTGATTAAGATATACGGATGCTTAATACTGGTTGCATTTGTTATCTCGGACAGTTTCTGCGGTTCCTGTGACAGCACCAATACTTCCGCCAACCACGGTTCCAATAGCACCGGCGGATGCACCACTGGTTACTGCGGTGGCCAAAGCTATAGCGCACAGTGCCGGTGCAGACACCGGAGCCAATGCGATGGCGGCACCGGTTGTTATGATAGCACCAATCGCTGAACCGATAATTCCACCTAAAGTTGCACCTTGTGTTGCTCTTATAAAGATTTTCTCCATATTTTGGTCCTCCATAAAATAAAGTGTTTACATTTTTGCCCTGATGATACGATTGATGGGCTGTGATTTACTTAAGACGCCTGTTGAGCATTCTTTGTTAATATGCTGGCGAATCTTTTTGATGGCCCAGCTAACAATCACTACTATTGGTGCTATTATTTTGCATCAGACCAATAAGTGCGGTGATTTATGACTACACTATACATCATATAAATCACGATGTCAAGAGTAATTTTGAAAAAATTTTTCTTTTTTAATAAAATGTAGTATTTATTATTGACAGTATGTCGTTTTTGATGTATCATTTGATTATAAAAATGGTATTAGAGGTGTATTATTGTTATGTATTCGGTGTCAGATACAGCAAAAATGCTTAATGTAAATGAAGAAACAGTTCGTCGCTGGATCAGAGACGGAAAGCTAAAAGCGAAAAGAGGCGTTGGTCGCGGTGGCAATACCCTATATCTGGAGGATATTATTGCCTTTGCTAATCAGCCGCCAAGGGCATACCTGTTATCTTTAGAAGCATGGCTCACGGCGGTAGGAATTGCTTACAAAAAGGTTGAAGATTCTTCCACAAAAAAGAACAATGTCGACAGTGCTGCAGTGGTGGCTGCCGGAGCTGGGGTTGCGGCAGCAGCCGGCGCTGGAGTCACTGCAGCAGATGGAGCCGGCGTTGGTGCGGGAATCGCTTCTGCTGCTGCACTGGCAGGCGGCCCGATAACCATTGGTGTTGCGGGGATAGCAGGACTTGCATATGGTGCAGCAAAAATAATGAAGCGTAAAAACTACCAAAAATATACGATTATGCTTGTCCCGGCAGAAGAAATCAATAAGTCCGTTGCCGGCAATTTGAACGATCCAAATGTGGCAGAGGTTTCCGCTTCGGAAGTATTATCAGATTTACCTGACGATCAGGAAGTATTACAGCTCCCTCACTCCAACGATGACAATGTACGACAGCCAATTACCCTCTCACCATCAAATTCTATGAGCGTACTGAATGAAATTGCCTGCGCAAAGCAGTTGCTTGATTCGGGAATAATCACAACAGAAGAATTTGCGGAAATTAAAGCAAGGCTGATTTCAAGAATTTAGTATATTTTAAAATAAACATAATGCCATAAGGAGGCAGATGTATCTGCATCCTTATGGCATTTATTTTTTACCCACTCTATGGTTTAATGTAAAATATGCCTACTGCTTTTAGAGAATTTGAATAGTGCGGCGTAAGAAAAGAGGAAGCGGAGAATACCGCTTCCTCTGGTAAAAGAGCTGCTTATCTTACTTGAAGTAACGCTTCAGCAGGCCTTCCAGTGCCTTGCCGTGTCGCGCCTCGTCAGGCATCTTCTGTTTCATATTCTTTGCGGAAGCCACAGCTGTGACAACGATATGCTACTTTATAACAACCCATTGCTTTCTTGATCGGTCGTGCCAGGAGCCCTCTGGGAACACCGATTCGGATACGGCCAAGACTGCCAACCGAAACACCGGATTTAAAAGCGTTCACTTCCTCTTTCCATGCCTTCGCTTTTCCGCATTTGGGACACTTTGTTGGAATACCGGCCATAGCGTTGTCTCCTTTCCGCAGTTTTCACTAGCATACCACAAAAATAGGGCGGGAGCAAGCCCCCGCCCTACATTGATTATCTTACTTAAAATATCTCTTCAGCAGGCCTTCCAGTGCCTTGCCGTGGCGAGCCTCGTCGCGGGCCATCTCATGGACGGTGTCGTGGATGGCATCCAGACCGTTCTGCTTGGCGACCTTGGCCAGATCGAACTTGCCGGAAGTTGCGCCGTACTCACAGTCAACGCGCCATGCCAGATTGTCCTTGGTGGTGGCCTTCATATTGGGCTCCAGATCCTCGCCCAGCAGCTCAGCAAACTTGGAAGCGTGCTCAGCCTCTTCCCAAGCAGCCTTTTCCCAGTACAGACCGATCTCGGGATAACCCTCCCGGTGTGCGATACGGGCCATGCACAGGTACATACCGACCTCGGCGCACTCGCCGTTGAAGTTGGCCATCAGCTGCTCAAAGATGAACTGCTTGTCCTCTTCGGAAATATCGGGGTTGTTCTTGACGGTCTTGCCGTAAACGCCGTACTCGTGCTCAGCGGCCAGCTTGCCTTCCTCCATCACCTTGAACTTGGAGCCGGCAACCTTGCAGACGGGGCAAACAAAGCCTTCGGGCATAACTTCAGCTTCGTGAACATAACCGCAAACGGGACATACAAACTTCTTCATAATCATTTCCTCCGAAATTTAATAATTTTTAATTTAGCCCCTTACAAGGGGAGTTAAGGCGGCCTTGCCGCAGGATTTCAAATTTAGGCTTCTTCTTCGAACTGGTCGGGGCCGACGCCGCACAGGGGGCATTCGTAATCCTCGGGCAGCTCGTCGCCTTCGTAGACATAACCGCAGACAGTGCAAACGAACTTCTTCATACCGTTTCCTCCTTATCAGAATCAGTGCAATTCCGGCACAGGCCGGTGAGTGTAATGTGACAGCCATGAACCTGACCGCCCAAGTCTTTTTCCGCCGCGGTCAGCAGACCGGGCAGCCGGGGCATTCCTTCAATGTCCTGAACTGCACCACAGTCGGTGCAAATGAAGTGAACATGGGAGTGTGTGTCCCCGTCAAAACGCTCCACACCCTTGACCGTTCCCAAGCTGATGATCAGCCCTTGCTCCTTGAAAAGAGCCAGATTCCGATACACCGTGCCCAGAGAGAGGTCCGGGATGTCCGGCTTTAACTGGGCATAGACCCAATCTGCCGAGGGGTGCGCTTTGGTTTGACGAAGGCAGGTCAGAATGGCATCGCGCTTGCGAAAGTGCTTTGCCTTCTGTTCCATTGTTACCTCCTTCGGATTTGAATGGATAGTTTAAATGAGAACGATTCTCATTTACGAGTGCATCATAGCACACATTTTTCTGTTTGTCAATAGGAATTATTCGCATTTATAAAAATTTTTTTAATTATTTTTAAGATCGGCTTTTTAATATGATATATTGTAGGGCGGGGACACGCTCTCGCCCTACAAGCGGACGAGCAATGCTCGCCCCTACGATGAAATGCACAATGTAACGATGTGTCATTGCGAGGAGCGAAGCGACATGGCGATCCGTAATCCCCCCAAGCCTCCCTTGTGTAAAGGGAGGTGGCTGCCCAAAGGGCAGACGGAGGGATTGTAATATATCGAAATACGACAACCCCTCAGTCAAAGATCAAAGATTTTTGCCGGCCCCTACAATAGAATAAAAAATATCGCAAAAAGGTTGCCAAGGCTGAAAACTTGTTGTATAATGTATTCGTAAAAAAATGGGCCGATGCCCAAAAACTGGAGGAAAATATCATGTTTAATGCAATGATCGAAACCTTGAAGGCCAATCCCCGTAAGATCGTCTTCACCGAGGGCCACGATGCCCGTATTCTGGAGGCTACCGCCCGTCTGGTGGAAGGCGGCTTCCTGACCCCCATCCTGATCGGCAATGTGGATACCGTAAAGGAAAACGCTGCCAAGGGCGGCTTCAACATCGCCGGTGTTGAGATTCTGGATCCTGCTACCTATGAGGGCCTGGATGCTATGGTGGAAAAGATGGTCGAGCTGCGCAAGGGCAAGATGTCCGCTGACGAGTGCCGCGCCTGCCTTCTGAAGGGCAACTACTTCGGCACCATGCTGGTCAAGATGGGTTACGCTGATTCCCTGCTGGGCGGTGCTACTTACTCCACCGCTGATACCGTCCGTCCCGCTCTGCAGCTGGTCAAGACCAAGAAGGGCGCAAATCTGGTTTCTTCCTGCTTCATTATGGTCCGCGGCGAAGAGAAGCTGGCTATGGGCGACTGCGCCATCAACCTGAGCTACGAGGACAGCGTGGACAAGGAAGGCAATGTGACCGTTTCCGCAGCCCGCAAGCTGGCTGAGGTGGCTGTTGAGACCGCCAATACCGCAAAGGTCTTCGGCATTGATCCCAAGGTCGCTATGCTGAGCTTCTCCACCAACGGCTCCGGCAAGGGTGCAACCGTCAAGCTGAGCCACGATGCCACCATCGAGGCCAAGGCAATGGCTCCCGAGCTGGCTATTGACGGCGAAATGCAGTTCGATGCCGCTGTTGCTCCCGAGGTCGGTCAGCTGAAGTTCCCCGGCTCTCCCGTGGCCGGCTACGCCAACACCTTCATCTTCCCCTGCATCGAGGCCGGTAACATCGGCTACAAGATCGCCCAGCGTCTGGGCGGCTTCGAGGCTTACGGCCCCATCCTGCAGGGTCTGGCTGCTCCCATCAACGACCTGTCCCGCGGCTGCAATGCCGACGAGGTCTACAAGATGGCCATCATCACCGCCGCAATGGTGTAATTTGAGAATACCCGGCCGGGGAAGGCAACTGCCTTCCCCGGCTTTTTATCGTACATCATCGCAGCCCCACGCAAACCCCTCCCCCGGGGATGTTGCATAGCGCAGCGGTCAAAATCTAAATGCTTGCCGGGGGCAAGCATACCACTATATTCGGGTGTCAGCTCAATAGGCTGACGGGAGAGAAATGGCGGCAGAACAGGTACAGGAATAGGCATATACAGGGGCAATTGTCTGACATTATCGCCCGTGTTCCTCTTCCGGCTTCAAATTCGATCTTATCGCTCAAATTTGAAGCCACCTTCCCCTCGGGGGAAGGTATGCGCCTGCCCCTGGTATTCCGGAAAAGGTTTGGACATACTGCCGCGGGAGCGTGCATAGACTCCCGAAGGAGGGGATTATATGCGCAAGAAGGATTTGCTTTTTGTGGCGGTGGCTATCTGCACCGCGTTGATTTTTGCCGGGCATCTGCTGGTGAAAAACATCACCGATGCCACCACCGGCGCGTGGGGCCTGAGCTTCCGTCAGGAGGGAGCTGCCCCGGTTGCCCCAGCATCGAATCGGGAACTGTCCAGGCTGGATGCGGCCTATTTGGGGGATACGGGGGAAAAAGTAATTTATCTTACCTTTGATGCCGGCTACGAAAACGGCTGTACCGCCCGGATTCTGGATATTTTAAAAAAGCATCAGGTTCCGGCGGCGTTCTTTTTGGTGGGAAATTATATGCAGACCCACCCGGATCTGGTGCGGCGGATGGCGGAAGAGGGGCATATTGTGGGCAATCACACTATGCACCATCCGGATATGAGCAAAATCTCCGATGAAGCTGCATTTCGGAAGGAATTGGAGGGCGTGGAGCAGCTTTATAAGGAAATCACCGGGCAGGAAATGCCGAGATTTTACCGTCCGCCGCAGGGCGTTTACAGCAAAAATAATTTAGAAATGGCGCAAAAAATGGGGTATAAAACAGTATTTTGGAGCCTTGCCTATGTGGATTGGAACAACGATGCCCAGCCAACGGCAGAGTATGCCTTTTCCAAGCTTCTGCCCCGTACCCATCCGGGGGCGGTGGTGCTGCTCCATTCCACTTCCAAGACCAACGCCCAAATTCTGGACGAACTGCTCACAAAGTGGAAAGAAATGGGCTATCGGTTCGCGTCCGTTGCGGAGCTGTTTCCGGCAGAGGAGTGTTGAAAATATGCAGGAACCTATAACCCCTCGGGGGAAGGTATAGCGGTACCGACCGCAGCAGCGCAAATATGGTAGATTTTCCCGTTGAAAATCCTTTACGGCGTGGTATAATAAAGCCAAAGGAGTTGATTTTATGGAACTGAAGGAAGGTCTCATTGCCGTTGTCAAGGCAGAAAAAGAGGGAGATGTTTACTGCCCGATATGCCACAAGATTCTGCATGTGGAAGAAGGTCAGGTAATTCCCCGCTGCTGCGGAAAACTGATGCAAATGCTGGACTGATCGCACCAACAAAAATCCCCCGACCGTACGGTCGGGGGAAACTGTTTACTTTTTAGAATCGGAAGAAGTGTGATGTTTTCTGTGTCTGCGGCTGCGCGGACCCTGCTTCTGCAGATACTGCAGGCTTGCCATCAGCACACAGGCCCAGCCGAACAGACTCAAAAACCAGATCTGATCCGGCAGGCAGCCCATGGGGGCATACACCAGTGCCAGCAGCCAGCGGGCGATCAGCTGTACCGGCTCGGATGCGTTATAGGTCGCCAGATTCAGAATGATCATAATCAGCGTCAAGCCCAGGGACAGAAGGCTGATATTGCGCACATACACCAGCGGTGTGGTGCGCTTTTTGCTTACCACATAGCGGATCAGCAATGCCGGGGGAATAAAAAATGCCATACCCAACAGCATCACGAACAGCCCCAGCACAGAACTCTCCCCGGTAGGAATCAGACCGCAGATGGTGCAAAGTGCAAAGGCAGCGGCCCAGCTGATCCAAAGTTTCATTGTGTTACCCATATAAATTGCTCCTTAAATCTCATAGCTATCCATATTTTGCCTTAAAAATGCCCGTATGTCAAGAAAAAAAACTAGACAGAGCCACCCTATTTTGCTATAATCTAATAAATATCCGTAAGGAAGGGGTAAAATAATATGAGATGTCCCTTTTGTGGCGACTTTGAAAGCAAGGTCGTAGATTCCCGCCGCTCCGAGGAGGGCGACAGCATTCGCCGCCGCCGGGAGTGCATTGCCTGTCAGCGTCGTTTCACCACCTATGAGACCGTGGAAAGCCTGCCCATTATTGTGGTCAAGCGGGACGGTGCCCGTCAGAGCTTTGACCGGAACAAAATTTTGAATTCTATGGTTCGCGCCTGCGACAAGCGGAAGGTGGATCTGACGGATTTGGAAAAAATTACCAATGAGATCGAGCAGTCCATCCAGAATTCTCTGGAACGGGAGGTCAGCACCGACCGTCTGGGTGAAATGGTGATGGAGCGGCTGAAGCCGCTGGACGAGGTTGCCTACATCCGTTTTGCATCCGTGTACCGGAGTTTTCAGGATGTGAACGGCTTTATTCAGGAAATCAATCAGTTTTTGGAGAAGAAGTAACAGTGTGACAATCTTCTGAGAAGATTGTGGGGACCGGCGTTCTCGACGGTCCTTGCAAACAGACGGTATAGGAAAACAACAAGGAGGGTTTTGCCGTGGAAACCGCAACAAATGAATTGGATCTCGGTGCGCTGCTGCCGAGTGTTGGGTCAGTGTTGGGCCTGATTAAAATTCTGCTGGTGCTGGCAATGCTGGCAGGACCGCTGCTGCAGCTGGGCTTCGGTCTGCTGTACTGGTTCAAGCCGCCGCAGGAGGCAAATTACGGCCTCGGCTACCGTTTCTGGTGGGGTATGTCCAGCTTGGATGCGTGGAAATTCACCCAGCTTTTGGCTGGCAAGGTCTTTACCGTTATGGGCGGCGCGCTGACGCTGATCGCCATTGTTGTCAGCATTATCATCGGCGGTCTGGAACTGGAGGATATGGCCAATTGGGCGGCAATTTGTGTGCTGATTGAGCTGGTGCTCATCGGCTTGGGCTGCTTGGCCATTAACATTCTGGTGATGCTGAAATTCGACAAGGACGGCTACCGCCGGGACGAGGAATACGAAGAATGATGAAAACACCGCACCATCTGGTGCGGTGTTTTGTGTTTTGTAGACTGGCCAAAGCCTCCCTTGTGTAAAGGGAGGTGGACGGAATCTTTGATTCCGGACGGAGGGATTGTAGCATATCGATACATCACAACCCCTCAGTCAAAAATCTTTAATTTTTGACAGCTCCCCTTACACAGGGGAGCCTATTATCCCTGCTGGCGTTTCTTCATCAGCTGGCGCATACGCTCGCTGTGGTCCAGAATCCGCTTGCGGATGCGCAGGCTCTTGGGTGTGCACTCCAGAAGCTCATCGTCTGCCAAAAATTCCAGACACTGCTCCAGAGAAAATACCCGGGGCGTGGTCAGACGCAGGGCCTCATCAGAGCCGGAGGCGCGCATATTGGTCAGCTGCTTGCGCTTGCAGACATTTACATTCATATCCTCGTTCCGGCTGCAGATGCCCACCACCATACCGGCGTAAACCGGCGTGCCGGGACCGATGAACAGTGCGCCACGCTCCTGGGCGGCAGCTAAGCCGTAAGTGACCGCCTCACCGGTCTCAAAGGACACCAAGGACCCCACCTGACGGCGTTCAATTTCGCCCTTCATAGGTGCGTAGGAATCCAGAACGGAAGACATAATGCCCTCGCCCCGGGTGTCGGTCAAAAATTCGTTCCGATAGCCGAACAGACCGCGGGACGGCACCAAAAATTCCAGACGGTACCGGTTGCCCATGGGGGTCATACCCAGCAGATCGCCCTTGCGGCGGCCCATTTTTTCGATTACGGAGCCCATACATTCCTCCGGCACATCCGCAACCATCCGTTCGATGGGCTCGCAGATCTTGCCGTCGATCTCCTTGGTCAGCACGCGAGGGGTGGAAACGGCAAATTCAAAGCCCTCCCGACGCATGGTTTCCATCAGAATGGACAGGTGCATTTCACCCCGGCCTGCCACATTGAAGGCGTCGGTGCCCTGCTCGGTGACATGGAGCGAAACATCCTTTAAAAGCTCCTTTTCCAGCCGGTCACGCAGATTTCGGGAGGTGACAAACTTGCCTTCCTTGCCGGCAAAGGGGGAATCGTTTACCGCAAAGGTCATTTCGATGGTGGGGTCGGAGATCTTCACAAAGGGCAGGGGCTCAACATTCAGCGGATCGCACAGCGTTCTGCCGATGGTAATGTCCGCCATACCGGAAAGTGCCACGATCTCACCGGCGGATGCGCTCTGAATGGGGGCTTTGCCCAGTCCGTCGAAGGCATAGAGGGCCACAACCTTGCCCTTTTGCTTGATTTCCGGGTTATGGAAGTCACAAATGGTCACTTCCTGATTGACCTTGATGGTGCCCCGCTCTACGCGGCCCACGGCAATTCTGCCCACATATTCATTGTAGTCAATGGAGGAAACCAGCAGCTGCAAAGGTGCATTTTCATCGCCCGTGGGAGGATCGATATACTGCACGATGGTCTCAAACAGCGGTGTCAGATCGCTGCCCATCTCGTCGGGGCTGTAGCTGGCTACGCCCTGCCGTCCGGAACAGAAAACGGTGGGAGAATTAAACTGCTCGTCCGTTGCTTCCAGCTCCAGCAGCAGCTCCAGAACCTCGTCCATTACCTCGTGGATACGGGCGTCGGGCTTGTCCACCTTGTTCACCGCCACGATGACCTTGTGGCCCAGCTCCAGAGCCTTCTGCAGCACAAAACGGGTCTGGGGCATCGGGCCTTCCGCTGCATCAACCAGCAAAATAACGCCGTTGACCATCTTCAGGATCCGCTCCACCTCACCGCCGAAGTCCGCGTGGCCGGGGGTGTCCACGATGTTGATTTTTGTGTCCTTATAATACACGGAGGTGTTCTTCGCCAGAATGGTGATGCCACGCTCCCGCTCCAGATCACCGGAGTCCATGACCCGGTCCTGGGTTGCCTGATTTTCACGGTAAATGCCGCCCTGCTTGAGTAACTCGTCCACCAAGGTGGTCTTGCCGTGGTCAACATGGGCGATGATGGCGATATTACGGATCTTTTCCTGCATTGCCATATATAAACGCTCCTTTTCTGCGTTAGGATTTCTTTCCAACCGAAAAGTATACCATATTTTTGTGCAAAATGCAATCCCTATATGCGCCGCAGGCCTAAACCCTCCCACGGGGGGAGGGTTTAGCGTGTTTTCCTTCAATTCCATATAGATGACAGATTTAAGGGCATTACAACCGTGAAAACTCCTTGACATTTTTATCCAAATGGACTATTGTAACCTTACAGCGCAGCTGTAAAAATTTCACTTTTGAAAGGGTGATCCTAAATGGTAACAGATGTGCACGCCCATGTGATGACACACAACATCGAGGGCGGCAAACGAAATCTTCTGGCCGTAGCGGAGCGGTTCGGTGTTGACCGCTATTACATCTCCTCCATTGACGATACATACTATCCCAATGAGGCTGCTATTGAAAATGACAATCTGGTGACATATCAGTTCATGAAGGAACAGCCCCAGCTGATCAAGGGTTATGTGTATGTCAATCCCCGCCACGACAACAAAATGGATGTGCTGAAGAAGGGCATCGAGGAGCAGGGAATGTCCGGTCTGAAAATGTGGGTCGCCACTCACGCAGACGATCCTCTGAACTATCCGCTCATTGAGAAAATGATCGACTATAACAAGCCTATTTTGTTCCACACCTTCATCAAGGCGGTGGGTCAGCTTCCGTATGAGACCACCTCTTACCACATCGGCCGTCTGGCAGAGCGTTATCCCGAGGCCAAGATCATTATGGCCCATTTGGGCGGCGAGCCTTACCACGCCATCCGGAATGTGGCAAAGTACAAAAATGTGTGGATCGACCACAGCGGCACGCTGGTGGGCTCCAACGATCTGCAGCACACCATCGATCTGGTGGGTGTGGACCGGGTCCTCTTCGGATCGGATATGCCCATCACCTTTGCCGGTGCTTACGGCCAGGTACTGGAATGTAAGCTGACAGCCGAGGAACGGGAAAAAATCTTCTGGAAAAATACAGCTGAGCTTTTTGGGGAGGGTTTCTAAATGCTTGATTTTAACTGCTATATCGGCTCTTGGCCGTTCCATCCGCTGGCGGTGGAGACTTTTGACCAGCTGCAGGAGATTCACAAGGAAAACGGCATCGAATACGGCTTCGTTTCCAGCCTGAAATCCATGTTCTACCGGGATTATTTCGAGCCGGAGAAGGAGCTGCACGAGACCATCAAGGATACCAAGTATCGCCACATTATGACCGTCAATCCCCTGTTTCCCGCTTGTATGGACATCGTCCGCTACGGCGTGGAGAACTGGAACATTGCTGGCGTCCGGGTGATGCCCACCTACCACGGCTATGATATGGAAAATCCCTTCCTTGAGGAGCTGTGCGCATACCTGCAGGAGAAGGGTCTGCCCCTGTATCTGACCCTCTGGCTGGAGGATATCCGCAACACCTATATGCTGATCCCCACCCCCATCAAGTGGGACCAGCTTTCCGCCTGGCTGGACAGCCACCACGGTCTGACCGTGCTGCTGTGCGGCGCATCCACTTATGCGGATCTGAACATCCACAAGGAAACCATTCTGGCCCACCCCGCCTGCTTCTATGAGCTCAGCGGTATGCGTCACGGCTGCTTCCCCCTGGAGGAGCTGGGCGAAGAAATGCGTCAGCGTGTGGTCTACGGCTCCATGTCCGGCATTTTGTGCCTGAAGAGCAGTCTGCTCCATATGCAGATGGGCGAACTGAATGAAAGTGAGCTGGCCGCTGCATCCGATGGCCGTAACTTCCTTGCCAAGTGCCCCGGTGTGAAGGTATGATCTACGATGTGCATGCCCATTACGGGCTCTATGACACGGAATTTTATCGCCGGGAGCTGCTGAATACCGCAGAACGCTACGGTGTGACGCGGTACTACCTTTCCAATGTGGAGGGCGGCTATTATCCCACCCGTGAGCAGGTGCAGCTGGACAATCAGACGCTTTCGGAGCTGGTGAAGGAATTCCCGGATCTGATGCGGGGCTATGTGTATGCCAATCCCAGCCACGACAATGCACTGGATGTAGTAAAAAAAGGCATTGAGGAGCAGGGATTCTGCGGCCTGAAGCTTTGGGTGGCTACCTTCTGCGATGATCCCCGGGTATTTCCGCTGGTGGAGCAGATGATCGCATACGACAAGCCAATTTTACTCCATACCTTCGTCAAGGCTGTGGATCAGCTGGAATGTGAAACCACCTCCCGGAATGTGGCCAAGCTGGCGGAGCGTTACCCCGAGGCCAAGATCATTATGGCCCATCTGGGCGGTGAGCCCTGCCACGGTATCCGCCCGGTTGCAAAATATAAAAATGTCTGGATCGACCACAGCGGCACGCTGGTGGGCTCTAACGATTTACAGCATACCATCGACTTGGTCGGCGTGGATCGGATACTGTTCGGTTCGGACCTTCCGGTGGGCTTCGCCTGCTCCTACGGACAGGTGCTGGAGGCAAAGCTTTCCGACGAGGACCGGGAAAAGATCCTCTGGAAGAACACCGCCAAGCTCTTTGGCGAAGAAATTTAACAGCAAAACCGCCGACCTTCCCGGTCGGCGGCTTTTTCCGGTCGTGCCCCGGGGAAAGCCTGAATACAATATAAAAGAAAAATCAATGAAAAAGCTACCTTTAAAAGGCATTTTTACAAAAATACGGCTTGAAAACAGCGCGCTTTTTTGGTATGATTGGAGCATAAGATGCGAAAATATGGTTTTCAGACCATCCCTCGCTTTTTATTACCCGGAGAGAAGAAAAAATATTTGTAAAAATAAGGAGTTTTGTATCATGGAAATCATCACCCAGAAAGTGGAAAACCTGCCCGTTTACATCTTCAACACCCGCGCCGAGATGGGCGTCAAGGCTGCTGAGGATGCCGCCAAGATCATCAACGAGGTGATTGCAAAGAACGGCGTTGCCAATGTGGTCTTTGCCGCTGCTCCCTCCCAGAATGATCTGCTGGAAAATCTGCTGAAGCAGGATATCGACTGGACCAAGGTCCGGGGCTTCCATCAGGACGAGTACATCGGCATCAGCCCCGAGGAGCCTGCCGGTTTCGGTCTGTGGCTGCGCCGCGCCATCTTCGACAAGGTTCCCTTTATGGAGCTGCACTATCTGCTGTGCGATGCCGATCAGGCAGAGGCAAAGTGCGCTGAGTACACCGAGCTGCTGAAGAAGTACCCCATCGACCTGATCCTGCTGGGCATCGGCGAGAACGGCCATCTGGCTTTCAACGATCCTGCGGTTGCGGATTTCAATGACCCCTATATGATCAAGGTCGTGGAGCTGGACGATGTGTGCCGTCAGCAGCAGGTCAATGACGGCTGCTTCCCCACTTTGAACGATGTTCCCAAGTACGCAATGAGCCTGACCATGAGCTTCATTATGTCCGTGCCCAACGCCATCTGCGTTGTTCCCACCGACCGGAAGGCCAATGCTGTCTACGGTGCAACCCGTGGCCCCGTGACCACCGCTTGCCCCGCTTCCATCCTGCGTCAGCATAAGAATGCCGGTCTGTATCTGGACAAGGCTGCCGCTTCCAAGATTCTGTAATATAAGCCTTGGGGAAAGCCTTTGTGAGAACATAACAAGGAGCATTTAATATGTCTGAAATTCTTGAAGTGGTCATGATCGTCAGCTTTGGCGCATCCTGGCCTATGAATGTGATAAAGTCTTGGAAAGCCCGTACTGCCAAGGGCAAGAGCCTTGCCTTTCTGTGCCTGATTCTTTTCGGCTATGTGGCAGGTATCACCGGCAAGTTTTTGAACGAGGCCTATATGGCAGACTTTGCCGAAAAGTGGTATGTTCTGTTCTTCTATTTCCTGAACTTAATCATGGTCGGTACGGACCTCATCCTGTACTTCCGTAACAAAAAGCTGGATGCCCAGCGTGAAAAATCCAACATCTAATCAAAGGAGTAGGTACTTATGAACAAATTGAGAGTTCTTCTGATCGGTGCGGCATTCTCCGCTGATCTGCATTCCGACGGCTACAGCCGTATTCTGGACAAGGTTGAGATCGTCGGCATCTGCGATAAGGCACTGGACCGCATTGAGGCTCTGGCTAACCGCTACGGCTTCACCGGCTACACCGCCTATGACGATTACAACACCGCCATCGCTGAGTGCGATTGCGATCTGGTTGACATTTGTATGCCCAACTTCCTGCACCACGATGTGGCCATCAAGGCTATGAACGCAGGCAAGGACATCATCTGCGAGAAGCCTCTGGCTACCACCGTTGAGGATGCCCAGGATATGGTGGACACCGCCAATCGTTTGGGCAAGCACATCTACTACGCTGAGGACTGGCTGTTTGCTCCTGCCTTCCGTAAGGCCAAGGCCATTATGGAAAGCGGCCAGCTGGGCAAGCCTCTGTACATCCGTGCCCGTGAGTGCCACTCCGGCTCCCACAGCCCCTTTGCACAGCTGATCAAGTACTGCGGCGGTGGCTGTATGGTCCATCTGGGCGTGCACCCCGTCTGCTTCCTGCTGGCACTGAAGGACAATAAGTGGTCCGAGCTGACCGCTATGACCTCCGGCGGTTTGGAGGATAACCTGATCCATCACAAGATGGAGGGCGAGGACTGGGCCGGCGCATTCGTCCGCTTCGCCGACGGCACCTTCGCTACTATGGAAGCCAACTATGTGACCATCGGCGGTATGGAAGACATTATGGACATCTACTGCGAGCGCGGCACCATCCATGTGGACCTGTCCTTCCGCGGTCCTGTTCAGGCCTTCTCCATCGACGGTCTGGACTACACCATCGAAAAGGCCGAAGTCACCACCGGCTGGGCCAATGTGGCTGTTGACGAAAAGTATCAGCTGGGCTACTGCGGCGAGATCAACCACTTTGTGGAGTGCGCCAAGGCCGGCGTGGATGCCCAGGTAGGTCTGCGCGGCATCGACGGTCTGGAAGCAATGCGTGTTATCAACCTCATCTACAAGTCTGCCAAGGAAGGCGTTAATGTAAAGAACGACAAACTGGAGGGTTAATCTATGAAACAGACACCCAAGGATATCCGGATCCCGGTTACCATCGGCGGCGTTACCTTTAAAAACCCGTTCTTTGTGGCCTCCGGTCCTACCACCAAGTCCGTTCGCCAGCTCATTGAGATCGAGCGGACCGGTTGGGCGGCAGCTTCCATCAAGCTGAGCATCGACCCGGCACCCTACATCAACCGCAAGCCCCGTTATTCCCTCTTTAAGGATCGGGATGCGCTGGCATTTACTGCCGAAAAGCGTCTGACCTTCCAAGAGGGCCTGCAGCTGATCCGGGATGCCAAGCCTCACCTCCACGATCTGCTTTTGATGGCCAACATCACCTACGCCGGCGACAACGGCGTGGATGGCTGGGTCAATATGGCGGTGGAGTTTGAAAAGGCCGGTGCGGACATCATCGAGCTGAATATGTGCTGCCCCAATATGAGCTACAATGTGGAAATGACCTCCGGCGGCGAAGCTTCCGCCAAGAAGCAGACCGGCGCAAGTATGGGTCAGCAGGCGGATGTGGCCGCAGAGATCTGCCGGGCCGTCAAGAACGCCATTTCCATCCCTCTGTTCGTAAAGCTGACCCCCGAGGGCGGTCAGATCGCCAAGGTTGCAAAGGCTCTGTATGAAGCCGGCGCAGATGCCGTGGGCGGAACCGGCAACCGTCTGGGTATGCCCCCCATCGACATCGACGATCCCGGCAAGGCCTTCTACCATCTGCAGAAGGAAATTTCCATGGGCTGCCACTGCGGTAAGTGGCTGAAGCCGCTGGCCCAGCGTGATACCTACGAGATCCGCAAGGTCTGCGGTATGGATGCGCCCATTATGGCCGCCGGCGGTATTACCAACTGGCGTGACGCTGTGGAGATGATCCTCTGCGGCGGCAACCTGCTGGGTGTGTGCGCTGAAACCCTGATCTCCGGCTACGACATCTGCCGGCCTATGATCGAGGGTCTGGACAAGTATATGCAGGAGCATGGCTACACCGATCTTTCCCAGATGCGGGGTCTGGTGGTGCCGGAAGTCCGTACCGCCACCGATGTGACCATCTTCGCCGGCTATGCCCGGGTCAAGGAGCCGAATCTCGCCGCTCCCTGTAAGTCCGCTTGCCCCCACCATGTTCCTACGCAGGCCTATATCCAGAAGATCGCCAAGGGTGAGTACAAGGAAGCTTTCGACCTGATTACCGGCAAGAACCCCCTGCAGAATATCTGTGCGCTGGTGTGCAACCATCCCTGTGAGGATGCCTGCATCCGCAGCACCTACGATTCCCCCGTGAAAATCCGTCAGCTGAAGCGTTTCGTGCTGGAATACGGCCGCGCTCAGGGATGGACGCCTGCTTGGGCAACTGCTGAGCCTAACGGCCACAAGGTCGCCGTCATCGGTGCCGGTCCTGCCGGTATGGCTTGCGCCGCTGAGCTGCGCAGTGCCGGTTATGATGTGACCGTCTTTGAGAAGGAAGCTGCCGCCGGCGGTAAGCTGGCCTACGGTATGCCCAACTTCGTGATGGATAAGAGCGTGCTGGCAAACGAAGTGACTGCTCTCATTGAGCAGGGTGTGAAATTTGCCTTCAACAAGGCTCTGGGCAAGGATTTCACCGTTGAAAGCCTGAAAAACGACGGCTTTGAGGCAATTTTCGCCGCTATCGGCAATGAAAAGAAGGTCACCTCCCATATTCCCGGTGCGGAAAATGCGCTGGATGCGATGGAACTGCTGAAAGCTGTTTCCTGCGGTGAGAAAGTCAAGGTCGAAAAGACCGTTGCCGTCATCGGCAAAGGCTTCGCTGCCATGGATGCTGCCCGTACCGCCATCCGGCTGGGTGCTGAGAAGGTCAGCCTGCTGTGGAGCTCCGCTTACGGCAAGGGTTCTGCCGATCAGGAAGTATTGGTACTTGCTCAGGAAGAAGGCGTCCAGCTGCTGGATAACGCCGCTGTCAAGGCAATTACCGCTGACGGCGTGACCGTAGAGCGTGGCGGTATTGAGATGACCATCCCCTGTGCACAAACCGTCATCGCAAACGAGTATGTTGCTGATGCCGAGGTGCTGGGCAATGTGGAAACCAAGAACGGCTTCGTGAAGATCGCAAACGGCAAGACAAGCGTTGATGGCGTTTACGCCGGCGGCAATGCTGTGCGCTCTGCCAATGTGATTACCGCTATCGCGGCCGGCAAGAATGCCGCTGCGGTCATCGATGCGGATATCCGCGGTGAGGCCGCTACCCTGAAGGGCGTGGCTCCCACCAAGACCGTCAACCCCGAGATCGTCCGTCAGCGCACCGGCTACCTGAAGAAGGATAGCAATAAGCTGAACCTGAATGCCCCTGCGGCCGAGAGAATTGCAGGCTTTGACATTTCCGAGCGTGTGATGACCGAGGAAGAGGCACAGAAGGAAGCTTCCCGCTGCCTGAACTGCGGCTGCGGCGAAGGCTGCCAGCTGTGTAAGACCATCTGCACCGACTTCGCTCCCGAGATCATCGATGCAGACACCATGCACATCCGCAAGGAAGAGTGCGTGGCCTGCGGTATGTGCTTCAACCGCTGCCCCAACGGCAATATTGAAATGGTAGACCTTGGTTACACGGTCTAAATAAATAGGAGGAATTTACTATGTACAATGTAAACTTTGATATTTCCGGCCAGGTGGCCGTCATCACCGGCGCAGGCGGCATCATCTGCGGCACCATGGCTCGCGAGATGGCCAAGAAGGGCGTAAAGATCGCTCTGCTGGACCTGTTCGTGGAGAACGCTCAGAAGATCGCTGACGAGATCGTTGCCAACGGCGGCGATGCCATCGCTGTGAAGGCCAATGTTCTGGACCGTGCAAGCCTTGAAGAGGCCCGCGACATCGTTGTGAACCACTTCGGTAAGATCGACATCCTCATCAACGGCGCAGGCGGCAACAAGCCCCAGGCTACCATCTCCAAGGATCTGGACTTCTTCCATCTGGATCTGGACGCCTTTAAGTGGGTGTTCGATCTGAATGTGACCGGCGCAGTGCTGACCACCATGGTCTTCGGCGAGCTGCTGGCAAAGCAGGGTTACGGCAATGTTATCAACATCGCTTCTATGTCCTCCTATCACCCCCTGACCAACACCGTGGCTTACTGCGGTGCAAAGGCTGCTGTTTATAACTTCACCGAGTGGATGGCTACCCACTTCAACCAGAACTACAGCAACAACATCCGCGTCAACGCCATCGCTCCCGGCTTCCTGCTGACCAACCAGAACCGCTACCTGCTGACCAACGAGGATGGCTCCGCTACTCCCCGTGGCGAGCGCGTGCTGGCTAAGACCCCCATGGGTCGTTACGGTGATCCCGTTGAGATGTGCGGTCCCGTGATCTTCCTGTGCTCCGAGGCTGCTTCCTTCGTCAACGGCGCAGTTCTGCCCGTGGACGGCGGCTTCGCAAGCTACTGGGGCGTGTAATTCACAAGGAGGTTACATACTATGCAGTACCATCATGTTAATTATGAGAAGCTGGTTCGCTTCTGCGTAGAGTCCTTCAAGGGCTACGGCTTCAATGAAGAAGAGGCCAAGCAGATCACCGATGTTCTGCTGGAGGCTGACCTGAGCGGCATCGAGTCCCACGGCGTGCAGCGTATGATCCGCTACCACAAGGAAATCACCAGCGGTATGGTCAAGATCGGTGCAAAGCCCGAGGTGGTTTTCGAAACGCCCCTGTCCGCTGTTATCGAGGGTAACGACTGCATGGGCCAGACTCTGGGCGTGCAGGCAATGCAGCTGGCCATCGACAAGGCCAAGAAGTCCGGCTTCGGCATCGTCACCGTTCGCAACTCCAACCACTACGGTGTTGCCGGTTACTACTCCCGTATGGCCGCCGATCAGGGTCTGATCGGTATGTCTATGACCAACACCGAGGCCATCATGGTCCCCACCTTCGGCAAGCAGGCTATGCTGGGCACCAACCCCATCGCTTTCGCAATGCCCGCCGATCCCGTGAACTTCTCCTTTGACGCCGCCACCACCGTGGTGCCCAGAGGTAAGCTGGAAGTGTATGTCAAGCGCGGCAACGGTCTGCCTCTGGGCTGGGCTCTGGATGAGACCGGCGCAGACAGCGACGATGCCGATCGCGTGCTGAAGAACATCATCGCCAAGACCGGCGGCGGCATTCTGCCTCTGGGCGGCTCCGGCGAGATGACCTCCGGCTACAAGGGCTACGGCTTTGCAATGCTGTGCGAGATCTTCACCGCCATTCTGGCAGGCGGCACCACCTCCAACTACATCTACAAGACCCCCGGCCGCTCCAATATTGCCCAGTGCTTCATTGCAATGGACCATGCAATGTTCGGCGACAAGAAGGCCATTGAGGCTTCCCTTTCCAAGTACCTGCAGGAGGTTCGCGATTCTGCTAAGGCCGACGGTCAGGAGCGTATCTACATCCACGGCGAGAAGGAGTACGAGGCCCGTGCCGGCGTGCTGGCTAACGGCGTGTACCTGAACGACAAGACCTACGACGAGATGAAGATGATCGCCGAGTACACCGGCTCCACCGAGTACCTGCCCGAGTACCTGGACTAATCAGTTGACAGTTGAAAAGTGAAAGTTGAAGATTGGAGGTACAACCTCCCACTCTTGTCATTCCGAGGGCCGTAAGGCCCGTGGGAATCTCCCGGTACGATGTTTGTCACTGCACAGCATGTCGATGAACGGTACCAGGAGATTGCCACAGCCCCTCCGGGGCTTCGCAATGACATATTTGAGGCATGGTGCAACAATTTTTAACTATTAAATTTAATTTCCCATAAGGAGAATATTTAAAATGGATTACGCAAAGGAATCTCTGCGCCTCCACGGTGAGTGGAAGGGCAAAATTGAAGTGGTGGCCACGGTTCCCGTTGCCACGAAGGAAGACCTCTCTCTGGCTTACACTCCCGGCGTGGCACAGCCCTGTCTGGAGATCCAGAAGGATGTGAACAAGTCCTACGATCTGACCCGCCGTCACAACATTTGTGCTGTCATCACCGACGGTACTGCCGTTCTGGGTCTGGGCGACATCGGTCCTGAGGCCGGTATGCCCGTTATGGAAGGCAAGTGCGTTCTGTTCAAGTCCTTCGGCGATGTGGACGCCTTCCCTCTGTGCATCAAGAGCAAGGATGTGGACGAGATCGTCAACACCGTCTATATGATCTCCGGCTCTTTCGGCGGCGTGAATCTGGAGGATATCTCCGCTCCCCGCTGCTTCGAGATCGAGCGCAAGCTGAAGGAAAAGTGCGACATTCCCATCTTCCACGATGACCAGCACGGCACTGCAATCGTTACGCTGGCAGGCCTGATCAACGCCCTGAAGGTGGTTGGCAAGAAGAAGGAAGATGTGAAGATCGTCACCTCCGGTGCCGGTGCTGCCGCAATTTCCATCGTCAAGCTGCTGCAGAGCTATGGCTTCAAGAACATCATTATGACCGACCGTACCGGTGCGATCTATGCCGGTCGTGAGGGCCTGAACTGGATCAAGGAAGAGATGGCTCAGACCACCAACCTGGAGAAGAAGGCAGGCAAGCTGGCAGATGTGATCGTGGGTGCAGATGTGTTCATCGGCGTTTCCGCTCCCGGCACGCTGACCACCGAGATGGTCAAGACCATGGCTAAGGATGCCATCGTTTTCGCCTGCGCCAACCCCACCCCCGAGATCTTCCCCGAGGATGCCAAGGCCGGCGGTGCTGCCGTTATTTCCACCGGCCGTTCCGACTACCCCAATCAGGTCAACAATGTGCTGGCCTTCCCCGGCATCTTCCGCGGTACCTTTGATGTTCGTGCTTCCGACATCAACGAGGAGATGAAGATGGCTGCCGCTCTGGCAATCGCCAACCTGATTTCCGATGATGAGCTGAATGCCGACTACATCATCCCCGCTGCTTTCGATGAGCGCGTGGGTCCTGCGGTTGCCAAGGCTGTTGCCGAGGCTGCCCGTGCTTCCGGCGTCGCCAGAATCTGATACATTATAATATAGGCTCCCTTGTGTAAAGGGAGCTGGCATTTGCGAAGAATGAGCAAATGACTGAGGGATTGATATAAACAACAATGACAACCCCTCCGGTCCAAATCCGAGATTTGGACCACCTCCCCTTGCACAGGGGAGGCTCGCACTTCGTGCTCCAAAGCAGGGTCGAAAGACCCTGCTTTTTCATTGATGGTTGACAGTTGATAGTTTATCGTACAACGCTACAAATATGTCATTGCGAAGCCCCGAAAGGGGCTGTGGCAATCTCCTGCTTCCATCCACCGATACACTGTGCAGTAACCACCAATGGTACCGGGAGATTCCCACGGTCGCTTTGCGCCCTCGGAATGACATATCGTTACATTGTGCGTTTTGTCGTAGGGGTCGGCCTCCCGGACGGTCCTCAAGGGGAAGGCTTTGCATAGGAAAATCCTGCTTTGGGAACAATAAATTGGGTCAATTTTCAAAAGTTCAAAAATAATTCAAAATACACCCCTTGACAATTTTGGCACTCTATAGTATAGTGTGCTTAGCACTCAGAGGTAAAGAGTGCTAAAAACGAGAGGAGGTTATCCATGGAACTCACTGAAAGAAAGAAAAAGGTGCTTCGCACCATCGTGGATATGTATATCCGCACAGCCGAGCCCGTTGGCTCCAAGGCTATTGCCGAAATGCAGGATATGAACTACTCCTCCGCTACTATCCGCAGCGAAATGGCGGATCTGACCGCTATGGGCTATCTGGAGCAGCCCCACACCTCCGCAGGGCGCATCCCTTCCGCTGCCGGCTACCGGCTGTATGTGGATGAGCTGATGGCGGAATACCGCCTGAGTATGGACGAAACCGCCTCCATCAACACCGCCATTGAGGAAAAAATGCAGCGCGTGGATAAGCTGATGGAAAAGGTGGCAAAGCTGGTTTCTCAGGCAACGGACCTGCCGGCGATTTCCGTAGCGGAACGCTCCGGCGGTGCAACCGTCAAGCGGTTTGACCTGATTCTGGCCGGCGCAGGCAGCTTCATCCTTGTGGTGATGCTTTCTAACGATCAGGTGGTCAATAAGCTGATCAAGCTGCCCCTGCAGGTGGGCGAAAATGAGCTGAAATTGCTCTCTGCAGTCTTAAATGCCGCAATGACCGGGCTGAGCGTTGAGGAATTTACCCCGGCTTTGATGGAAAAGCTGATGAATTCCGCAGGTTCTGCCGCAAGTCTGGTGCCGGTGATCGTGGATTTCACAACGGAAACGCTCCGCAATCAGACCAGCACCAATATGGCGGTGGCCGGTCAGGCAAGATTGCTGCAGCATCCTGAGTATCACGACATTGACAAGGCCCATCGGATGCTCACGACCTTGGACGGTGATACCCTCTCCGCACTGCCTGCCGTGATGCAGGGAGCCAACGGCACGAAGGTGCTGGTAGGTCCTGAACATGTGGCGGCGGAGCTGAAGGACACCTCAGTGGTTATGACAAAATTCGACATTGGTGACGGTCTTCAGGGTATGATCGGCGTGGTGGGACCCACCCGTATGGATTATGCCAAAGTCACCGCCCGGCTGAGCTATTTTGCCGAGAGCTTGAGCAAGATGTTCAGCAAGCCCGAGCAGCCTCAGCTGCCGGAAGGCGATGAGGAATAAGGAGGAACAACTGTGGCAAAAAAGGAAAAGAAAGAAACTCCCGCAGAAGAGGTTGTGGAGGAAACTCCCGTTGAGGAGACCCCCGAGGTCAACCCCTTCGAGGAAAAATATAACCAAGAGCACGACGCGCACCTGCGCCTGGCGGCGGAATATGCCAATTTCCGCAAGCGCACTACCGCGGAAAAGGATGCCGCATACGCAAACGGCAGAGCGGATGCCATCGAAAAGCTTTTGCCGGTGTATGACAACCTGAGCCGGGCACTGCAGCAGGAAACTGCCGATGCCGCCTACAAAAAGGGCGTGGAAATGACTATGAACGAGCTGGTGAAGATCTTGACCGGCTTTGGCGTGGAGATCATCGGTGCGGTGGGGGATGAATTTGACCCCAATCTGCACAATGCGATTATGCACACCGAGGATGAGAGCCTTCCCGAGAATACCGTTTCTCAGGTGTTCCAGCAGGGCTTCAAGATGGGCGACAAGATGATCCGCTTCGCAATGGTTCAGGTTGCGAATTAACAGAGCAAAACGACCGAAGGTCGTCTTGGCTCCCCTTGCGAGGGGAGCTGGACAAAATCTTTGATTTTGGACTGAGGGGTAGGTTCTCTCCCCCGTCACGCTTGGTGAGCGTGACAGCCCCCTCCTTGGAGGGGATCAAGAGAGCAGATTTATTAAAACTTGTAAACAATTATTCTTAGGAGGAAATTATTATGGGTAAGATTATTGGTATCGATTTGGGCACCACCAATTCCTGCGTGGCTGTTTTGGAAGGCGGCGAGCCCGTCGTCATTGCAAATGCCGAGGGCGGCAGAACCACTCCCTCTGTGGTTGGTTTCTCCAAGACCGGCGAGCGTCTGGTGGGTCAGGTGGCAAAGCGTCAGGCTGTCACCAACGCAAGCCGCACTGTGGCTTCCATCAAGCGTCATATGGGCGAAAACTACAAGGTGGACATCGACGGCAAGGGCTACACCCCTCAGGAGATCTCCGCAATGATCCTGCAGAAGCTGAAGGCAGATGCTGAGGCTTATCTGGGCCAGACCGTCACCGAGGCGGTCATCACCGTTCCCGCTTACTTCTCCGACGCACAGCGTCAGGCCACCAAGGACGCCGGCAAGATCGCCGGTCTGGATGTGAAGCGTATCGTCAACGAGCCCACCGCAGCTGCTCTGGCTTACGGTCTGGACAAGGAAAACGAGCAGACCATTATGGTCTACGACTTGGGCGGCGGTACTTTCGATGTGTCCATTCTGGAGATCGGCGACGGCCTCGTAGAGGTTAAGGCCACCAACGGCGACACCAAGCTGGGCGGCGACGATTTCGACCAGAGAATTATGAACTATCTGGTTGCCGAGTTCAAGAAGGACGAGGGCATCGACCTGACAAACGACAAGGCCGCTATGCAGCGACTGAAGGAAGCTGCCGAGAAGGCCAAGATCGAGCTGTCCGGCGTGACCACCACCGTGGTCAACCTGCCCTATATCACCGCAAATGCCGAGGGTCCCAAGCACTTGGATGTGACCATCAGCCGCGCCAAGTTCAACGAGCTGACCGCTGATCTGGTGGAGCGCACCCTGATCCCCGTGAAGCAGGCAATGGCCGACGCCGGCCTGAAGGCCAGCGATCTGGATAAGGTCCTGCTGGTTGGCGGTTCCACCCGTATCCCTGCTGTGCAGGAAGCTGTGAAGAACATCACCGGCAAGGAAGGCTTCAAGGGCATTAACCCCGACGAATGTGTTGCTGTGGGTGCTGCCATTCAGGGCGGCGTGCTCACCGGCGATGTGCAGGATATCCTGCTGCTGGATGTCACTCCCCTGTCTCTGGGTATTGAGACCATGGGCGGTGTGTTCACCAGACTCATCGAGCGCAACACAACTATCCCCACCCGCAAGAGCCAGATCTTCTCCACCGCCGCTGACGGCCAGACCTCCGTTGAGGTCCATGTGCTGCAGGGTGAGCGGGAGATGGCTGCTTACAATAAGACGCTGGGTCGCTTCAATCTGGGCGGCATCGCTCCCGCACCCCGCGGCGTGCCTCAGATCGAGGTTTCCTTCGACATTGATGCCAACGGCATCGTGAAGGTCTCCGCAAAGGATCTGGGTACCGGCAAGGAGGCCAACATCTCCATCACCGCTTCCACCAACCTGAGTCAGGAGGATATTGACAAGGCTGTGAAGGAAGCTGAGCAGTTCGCTGCCGAGGATAAGGCCAAGAAGGACGAGGTTGACACCCACAATGCTGCCGATCAGACCGTCTATCAGACCGAAAAGGCTCTGACCGATCTGGGCGACAAGATCTCCGCTGAGGAGAAGGCATCCATCCAGAGCGCAGTTGACAACCTGAAGGAAGTCAACAAGGGCAACGACATTGCCGCTATCAAGGCCGCTACCGAGGAGGTCCAGAAGGCCTTCTACGCAGTGAGCGAGAAGCTGTACCAGCAGGCCAATCCTCAGGGCAATCCCGGCACCGGCACGCAGAGTGGCGATGACGGCGTTGTGGACGCTGACTACGAGACTGTTGATTGATAAATGCCACAAAGGGGCGGCCCTCGCCGCCCCTTGTTGGTGTATTGCAGCTGTTCACCTTTAACCCTCCCCCGGGGGGAGGGTGGCCGAACGAAGTGAGGTCGGGAGAGGAACGGCGGCAGAACCAAACATAGGAAAAGACTTATGCAGTAGTAATCATTCAAGATTACCGCCCGTATTCCTCTTCCGCTTCGCTAACGCTCAGCACCTTCCCCTCGGGGGAAGGTATGAATATAGCTGCGTTCTAACCCTCCCCCGGGGGGAGGGTGGCCGAACGAAGTGAGGTCGGGAGAGGAACGGCGATATGTAAGAATATTTGTGCATTTTCGTAATTGAGGAAAAGTATGGAACAGAATCATTCTCTGAAAAACAATGCGCAAACGCTTCGTAAAAATATGACCAAGGAAGAATCGCATCTTTGGTATCAATTTTTGTGTCGATATCCACTTCGTTTTCGCAGACAGTATGTTATTGGAAATTACATTGTCGATTTCTACTGTCACCAAGCAAAACTTGTGGTTGAATTGGATGGTTCTCAGCACTACTCTCCAGAAGAAATGGAATATGATCAGAAAAGAACGGATTACTTGCAAACACAAGGCTTGCATGTTCTTCGTTTCAGTAATTTGGATGTTATGCGGCGGTTTCGCGATGTGTGTGAAGCCATCGATAGGGCTGCAAAGGAACGGACTGGGCAAAAGCTGTAAGATTTCGCCGTTCCTCTTCCGACCCGGCCTTGCCGGGCCACCTTCCCCCCGGGGGAAGGGTTGTTATTGCACCGTGAATTGTATGAGGTGATTTTATGGCAGACAAACGAGATTATTATGAGGTGCTGGGCGTCCAGAAGGGCGCAAGTGCCGAGGAAATAAAGAAAGCCTATCGCAAGCAGGCCCTTAAATATCATCCCGACCGCAACCCCGACAACAAGGAAGCGGAGGAAAAGTTCAAGGAAGCAAGCGAAGCCTACGAGGTGCTGTCCGATGACGAAAAGCGTTCCCGTTATGACCAGTTTGGTCACGCAGGCGTGGATCCCAACTTTGGCGGAGGTCAGGGCGGCTACGGTGGCGGCTTTGGCGGATTCGGTGATTTTGGGGATCTGGGCGACATTTTCGGCTCTTTCTTCGGTGGCGGTGCATCCAGAAGTGCCCGTCGCAATGGCCCCCGTCAGGGCGAAAATGTGGGCGTGCGGCTGGATCTGACCTTTGAAGAGGCGGCCTTCGGCTGTGAAAAGGAGATCAATGTCCAGCGCATTGAGAATTGTTCCGGCTGTAACGGCACCGGCTCTGCCGACGGGACAATGGAGACCTGCTCCTACTGCCGCGGTGCCGGTCAGGTGCGTACCACCCAGAATTTTATGGGTATGAGTATGCAGTCCACCAGCACCTGCCCCCAGTGTAACGGTCGGGGCAAGATCGTGAAAAATCCCTGCACCACCTGCCGGGGTAAGGGCAAGGTGCGTCGTACACAGAAGCTGAAGATCAAAGTTCCTGCCGGCATTGACCACGGTCAGGCCTTTCGGGTTCGGGGCGAGGGCAATGTGGGCTCCAACGGCGGTCCCAACGGCGATGTGATGGTGGAGGTGAACATCCGCCGCCATCCCATATTCGAGCGGGACGGCTTCACCGTTTACTGCGAGGTGCCCATTTCCTTCACGCAGGCGGCGTTGGGCGCGGAAATTCAGGTTCCCACGCTGGACGGAAAAATCAGTTTTGAGATTCCCGAAGGCACCCAGACCGGAACCACCTTCACCCTCCGGGAAAAGGGCATCCCTGTGGTGAATAACCCCAAGCGACGGGGCGACCAGCGGTTTACGGTAGTGGTGGAGACTCCCACCAAGCTGACCAAGGAGCAGAAGGAGCTCCTGCGCCAGCTGGATAACACCTTGGGCGATTCCCCCAAGCGAAAAAAATTCTTTGATGCCATCAAGGATTTATTTGACTGATAAAAGCGGACACTTCGGTGTCCGCTTTATGCTTGCCACGGTATTATTGGGATGAGGGCGTAGCCCTTGCCTCCCTCTGAGGAGGGAGGTGGCATTTGCGAAGAATGCGCAAATGACGGAGGGAGAGATATGAAACTATTTTCTTTCTCTCCCCCAGTCAAAAATCAGAGATTTTTGACAGCCCCCTCCTCAGAGGGGGCCAAGAACGGGCGGCAGATTGCTGCCCCTACTTTACAAATGGGAAAAATCCTGCTATACTAACGGAAAAATGCAGGAGGTACGCTATGAAACGCACCGATTATATCAGCTGGGATGAATATTTTATGGGCATTGCCATGCTGGCGGCCAAGCGCAGCAAGGATCCCAGCACGCAGGTAGGTGCCTGCATCGTGTCCGGGGACAATATCATCATCTCCACCGGCTACAACGGTATGCCCAAGGGCTGCTCCGATGACGAGTTTCCGTGGGGTCGCGAGGGGGAGAACGCCAAGTATCCCTATGTGGTCCACGCAGAGCTGAACGCTATTTTGAATGCCAACGGCCGTGATCTGCGGGGCAGCCGGGTGTATGTGGCCCTGTTTCCCTGCAACGAGTGCGCCAAGGCGATCATCCAGAGTGGCGTGAAGGAAGTGGTGTATCTGTCCGACAAGTACAAGGACACCATGGAGAATTTTGCCTCCAAGCGGATGCTGATGGCTGCCGGCGTGACCTTCAAGCGGCTGGAAACCAATTTGGAGGAGCTGACCATCAGCTTCATTCCGGAAGAGGAAAAATAAAGCAAAACCCTGCGCAGAAAACTGCGCAGGGTGAATTTTATGTCTTTTTCTGGAATTTTTCCCGGCATTTTGGGCAGGTGATCATAATTTTGCCCTTTCCCCGGGGCACACGCACCGGCTGGCGGCACTTGGGACAATCAAAATACCGATGCTCCCGGTCCTTGAAACGGTCCAGAATCATCAAAAACCGACGGTTTTCCCGATACCGCTTGTAGGTGTTCCGGGACAGCGTGCGGAAAATCGCCAAGAACATCAGCGCGTAGGAACAAGTGGTGAGGGCCCAGTTTACCGGGGCAAAATGAATGAACATAGACACGATGCACAGCACCAGACCTGCGCCCAGAATCCAAGTATTCAGCTTGTCGGTGCCGTAACGGCCCATCATAAAGCGTTGCAACGCTTGTTTGATTTTGTTCATCACTGCATAATCCTCCGTGGGTGTCATTACGAACCGGCTCGGAATGACATTTTGTTGAAGTATTCCGTATCAAGAAGTTTTTTCATATTATAGCCGCTGGGAGTGTACTTTTCAACCGAATCCGGTCATAATTTACGGAATGTTTATTTTTAGTACCGCAAACACCGCCGCAGGCGTTTCTCTGCCCGATGGAGCGTCCGGCAGACGGTGCTCTTGTTCACGCCCCGGCTCTCGGCGATTCGGCAGATGTTCTGCCCCTGAAAATAGTAGGCCAGCACAACCTCCCGCTGAAGGGGCGTCAGCTCCTGCTCGATGACATTTTTCACCCGGTTCAGCTGCACCTGACGGGGAAGTCTCGGCCCCAGATAATCCTCAAAGAGTGTATTTTTCATTGCGGTAGTATCCCCTTTCGTAGTAATGTGCGGTCAGCTCCGCCAGCTCGTTCATCTGGGTCAGCATAGGCGTCAGCTCTGCAATACGCCGTTTTAAATGCCAAATCTCGTCGGCATCGTCGGATTTTGCCAGTTGCTGCCGCAATTGCCGCAGCCGTGCCCGAAGCAAGGCGGCGGATGCCTCGTATTCCCGGCTCATTTCCTGCAGCGTCATAGCTTTTTCCTCTCGCAGCGCAGGCAAACAAAGCTGGGAGCGTAGATTTCCCCACCGCAGCGGTCGCAGAAGCCTGCGTGTCTCTGGGCACCGGGGTCTATGTATAGGGTGGATTCTATTTTAGTTAACATAACATTCCTCCTAAGCGTGGGATGAAACAAAATGGGTGATATTATTGTAATACACGGCGCGTGTATAGTCCGTCGAATTGTGTATGCGTCAGCAAACTCCAAAATTTTCCGCACTTTTGTGGTATCGTGATGGCACAAAGCGAGCACAAAAGGAGGAATCGAAATGCTGGGAGCGCGAATTGCCACCCTGCGTCGGGCATCCGGCTGGAGTCAGGGGGAGCTGGCACAGCGATTGCAGGTCAGTGCCAGCGCGGTGGGAATGTATGAGCAGGGGCGGCGGGAGCCGTCGGCGGCAATTTTGTTGGAAATGGCCCGCCTGTTCGGTGTGACGGTGGATTATCTGCTCACCGGACGCCCTGCCTCCTGTGAGCAGGAGAAGGTGCGCTCGGCTATGGAGCTGGCGTTGTGCGAGGCGGAAAGCCGGCTGGAGAATCGTCCCCAGCGGCCACTTTCCCGTGAGGAGCTGGCGGTACTCTTTGCCGCGCTGCTGCTGGACAAGTAGGGGCACCCTCCCCCGAGGGGAAGGTTTTCCCCTTGACGAATGTCCGCATTCACGCTATGATAGACAAAAAGGAGGTGTGGGCGTTGACTGATCGGGAGCTGATGGGCGCGGCGTTGGCGCTGGCCCGGGAAGCGGCTGCAGCAGGAGAAGTGCCTGTGGGCTGTGTAATCGCCAGGAACGGAGAGATCGTAGGACGGGGCCGCAACCGTCGGGAAGAGGGGAAAAATGCCCTTGCCCACGCAGAAATTGAAGCCATCAACGATGCCTGCGCCCGGTTGGGCGGCTGGCGGCTGTGGGAATGCACGCTGTATGTAACGCTGGAGCCCTGCCCTATGTGCGCCGGTGCGATCGTAAATGCCCGGATCCCCCGGGTGGTATTCGGGACATCGGATGCCAAATGCGGAGCCTGCGGCTCGGTGTGTGACATTTTTACAATGAATTTCAATCATCATCCGGCAGTAGAAAAGGGGCTTTTGGAGGAAGAGGCCGGCGCGCTGCTGACGGAATTTTTTCAAAATCTGCGGCTGGAATTGCGGGATCGCCCCAAATGGCGTCGCCCACAAGGACAATAGAGAAATGGCCTGTTGCGCAAAGCAACAGGCCATTTTTGGAACGCAGGTGACTTGGCTTCCCTTGCGGGCATCCAGCCCCCTCCTCAGAGTGGGCCAAGGAGAACGGATACCGCAGGAGCTGTGTCTATATGGTTAATAGGATTGGAGGTATTTATGGAACGGAGCAAGGAAGTGCGGACCATTGGTGTGTGGGTGGTGATTCTGGCTCTGATTCTGCGGCTTTTCACCCTTGCACCGCTGGAAAATGAGGCGTTTTTGTCCTTTTTGGTGTACTTGCAAACCGGTCGGCTGGTCCGCTATTCGGATTCTCCTGCCACAACCGTACCTCCCACAACTGCGCCGAAGCCCAGCCTTCCCGTACCGCAACCGTCGAAGGGTCTGCAATTCACCGCCGCGGATGCGAATAATGTGGAATTTTACGATTTTACCGCCATCGGACCGGATCTGAACGCCCTTTTGCTGCAGCCGCTGGATTGGACCCTCACCGGAGAAGATCCGACGGTGCTGATCCTGCACACCCACGCCACCGAGAGCTACACCCGTCAAGAGGGGGAAATTTACGAGGAAAGCAGTGCTTATCGGACCTTCAATGCATCCTATAATATGCTCTCCATCGGCGAGGAGCTGACCCGGGTGCTGGAAAGCGGCGGCATTTCCGTCCTCCACGACCGCACCTTGCACGATTACCCCTCCTACAGCGGCTCGTACGACCACGCCCGTAAGACCATCAAAGCCTATCTGGAGGCATTTCCCAGCATCCGGATGGTCATCGATCTGCACCGGGATGCGCTGGATCTGGGCGCGGATACCCAGTTGACCACCTCGGCAACGGTGGGAACGGAAAAAAGTGCCCAGCTGATGCTCATTGCCGGGTCGGACCGAAACGCCAGCCATCCCAACTGGCAGGAAAATCTGGGGCTGAGCGTAAAGCTCACCGCTATTTTGGAGAAAATGTACCCGGGGATCACCCGTCCTCTGCAGCTGCGCCAGCAGCGGTTCAATCTGGATATGACCACCGGGAGCATTTTGGTGGAGGTGGGTGCCAACGGGGACAGCCACACTGCGGCGATTGTGGCGGTCCGGGCACTGGGCGCAGGGATCCTTGCCCTTGCCCACGGGGCGAATTTATAAAATACTCCACCACGCAATGCCGTGGGACTCCCCAATGGCATCGGCTTCTTTGGCAAGGGAGCGACAGCAGGCAGCAAATTCCACAGAAAGCCGCTGCTTTTTGTATAATTCCAGCTGGGCAAAGAGGGTTTCCACCTGCTCTACGGGGGCGTGGTCGGTGAACGACGCCCAAAAATGGGCATATTTTTCCCATTTTTCTTCACATTCCGCCGTTTCACGGGCGACAAACGCCCAGTTTCCACGAAGGGCGGCCTCCCCACAAGCCTCCACTTTTTGGGAAAGTGAGCCAAAAAACGCCACACTTCCCCACATCAGTCCCACTCCCAACCCCAAAAGCAGGAATAAAATCACGATACCGATCCAAAGTCTGTTCATTGTTGTTCCTCCTTGGGCAGCCACAGAACATTTCCGTCAGCATCAACGGTCAGCAGCCAAGTACCCCGCAGGCTGGCCCGGTGTTTGTCCAGAATTTTCTGCACCCATTTTTTGTCATAACCGGCAAGACGGAGATTTTCTTCGTACAGATGCCCGTCCTCAATGATGGAAATGGGCAAAGCCAAGGGTTTTCCCTTGGGCCACGGAAAGACGGACAGATTGCCGTTGGTCTCCAAAATGGCGTACTGGACGGAGGAAATATCCAAAATATCCTTCTCCCGGAGATGCCCGGTCAGCTCGTCCAGGGTCACCCGGGTGGCGCGAAGGGCATTTTGCAATATTTTGCCGTTTTCGATCAAGATCACCGGCTTGCCGCACAGTGCCCGTCGTACCCACACACTGCGCAGGCTGGCGGTGGCCAGCACCAGCTCCAGACCCAGCACCGTCAAAATGGGCACCAGCCCGGAAAAAAGAGGAATGCCGTTGTCCTGCATGGGAATGGAGGCCAGATTGGCCACCAGCATAGTCACCACAAATTCCGACGGCTCCATTTGTCCGATCTGCCGCTTGCCCATCAGCCGGATGACGCCGATGAGCACCAGATATAAAATGATTGTACGAATGTAGGATAAGAGCATAGCAGCCTCCGAAATGCTAAATAATATTGGGACTGCACCCTGTAAAGCCTTCTCCTAGAGGAGAAGGTGGCAGCCCGAAGGGCTGACGGATGAGGTGTAGGGTGCGCAGCACCCGTAAAAATGATAACGCTGCTTCGCAGCTACACCTCATCTGTCAAAAATCTTTGATTTTTGACAGCTTCCCCTCAAGGGGAAGCCTTTGTTTTACTTTCGAAATGACATCAATCACCTATGGTAGATTTCCCTGAAAAGGGAAATCTATGCTTTAATTCATAAACAGGCTATGATTTTTTGAAAATCTGTGATATAATGGGTAAAATTGGAGCAAAATCACCAAAATGACAAAAGAGGTAATCGATTATGGGTTTGTTATCAAAGATTTTCGGCACGCGCAGTTCCCGGGAGCTGAAGAAAATTCAGCCGCTGGTGAATAAGATTCTTGCGCTGGAAGAGCCGTATTCCAAGCTTTCCGAGGCGGAGCTGCGGGGCAAAACCGCCCAATTCAAGGCCCGTCTGGCACAGGGTGAAACGCTGGATGACCTGCTGCCTGAGGCCTTTGCCGCCATCCGGGAGGCAAGTGATCGCGTGCTGGGTATGAAGCCCTATCCCGTACAGCTCATTGGCGGCATCGTGCTCCATCAGGGACGCATTGCTGAAATGAAAACCGGTGAAGGCAAGACCCTTGTGGCCATTCTGCCCTGCTATCTGAATGCTCTGACGGGCAAGGGCGTCCATGTGGTCACCGTTAACGATTATCTGGCTAAATACCAATCCGAATGGATGGGCAAGGTCTATAAATATATGGGTCTGACCGTCGGTCTGGTGATTCCCAGTATGAATCCTGCCCAGCGGCAGCAGAGCTATGCCGCAGACATCACCTACTGCACCAACAACGAGCTGGGCTTTGACTACCTGCGTGACAATATGGCTACCTACAAGCAGGAGCTGGTCCAGCGCGGGCACGCCTTTGCCATCGTGGACGAGGTGGACTCCATCCTCATCGACGAGGCCCGTACGCCCCTGATCATCTCCGGCAAGGGCGAAAACTCCAGCAAGCTCTATGAGATGGCGGATGCTTTTGTATCCACTCTGCGCAAGAAGGTCTTTGCCAAGACCGAGGACAAGGAAGTGCAGGACAATTACGATTGCGACTATTTTGTGGACGAAAAGAGCCGCACCGTTTCCCTGACCGCCGAGGGTATCGCCAAGGCAGAAAAATTCTTTAATGTGGAAAATCTGTCCGATCCCCAAAACGGCACCATTTCCCATCACATCAACCAGGCGATGAAGGCCCGTGGTCTGATGAAAAGGGACAAGGACTATGTGATCAAGGACGGGGAAATCATCATCGTTGACGAGTTCACCGGCCGACTGATGTACGGCCGCCGCTACAACGAAGGTCTGCATCAGGCCATCGAGGCGAAGGAAAAGGTGAATGTGGCCGGCGAAAGCAAGACGCTGGCGACCATTACCTTCCAGAATTTCTTCCGTCTGTACGATAAGCTCTCCGGTATGACCGGTACGGCTCTGACCGAAGAGGCGGAATTTGAGGCTATTTACCAGCTGGATGTGGTGGAGATCCCCACCAACCGCCCCGTGATCCGTAAGGACCACCCCGATGCCATCTACAGAACAGAGGAAGAAAAGCTCCGGGCCATTGTCAAGCAGGTCAAGGAGTGCAACGCCATGGGTCAGCCGGTGCTGGTGGGTACGGTGTCCATTGAAAAGAGTGAGACCCTCAGCAAGCTGCTGAAGAAGGAGGGTATTGCTCACCATGTGCTGAATGCCAAGTATCACGAGCAGGAGGCACAGATCGTTGCCCAGGCCGGTAAGCTGGGCGCAGTGACCATCGCCACCAATATGGCCGGTCGCGGTACGGATATTATGCTGGGCGGCAACCCGGAATTTTTGGCAAAGAGCGAGCTGCGCAAGCAGGATCTGCCCGAGGAATTGCTGGCCGAGGCGGATTCCCACGCGGAAACCCGGGATCCGGAAATCCTGTCCGTCCGGGCAAAGTATACGGAGCTTCTGAAGCAGTTCAAGACCCAAATCGCCAGCGAGGCGGAGCGGGTCAGAGCGGCAGGCGGTCTGTTTATTATCGGCACCGAACGCCACGAATCCAGACGAATCGACAATCAGCTGCGGGGCCGTTCCGGCCGTCAGGGCGACCCGGGCGAAAGCCGGTTCTACCTGAGTCTGCAGGATGATCTGATGCGTCTGTTCTCCCCGGAACGGGTGATGGGTATGCTGGAAATGGCCGGTATGACCGAGGATCAGCCCATCGAGTCCAAAATGGTTACCAGTGCGGTGGAAACCGCCCAGAAGAGCGTGGAAGGCCGCCATTTCCGCGCCCGTAAGAATGTGCTGGAATACGATAATGTAATGAACACCCAGCGTGAGATCATCTATGCCCAGCGTCAGAAGGTGCTGGACGGTGAAAATCTGCGGGAGAATATCCTCTCCATGCTCCGCAGCACTGTGGACAGCGTGGTGATGGACGCACTGGCTCAGTACGAGACCGTGAATGCGCAGCTGATCAAGGAAATCACGACCCACATCGGCTACTGTATGCCCAAGGGTCTGCAGCTGCCCGACGACCCCGATAAGCTGGCAGATGCCATTTACGAGGCCGCTGTGGCGATGTATGAGAAAAAAGAGGAGATGTTCGGGCAGGAAAGTGCCCGGGAGCTGGAGCGTGTGATGCTGCTCCGGGCGGTGGATGAAAACTGGATGGAGCATATCGACGATATGGACGATCTGAAGCAGGGCATCGGTCTGCAGGCCTACGGTCAGCACGATCCGGTGGTTGCCTTCAAGGAAGAGGGCTTCCTGATGTTCGAAAATATGATCGGAACCATCCGGGAGCAGACGGTGCGCGGCGTGTTCACCTTTGTGCTGCGTCCTGCGCAGGAGCTGCGCCGTGAGCGTGTCGCCAAGGAAACCGGCACCGGTGCGGCAAGCCAGGCTACCGTGAAGCAGCAGCCCATCCGCAATCGGGACAAAAAGGTCGGACCCAACGATGAATGTCCCTGCGGCAGTAAGAAAAAATACAAGAAATGCTGTATGCAGAAGGATAAACTGAAGAATTTCTCGGCAGAATAAACCTTCCCCCGGGGGGAAGGTGCCCCAGTGCGCACACTGGGGCGGAAGAGGAACGGCGATATGTAACGATATGTGTGCATTTGGTTTGGGAGGATATGTATGGAACGAAATCATACGTTGAAAAACAATGCACAAACGCTTCGTAAGAATATGACAAAGGAAGAAGCCCATTTGTGGTATCAGTTTCTGTGCCGTTATCCTCTTCGTTTTCGCAGCCATTGATATGACAGCAAAGGAACGGGCATCTCAGAAGTTGTAAGATTTCGCCGTTCCTCTTCCGACCCGGCCTTGCCGGGCCACCTTCCCCCCGGGGGAAGGGTGGGTACACCACAAATAAGGAGAAAGATATGAAGCGATGGATTGCGCTTGTTTTGCTGCTGGTGCTGCTCACCGGCTGCACCCAATCGAATAGCTACCTTCCCGGTGCCAGCACGCCGGGCAGTAACGGGCCCGGTCAGTCCCAGCACCCGGACAAAAAGGAGCTGCGCCTTCCCTGCAATCTGGAGAGCAGCTTCCATCCCTATACTGCCACAGATCTGAGCAATCGCACATTGCTTTCTCTGGTGTATCAGGGACTTTTTACGGTGGATGCGGATTATCGTGTCAGCCCCATGCTGTGCGACGGCTATCAGATGTCTGAGGATATGCGGGTGTGGAAATTCCGCATTGCCGATGCGACCTTTTCCGACGGCCATGCGCTCACCGCCTTTGATGTGGCGGCAAGCCTGAAGGCATCGCAGGAGGGCGGCTTTTATGCAGGACGGCTGCAGCATATCAAGACCATCGAGGCAATTGACGGGCAATGGGTGGAAATTACCCTGAATATCCCCATGAATAACCTGCCGCTGCTGCTGGATATTCCTATCATCAAGGAGAGTCAGCTGAAGGAGGCAGTGCCGCTGGGCACCGGTCCGTACATTTTGGAGGACACGGAAACCGGCAAACGGCTCCGCCGTCAGCCCGGCTGGTGGTGCGATGCGCCCCTGGGCATAACGGCTGCGGTGATCCCCCTGGATCACGGCGTGTCCCAGCAGGAGCTGTGGGATCTGTACAAATTCTCCGGGACCAGTATGGTCTGCACCGATGCCTATGTGGATTTTCGGGGGGATTATGAGCTTTGGGAGAGCGAAAACGGTCTGTTTTTGTATCTTTCCTGCAATCTGGACAGCCCGGTGTTCTCTAAAAAAGAGGTCCGCAGCGCGCTGACCCACGCCATCGACCGGGATTCACTGGTAAAAAAGCACTATCGGGGATTCGCCCACGCCACCACCTTGCCTGCTTCCCCGTCGTTCCCCTATTACAGCCAGACGCTGGCGGAAAAATACGGCTTTGCCCCTGAAAAATTTGCCCAAGCGGTGGAGAATCAGGCTCTGGCCGGTACCGCGATCACCCTGCTGGTGAATCGGGATGACCCTCTGCGCTTGCGTGTGGCCCAGGACATTGCTGCGATGCTCACCAATGCGGGACTGGTGGTCACCATTCCGGAAAAGAGCGGCGAGGATTACCGAAATGCCCTCCAATGGGGACAGTTTGACTTGGTTCTGGGACAGACAAAGCTGTCGCCAAATATGGACTTGACCGCCTTCTTTGCAGAGGACGGGGCACTGAATTTCGGACGGCTGACGGATGTTGCCGCCAACGCTATGTGCCGGGAGGCACTGGCGGATAAGGGCAATTACCAGACCCTTCACCGGCAGGTGATGGAGGACGGACGGCTCTGCCCCATTCTGGTGCGCAGTGATGCCATCTACGGACGCCGGGGCTTGTTCTCTTCCCTGACTCCCTCCCGTGATCGTATTTTCTACTATTCCATCGGTAAGACGATGGAGGAGATCCGCATTGCGGAATAACCCCACATAAAAAAGGCACCCCAAACGGGGTGCCTTCGATTTTTACTCAGCAGCAGGTGCGCTCGCAGGTGTTGGCGCACAGATTGTTGCCGCAGGTGTTGCCGTTGCCGCAGCAGCAGAACAGAACTGCCAGAATGATGATCCACCAAATGTTGTTGCCGTTACACATAATCGTTACCTCCGAAATTGATTGAATTGAGCACTCGGCTCATTCCATCGTATTCCGCAGGGGAAAAAAGGTGCAAAAAACCTTCCCCCTGGGGGAAGGTATACGGGGTGAGCACTGCTCACCCCGTAAGATTACTGATATTTTTCCGCAAGCACTTCAAAGAAATCTGCGCCCTTGATGAGCACCGCGTCGTCAAAGCTGAAATCGTCCGCATGGAGGGCGGGCACATCGCCCAATCCCAAAAAGAAGAACATTCCCGGCAGGTGCTTTTGATACCAAGAAAAATCCTCAGTGATCATACTGGGCTTTTCCAGCTCCCGGAAAGACACAACCTGCTGAACCTTTTTGTACAGCTCATCGGGATTCATCACCGCAGGATAGCCGTCATTCATATAAATATTCACAGTGCAGCCGGTGGCACGCTCTACATCCTTGCCGATGGATACAAGGCCGGCACGGAGGGAATAGAACACATCATCCTGAAACGCCCGCAGGCTGCCCTCCAGCCGGGTGTGACCGGAGATCACATTGCAAACCGTTCCGCTTTGGAGCTTACCGAATTTCAAAAGACGGAACACCTGCTTGGGCAGAGCTGCCTCCATAGCCATCGCCCGGGTGTAAAACCGCACACCGGCAGCCATAGCGTCGATGCCCTCTTCTGCTTTGGCAATGTGGGCGGCCTTGCCTTCAATATCCACCTTTACCTCGCAGGAGCGGCTCATCATCTCCTGCCGGCGGCTGAAGATTTCGCCCTTGGCAAGACCGGGCCACAGATGCAGACCGAAAATGGCTTTGACATTGTACTGCTTGAAAATGCCTGTGGCGCACAGATCCTTTGCTCCGCCTGTGGTCTCCTCCGCCGGCTGGAACACCAGCAGCACATTGTGGGGCAGCGTTTCCTTTTCATTCAGCCGACGGGCCAGCTCCAGCAAAATGGCCATATGTCCGTCGTGACCGCAGGCGTGCATCTGCCCGGGATGCTGAGAAGTAAAGTCCACCCGGGAGTTTTCCTGCACCGGCAGGGCGTCCGCATCGCTGCGAAAGGCAATGGCTTTTTCTGCGCCATAGTCAAAAAAGGCGCAGAGCGCACCCTCCATCGGGGTGAAAACCCGGCAATTCAGCTGCGCCAGAGCATCACGAAGATATGCGAGGGTTTTGGGCAAATTGCGGTCCAGCTCGGGGATTTTGTGCAATGCCCGCCGATCCTGAATAATCTGCATAGTGTAACCTCCGATATACCCTCCCCCGGGGAGGGTGGTTTTTTGCGCAGCAAAAGACGGGAGAGGAATGGCGTCAGAATAGCGTTTAGGAATAGGCCCGCACAATGGCAATAACCCAAGATTATTGCCCGTATTCCTCATCCGCCCCCTGCGGGGGCACCTTCCCCTCGGGGGGAGGTATATTTATTCTACTCTATTTTGCTGTTGGTGTCAATGTTGGTATATCGCGCGATTCTTTGCATAGAGTTAGGTGAGGTGATAATATGGGAGAGAACCAAATGCTGCTGCCCCACCGGCTGACCCTGAACGAACGGAAGCATCTGGCTATGACCGGGGTGAGTGAGGTGGTCAGTTTTGATGAGACGGGCGTGGTTTTGCGCACAGAGCTGGGGCTTTTGGTGATTCGGGGGCAGGAATTGCAGCTGAAGACCCTATCGCTGGAGGGCGGTCAGGTGGTCGTGGAAGGGTCTGTGGAGAGCCTTCACTATGAACAGCAGCGGCCTGCGGGCTCTTGGCTGCGCAGGCTTCTGGGATGACGGCTCCTGCCCTCGCCGGCTGGCGATTTTTGATGGGGCTGGCACTCGGGGGACTGCTGGGGCTTTGGTATGGCTTTCTCCGTCCGCTGGGACGGCGGCACCGCCATTGGGCGGACCTGCTGTTTCTGCTGGGGACATTCCCGGTTTGGGTGCAGCACAGCTTCGGGGTGTGTCAGGGAGATGTGAGCATCTGGTATCTTTTGTCTCTGATTCTGGGCGGAATTTTTACGGAAATGACCGCCGGCAAGCTGCTGCGTCCGGTTTTTTCCGGAATTTGGATGCCCGTTTGGGGTCTTTTCTCCCTTATTGGAAAAATTTTTGAAAAAATTGCGGATTTTTTGAAAAAAATATTTGCATATATGAAAAAAATGAGTACAATTAGAATGAGAAAAAATGATTACAAAGGAGATAACCAAAATGAGCTTCACGGACGAGATGCGTCAATTCAAGTTTGCAATCAAGCCCAGCTCCCGGGGTACGATCATCGCCATCGCCATCGCTTTGGTCATCGTGCTGGCGGCTCTTCTGGTGCTCCATTCCGTAACGCTGGACGCCCAAAACCGGGCGGAGCAGTGGCGGGCACAGGCTCAGCAGCTGGAGCAGGAAAACCAGGCGTTGGAAGACAAAATCGACAATCTGGGCACCCTGGAAGGCATCAAGGACATCGCACAGGAAGAACTGGGCATGGTGGATCCGGACACCGTCATTATCACGCCGGATAAATGATTTTTGGAGGAAGCAAAGCAAACTATGGAGTTAACTGTCGGCGCAATTTTAGAAGGTAAAGTAAAAACAATTACGAATTTCGGAGCATTTGTGACGCTGCCGGAGGGCAAGACAGGCT
>SVLL01000025.1 GCA_015067935.1 Oscillospiraceae bacterium | reverse complement strand
GCCACCCTTTCTATACCGGCAAGCAGAAGCTGGTTGACACCGGTGGACGTGTTGACCGTTTCAACAAGCGTTTCGGCCTGAAGTAAGACAGAAGTCCGCACTGCGTTTTGCGTAGTGCGGACTTTTTGTTTTGGTACGCCCTTGCAAAGCCTTCTCCTCAAGGGGAAGCATTTGGAGGACTTATGGAAGAAATTGTGCAAGTACAAAAGCAGGAGCGGGCGGTGCTGGTTGGCCTGAATGCGGATTGCTTCCGTGCAGATCAAACGGCAACCGACGAGACAATAGAAGAACTGGAGGCCTTGCTGGAGACCGCCGGCGGTTTCTGCACCGGAAAGATTCTGCAGAACCGTCACACCCCGGATGCCCACAGCTTTATCGGTGAGGGCAAGGCGCAGGAGGTGCGGATGCTGGTGGAGGCTACCGAATCCACAATGGTGGTATTCGATAACGAGCTTTCTCCCGGCAATATCCGGGCGTTGGAAGAGATCATCGGCGTGACGGTGCTGGATCGCAGCGCGCTGATTCTGGACATTTTTGCCCAACGGGCCAAGACCAAGGAGGGCCGTCTGCAAGTGGAGCTGGCCCAGTATCAGTATTTGCTGCCCAGACTGTCCGGTATGGGCAAGAGCCTGTCCCGTCAGGGTGGCGGCATCGGCACCCGTGGCCCCGGTGAAACCAAGCTGGAAAGTGACCGCCGGCACATCCGGGAGCGGATCACCCGGCTGCAGCAGGAATTGGAGCAGGTGCGTCAGGTGCGTCAGGTCCAGCGGGAGCGGAGAATGAAAAACTCCGTGCCGGTTGTGGCCATTGTGGGCTACACCAACGCAGGAAAATCCACCCTGCTCAACAAACTGACCGATGCGGGGATCCCTGCCAACAACCGGCTTTTTGATACGCTGGATACCACTTCCCGTCAGCTAACCGTTTCCGACAATCTGGAGGTGGTGCTGACGGATACTGTCGGCTTTATCGCCAAATTACCTCACCATCTGGTAAAGGCCTTCCATGCAACGCTGGAGGAGCTGGAATATGCAGATTTACTGCTTCATGTCATCGATGCTTCCGACGAAAACCGGGAGGATCACATTGCTGTGGTGGACAAGCTGATTGCCCAGCTGGCAAAGCCCAGCACACCGGTGCTGCAGTGCTACAACAAAGCAGATTTGGTGGAGGCGGTGGACATTCCCATTGGTGACGATGTGGTGGCAATTTCCGCCAAGAGCGGTATGGGAACGGATGTGTTGCTGCAGGCCATTGAAAAGGCATTGGGACACAGCCGCCATCATATTGTGGTGACCCTGCCCTATGCGATGGGCGGAATGGTGGAGACGCTCCACAGCAATGCTAAGGTGCTGAATGTGGATTATACTGCCGAGGGAATCGCGGTGGAGACTGTAGTGGATGAAATCCTCTACGGCAGATTGCGAGAATATATCACGGAGGAAAAGTGATGTTCTGGGCTCTCCAAGGGGGAGGGGTAAGAGCACACAGGAAGGAAGTGCTGATTCTTGGAGGAATACTTGGTGCCCACCGGATTCGGTGAAGACGAATTTACAGAGAAAAAATCCCGCTTCATCGGACGCGTGTGGCTTGTGGAATCCGAGGAGGAAGCGCAGGAAAAAATCCAGCAGATGAAAAAGCAGCATTACGATGCTACCCACAACTGCTGGGCGTACATTATCAAAGACGGTCCTGCCCGTTTTTCTGATGACGGAGAGCCCGGCGGTACAGCGGGAAACCCGATGATGCAGGTACTGCAAAAGGAGCAGCTTTATAACATTGTCTGCGTGGTGACCCGGTATTTCGGCGGTGTGCTGTTGGGAGCCGGCGGATTGGTGAGAGCCTACACAAAGGGCGCGAAAATTGCCGTAAATGCAGCCGGAAAGTCCATGAAACGGGTGTGGTCGGTGCTGTATGTGCCTTGCCCGTACTCCTTTTATGAACGGGTGAAGCTGGAGGTGGCAGCCTTTGGCGGTGTTATCCGCAAGACGGATTTTACTTCGGAAGTGGAACTGGAAATCCTCGTGGCGGAAAAGCAGACACAGCCGTTTTTGGACCGTTTGACGGATATGAGCGCGGCTACCGTTGAAGCGATGGAAATCGGCAAGGAGTATCGGGCGTTTCCCGTGGACGGGCAGACAGAAGAGAACTGACAAAAATTCCGGAAAAATTCATTTTATAGGTTTGCAGACCTGCAAAAAATGTGATATAATAAATTGATTTGTTTGAAAGGAGGCGTTTTTATGGCATTCCCCCCGTCATTTGTTGATGAACTGGTTGCCCGTAATCCCATTGAAGATGTGGTAGGGCAGTATGTGACACTGCGCCGGTCGGGTGCCAATCTGTTCGGACTTTGTCCGTTTCACGGAGAAAAAACCGCCTCTTTTTCCGTAAAGCCTGAAAAGGGCATTTACTACTGCTTCGGCTGCCATAAGGGCGGCGGCGTCATCAATTTCCAAATGGAGATCGAGGGGCTGAGCTATCCTGATGCGGTCCGTGCGCTGGCTAAGCGCGCAGGAATGGCCGTGCCGGAGGATGAGCAGTATCAATCCCGGTACCAGAAGCAGGAACGCCTTTGGGCGTTGATGAAGGAAGCAGGCCGCTTTTTCAATGAGCGTCTCTATGCCCCGGAGGGGGAGGAGTGCCGGGCGTACATTGCCCGGCGTGGCTTGACAAAGGCCATTGTCACCCAATTCGGAATCGGCTATGCACCGAACAGCTGGAATGCGCTGGTAGATGCTATGCGCAAAAAAGGCTATACCGACGAGGAATTGCAGGAAGCGGATCTGGTGGGCGAAAAGAACGGTCGGATTTATGACCGCTTCCGCAACCGACTTATGTTCCCTATCATTGATGTTCGCGGCAATGTGGTGGGCTTTGGCGGTCGTGTGCTGGATGACAGCAAACCCAAATACTTAAACTCCAACGAAACTCTGATTTTCAACAAGCGGAAAAATCTGTTTGGTTTGAATTTTGCGAAAAAGACCAAAGAAAATGCGATTATTCTGGTGGAGGGCAATATTGATGTTGTGACCTTGCATCAGTACGGTTTTGACAATGCTGTGGCATCACTGGGCACCTCCTTAACGGAAGAGCAGGTCACCCTGCTTGCCCGATACACAGAAGAAGTTATTTTGACCTATGACGGAGATGCCGCAGGACAGCAAGCTGCCAAGCGCGCAATCCCGATGCTGGAGAAAGCGGGCATTAAGGTCAAGGTCCTGCAGGTCAAGGATGCCAAGGATCCGGATGAATATTTGCACAAATTCGGTGCGGATCGCTTCAGACTTTTGCTGGAGGATTCCAGCAATCGGGTGGAATATCAGCTTAATGCCATCGCAAAGAAGTACGATCTGCGGGAGGACGATCAGAAGGTGCAGTTCCTGCAGGAATCTGCCGATCTGATCGCTACCTTGAGCAGTGCGGTTCGCCGGGAGGTATATGGCGGACGGGTGGCGGAAAAGGCAAAAATCACCCCCGAGGCTATGAAGCTGGAAATTGACCGGGCAAGAAAACGCTGGCTGGATAAGGAAAAAAAGAAGCAGGAACAGATCGATCTTGCGCCTGCCCGGAATCTGCAGCCGAAGAGCCGTACCATCCGTTATGACAATCTGAAGTCCGCTCGGGCGGAGGAAGGGGTTATTGCCCTTGCTCTGAAGGAGCCTGCATTGCTGGATCGGACGGAGAAGCTGCCGGAAAGTGCCTTTTCCTGCCCCTTGCTGGGCAGAGCCTACGCTATGCTGAAGCAACGGCACAGCCAAGGCCTTGAGGTTTCTCTGGCGGTGCTGGAGGACTTCTCTCAGGAGGAAATGTCCCATCTGGTGGGGGTTTCCCAAAATCAGCAATTCCCGGTGAACGAGCAGGCCTTTGATGATTGCGTTGCCATTATTCTGGCAGAGCATCAGGCCGCCACGGTCACCAGTGAGGATGACCTGCTGGCATTTCGTGCCAATCTGAAAAAAAGAAAAGGGATCAAAGAATGACCGAAATTCTTACGGGCGCATCTGCACCGGTATCGGCCGGCGAAGACGATGTGCGGCAATATCTGAGCGAGATCCGGCAGTATCCGCTTCTTTCTCCGGAGCAGGAGCGCGCTTTGGCAAAGCGTTGTGCGGAAGGGGATGCGGATGCTATCCGGCAGATGGTCAATGCCAATCTGCGGCTGGTGGTTTCTGTTGCAAAAGAATATGCCGGACGGGGCGTTCCTCTGCTGGATTTGATTCAGGAGGGGAGTATCGGTCTGCTGTCAGCGGCACAGAAATTCGACTATACGCTGGAATTTCGCTTTTCAACCTATGCCACCAAATGGATTCGGCAGGGCGTAAGCAAATATCTGCTCAATCACGCGGACCTGATTCGTGTGCCGCCCCATACTGCGGAAAAAATCCGCAGGATCGTATTTATGCGCAGCAAGCTTCAGCAGGAAAGCGGTGCGGTTCCCACCCAAGAGGAATTGGCCGCGGCCTGCGATATGACCGTGGACAAGCTGTGTCAGCTGATGCGGCTGCATCCGGAGGTTTGTTCGCTGGATGCCCCCTTGGGGGACGATGACGGCGCAATGGGCTCCCTGCTGGCAGATGTTCACGCACCTCAGCCCTTTGAGAGTCTGGTGCGCGAAGAGCTGAACCATACCATGGACATTCTGCTTCATATGCTGGAGGACCGGCAAAGAGAGGTGCTGCAGCTGCATTTCGGTATGGTGGATGGCGTTTGCTACTCTCTTGAGGAAATCGGACAAAAGCTGGGCATTTCCAAGGAGCGTGCCCGACAGATTGAGCGGCAAGCTATCGAAAAGCTGCAGAAAATGGGAGCCAGTATGGGCTTGGAGGATTTTTTGGAATGAACGAATTGGAAATTACCTTTTCTTCGTGGAAGCAGACCTTGGCACAGCTTGCTCCGGGCAGCGAATTGGATGCGGTGCAGTTTCTGACCCTGATGGAGCCGGAAGGCGAGGAGGAAGTGGAAAATGCGCTGTCCTTGCTGGACGAAAAGGATATTTTGTTGAATATTGACAGCTTGGATTTCTTTGCACCTTCGGCAGACGGCGCGGTGCGGCTAAAGCTGGAAAAAGAGCTGGTGACGAAAAATGCGCTGATAAGCGGCTTGGCGGAAAATGATCCTCTGCGGCTGTATCTGGAGGAGCTTGCCGGTTTGCCGGCTTGCGGTGATCCGGAGCTTCTTGCGCGGGAATATGCCGCAGGCAATGAGGATGTTTTGCCGCAGCTGACCAATCTGATGCTCAGCCGTGTGGCGGAAAGATCCTTTGCGCTGGCCGGTCGGGGTGTTCTGCTGGTGGATTTGCTGCAGGAGGGCAGTCTTGGACTTTGGCAGGCGATTCTTGCTTACGAGGATGGCGGCTTTGAAGCGTATTGTGACCGTTGCATCCAAAGAAGTCTTCACAAGGCCCTCACCTTGCAGGCACGGGCCTACGGTGTGGGGCAGAAGCTGCGGCAGGCGATGGAGGATTACCGGTCTGCCGATGAAAAGCTGCTGTCTGAGCTGGGCAGGAATCCCACTGCTGAGGAAATGGCCGAAGCACTGCATATGTCCGTCGGAGAGACGGCAGCGGTGGCAGAAATGCTGGAAACCACCCGCCGGCTGCAACAAGCCAAGCAGGAGCCGGAGCCGGAGGAAGAAGAGCAGGAAGAAAACCAATCCGTGGAAAATACGGCATATTTCCAGATGCGCCAGCGCATTTCCGAGCTGCTCAGCGTTCTGGATGAAACCGATGCAAAATTGCTGTCTTTGCGGTACGGCTTGGAGGCAGGACTTCCCAAGAGTGCTGCAGAGGTAGGACAAATACTGGGCCTGACTTCCGAGGAAGTGACCGCCCGGGAAACTGCAGCCTTGCAAAAGCTGCGTAAGGAAGGATAAGGAAGGGGATAAGTATGGGCAAGATGATTTCTATTGCCATCGACGGGCCTGCAGGGGCAGGCAAAAGCACTATTGCCCGGCGCATTGCCGCAGAGCTGGGCTTTTATTATGTGGATACCGGTGCTATTTATCGCACCGTGGCATATTTTATGGATCTTTTGGGCATCAGCCCCAAGGATACCGACGGCGTGGAGCGATACATCGATGAGCTGACCGTGGGCATCGAATACGATGAAGACGGTCTGCAGCACATGATTATGAACGGTATGGATGTGACCGGAGATATCCGCACCCAGGACATTTCCCAGAAGGCTTCCCTAATCTCTGCACAGCCTGTGGTTCGAGAGGTTTTGCTGGATATGCAGCGGGAGGTGGCCCGTCAGCACAATGTGGTGATGGACGGCCGGGACATTGGTACTGTGGTGCTGCCGGAGGCGGATGTGAAGATCTTCCTGACGGCAACCCCGGAGGTTCGTGCCCAACGCCGGACCGATGAGCTGATGGCCAAGGGGCAGAAGGCGGATTTCAACAAAATTCTGGCAGAAATCAAGCAGCGTGACCATCAGGATACCCATCGGGATATCGCCCCGCTGAAAATGTCCCGGGATTCCGTGAAGGTGGATTCTTCGGAGCTGACCATCGATCAGGTGGTGGAGACCATTCGCAAGGTCGTAGCGGAAAAGGTCGGCCTATGAGCATCCGCATCGCAGAAAGTGCCGGCTTCTGCTTTGGTGTGAGCCGGGCGGTGGAAACCGTGGAGCAGGCAGCCGGACAGGGCAAGCAGGTTGTGACCCTCGGTCCCATCATCCACAACCGCCATGTGGTGCAGAAATTTGACAGTATGGGCGTTCAGGTCATTGACAAACCGGAGGATGCCGCACCGGGGATGACGGTCATTATCCGTTCCCACGGGGTGTCCCGGGATGTGTATCGCCGATTGGAAGCACGGGGCGTGGAGATCATCGATGCCACCTGCCCCTTCGTCAAACGGATTCACAGCATCGTGGGAAAAGCGGATGCGGCAGGTCAGCTGCCCATCATTATGGGTACCCGCTCCCATCCGGAGGTGGAGGGCATTGCCGGCTGGTGCAGCCGCTGTGAAATTTTTGAATCCGCGGAAGAACTGGAAAACTGGGTAAAAGCCGGAAAAATTTCGACAGATACCCCCATTTGTATGGTCAGTCAGACCACTTCTACGGAAATATCTTGGAAAAAAAGTGTACAAATCGCAAAAAAGGTGTTTACTAATGTAAAAATCTTTGATACAATATGCAAAGCGACTGAATCCAGGCAGAAGGAAGCAGCCCAGCTCAGTGCCTCCAGCGAGGCAATGATCGTGGTGGGAGATGCCAAGAGCTCCAACACCGGGCGGCTGGCAATGATCTGCCGTGAGAAGTGTGCCAATGTGGTTCTTGTGGACAATGCGTCCGAACTGGACCCCGGGCAGTTTAAGGGTGTCGCTAAGGTTGGAATCACTGCCGGTGCATCAACACCGGCGTGGATAATAAAGGAGGTCAATAAGACTATGAGCGAAATTATCAATGCTGATGCTGTACAGGAGGAAAGCTTCGAGGCACTTCTGGAGCAGTCCATCAAGACTTTAAATACAGGAGATAAGGTCATGGGCATCGTTACCAGTATCGGTAACACCGAAATCCAGGTTGATCTGGGTACCAAGCATGCCGGTTACATTCCCTACGACGAAGTCAGTGCCGATCCTTCTGTAAAGCCTGAGGACATTCTCCATCTGGGTGACGAAATCGAGGTCTTCGTTGTGCGCGTCAACGATCAGGAAGGCACTGTTCAGCTGTCCAAGAAGAAGCTGGACGGTATGAAGATCTGGGACGATATGGCTACTTACGCAGAGGACAAGACCACTGTGGAAGGCGTCATTACCGAGGAAAACAAGGGCGGTCTGGTTGCTACTGTTAAGGGCATCCGTGTGTTCATCCCCGCTTCCCAGTCCGGCGTTGCCAAGGGCGGCGATATGGCTGCTATGCTGGGCAAGGCTGTTCAGCTGAAGGTGACTGAGGTCAACCGCGCACGCCGTCGTGTGATCGGCTCCATCCGCGCTGTTAACTCCGAGGTTCGTAAGGCTGCTCAGGAGCAGCTGTGGGCTGAGATCGAAGTGGGCAAGAAGTACACCGGTACGATCAAGTCCCTGACTTCTTACGGTGCGTTCGTGGATATCGGTGGTGTGGACGGTATGGTCCATGTTTCCGAGCTGAGCTGGAACCGCATCAAGACCCCCGCTGAGGTGGTTAAGGTTGGCGACGAGATCGAGGTTTATGTTATCTCCTTCGACGCTGAGAAGCGCAAGATCTCTCTGGGCTACAAGACCGCTGAGATGAATCCCTGGAACCAGTTCATGACCGCTTACAATGTGGGTGATGTCATCACTGCTAAGGTTGTTAAGCTGATGACCTTCGGTGCTTTTGCCGAGATCATGCCCGGTGTTGACGGCTTGATCCACATTTCTCAGATCGCCGATCACCGTATCGCAAAGCCTGAGGACGCTCTGACCGAGGGTCAGGAGGTTCAGGTCAAGATCACCGATGTTGACGCTGAGAACAAGCGCATCTCCCTGTCCATCCGCGCTCTGCTGGAGCCCGTGGCTGAGGAAACCGCTGAAGAGGCTGTCGAGGAAGCTGCTGAGGAAACTTCCGAGGATACCGCTGAATAATCAAATACAACCGGGACCGACTTCTGCCGGTCCCGGTAGTTGCTTATGGAGGATATTATGGTAAAGCATATTGTTTTGTATACTCTGAAAGAGGGCGTTGACAAGGATCAGGCAGTCGCAATTGTTAAAGAGCAGCTGGAGCCGCTGGTTGGCAAGATCCCCGGCCTTTTGAAGATGGAAATCCGCAGAGCCTACAATGGTATGGACTATGCGCTGTACTCCGAGTTTGAGAGTGCCGAGGCACTGACCAATTATGCCGGTCACCCCCTGCATCTGGCCGCCAAGGAGCATTTCTGGAATTTCCTTGACAAGCGCGTTGCCGCGGATTACGAAGCGTAACAAAAGAAGCCGTCATAACGACGGCTTCTTATTATTTATACAGTCCGGTGGAAAGATACCGCTCTCCGGAGTCGGGCAGCAGTGTGACAATGGTCTTGCCGGCATTCTCCGGACGCTTTGCAATTTCTATAGCGGCCCAAAGTGCCGCACCGGAGGAAATGCCCACCAGTACGCCTTGTGTGGCGGCATATTCTCTTGCGGTTGCAAAAGCGGCCTCATCAGAAACAGGGATTACCTCGTTCAATATAGCAGTATCCAGCACCGCCGGGATAAAGCCGGCACCGATTCCCTGAATGCCGTGGCTGCCCTTTGCTTTTCCGGAAAGAACAGCGGAGCTTGCCGGCTCCACACCGATGATTTGAATCTCAGACTTTTGCTCCTTCAGGTATTTGCCCACACCGGTGACGGTGCCGCCGGTGCCGATGCCAGCCACAAAAATATCCACCTTACCGTCCGTATCCTGCCAAATTTCCGGACCGGTGGTTTCATAGTGGGCTTTGGGGTTGGCAGGATTGGTAAACTGTCCGGGAATAAAGGCTTTGTTTGCTGCTGCAAGCTTTTCAGAAAGGGCGATGGCACCTGGCATTCCATCGCAGGCAGGGGAGAGGACTACCTCTGCACCGTAGGCGGCCATCAAGAGCCGCCGTTCCATACTCATATTTTCCGGCATCACAATGGTAATGGGATACCCCTTGGCGGCGGCAATGGCGCACAGCCCGATGCCTGTATTGCCGGAGGTAGCCTCAATGATTCGGGTGCCGGGTGTAAGGATGCCCTGCCGTTCCGCCTCGTTAATCATATAAAGTGCCACCCGGTCCTTGACAGAGCCTCCCGGATTTTTACTTTCGATTTTACACAGAATTCTGCAAAAGTCATTTTTATATTCTAAAAGCGGTGTGTTTCCAATTAAATTTACTGCGGAAGTGCGGATATTCATAAAAAACTCCTTTCCAAATTGGCAAAAAGGTGATATAGTGATTAAAATAGTAAAGATAAAGCTAAAGGAGCGATGGCTATGCAGAAACTGATAGATGCGATCCGCGAGGATTATCAGGAGCAACGACTGATGGATGCGATTGAATGGGAGCGATTTCCGGACCGCGCCACAGTGAATCGGATTTTGTCCCAGCTGCACGAATTGGTTTTCTTCCGGATGGCGGAGACCAAGCTGGAGGAAAAAGTGCCGAAGCTATTTGCCGATCTGTACAGCCAACTGGCAAAGGTCTGCCCTAAGGAGCAGGTGAAGACCTTGTGCAAGGCGTTCCTGAATCGGATTCCTGCGGTACGGGCAATGGTGGAAACCGATCTTGCTGCCGCCTTTGAGGGTGACCCCGCTGCCACCGGCTATGATGAGATCGTACTGGCGTATCCCGGAATCTACGCAATTACAGTATACCGCCTTGCCCACGAGCTTTATACCTTGGGTGTGCCCCTGATTCCCCGAATGATGACGGAAGCGGCGCACAGCATTACAGGTATCGACATTCACCCCGGCGCAACCATCGGTGCCCGGTTCTTCATCGACCACGGAACGGGTATCGTCATCGGTCAGACCACCGTTATCGGTGAGGGCGTAAAGCTCTATCAGGGCGTGACCTTGGGCGGTCTTTCCACCCGTGGCGGGCAGAATCTGGCAGGTGTCAAGCGGCATCCCACCATTGAAGATGGCGTGACCATCTATGCAGGTGCCACCATTCTGGGTGGTGAAACGGTGATCGGCAGCGGCTGTGTCATCGGGGCAAATGCCTTCGTGACCCGGTCGATCCCTGCCAATACTACTGTCATTATGAAATCTCCGGAGCTGCTGCTGCGCAGCCGGGATGAGCTTTGATGCTATTATATCAACAGTAAAAAATGATGTCAAGAAAAGCCACGCTGTCAGCGTGGCTTTTGCTTACTTCTTTACCTGCTTCATACTCAGACTGATGCGGTGGCGGTCGGCATCTACCTTCAAAACCACAACCTTGACCACATCACCAACCTTCAGCACCTCACTGGGGTGCTTCAGCCGGCGGTCACATACCTCAGAGATATGCACCAGACCGTCCTGATGAACACCGATATCCACGAAAACGCCAAAGTCGATGACATTTCGCACCGTTCCTGTCAGCTCCATACCGGGCATAAGATTTTCGATGCTCAGTACATCCTTGCGCAGAATGGGCGCAGGCAGCTCGTCGCGAGGGTCGCGGCCGGGCTTGGACAGTTCCTTGGCAATGTCGATCAGTGTCGGCTCGCCAACGCCGCATTCTGCGGCGGCCTTGGCAATTCCGTAAGCTTCCAGCTTGGCAGGCAGGGATTGCAAATCTTCCTTGCCCAGCAGGGCCAGCAATGCCTTAGCAGCAGCGTAGGATTCCGGGTGCACGCCGGTGTTGTCCAGCAGCTCCTTGCTTTCCGGCACCCGGAGGAAACCGGCGCACTGCTCAAATGCCTTGGGTCCCAACTTGGGGACTTTTTTCAGCTGAGTGCGGCTGGTGAAGGGACCGTTCTCTTCCCGGAATGTGACGATATTTTTAGAGGTGGTGCTGTTCAGACCGGAAACCTGCTCCAGCAGACTCCGGGAGGCTGTGTTCAGGTCCACGCCAACGGCATTGACGCAATCCTCCACCACACTTCCGAGGGCGGCGTCCAGTTCTTTTTGAGGACAGTCGTGCTGATACTGACCTACGCCGATGGCCTTGGGGTCAATCTTGACCAGCTCTGCCAAAGGATCCTGCAGCCGTCGGGCTATGGAAACAGCAGAACGCAGATTTACATCGTAATCCGGGAATTCTTCCGCTGCAAGGGGAGAAGCGGAATATACAGAAGCACCGGCTTCATTGACGATCATATAGCTGGCATCGGGGAAAGACCGTAGCAGCTCTACTGTCATTGCCTCGGTTTCCCGGGAGGCGGTGCCGTTGCCGATGGCGATGTGCTGTACCTTATGCTTTCGCATCAGCACGGAGAGAATATCGATGGCCTCCTGCTTTTTCCGTTCGCTGAAGGTGGGGTAGACCACGGTGGTGTCCAGCACTTTGCCGGTGGCATCCACAATGGCAACCTTACAGCCGTTGCGGTATCCGGGGTCAAGTCCCATCGTTACAAAGCCCTTGACAGGGGGCTGCATCAGCAGGGGCTTGAGATTCAAAGCGAAATTATGAATCGCACCATTATAGGCACGCTCGGACAGCTCGGAGCGGACTTCCCGCTGAATGGAGGGGAAGATCAGACGCTCATAGGCGTCCTCTGCGGCGGCGCGGACAAAGGAGGAAACGATCAACCCGGGCTTTAATGCAGCGCGGCAGACCAGCGCGGCCCCCTCGTTGCCGGGGAGGGTTACATTGGGCTTCAAAATACCCTCTTTTTCACCCCGGTTGATGGCCAGAATCTGATGGTCCAGCAGACGGGAAATGGGCTGGCTGAAATCATAATAGAGGCGATAAACGGTGTCCGTTTCTGCATCTTCGGCCTTGCAGGTGAATACACCCCGGCGCATTACCAGCTGGCGCAGAGCCTTGCGGATGGCGGCATCGTCAGAGAGATTTTCGGCAATAATATCCGATGCACCTGCCAACGCTTCTTCCACAGAGTTAACGCCCTTTTCGGGGTCAATATAAGCTTCGGCCAGAACCGCAGGGTCCTGTCCGTCCTGGGCAAAGATCGCCTCGGCCAAAGGCTCCAGACCCTTTTCCCGGGCGATGGAGGCGCGGGTACGACGCTTTTGCTTGTAGGGGCGGTAGAGGTCCTCTACCTCAGCCAGTGTGGTGGCATTGTCGATAGCGGCAGACAGCTCCTCGGTCAGTTTGCCCTGATTCTCAATGGACTTTTTCACCTCGTCCCGACGCTCCTGCAGATTCCGCAGGTAAGTCAGCCGGGTTTCAAGGGTGCGCAGGACGGTGTCATCCATCGCACCGTGCATCTCCTTGCGGTACCGGGCGATGAAGGGGATAGTGTTGCCCTCGTCCATCAGGTCGATGACATTTTGTACATAGGTCAGGTTCTGCCCCAGTTCCTGAGACAGTATTTCAGCAATAGAAAGCATAAGTAACTCCTTCAAAGGTTGATTGTGTTTAGTATACCACAAAAAACCTGGAAAGGAAAGCAAAAAATAAGGTCTGTGTTTGTGATCATTTTTTATTGGTGGAAAAGATTGCATTGTGTGCTATCATAAAAGAAAAATGCAAGGCCCTGTAATGGAATGGGAAGAAAAGCGGTGTATAAGGGTGAAGGCACCCAAAACTGACGAAAGGAGTGTGAAGATATGGATGACAGCAAGATCATAGCGCTTTATATGGCCCGTTCTGAACAGGCCATATCTGAAACCTCCGAAAAGTACGGAGGGTATTGCTATAGCATTGCGTACAGAATTCTGCAAAGCCGGGAGGATGCCCAGGAGTGTGTGAACGATACATATCTGCGTGCCTGGAATGCCATTCCACCCAACCATCCCAAGCAATTGCAGACATATCTGGGGAAAATCACCCGCAATCTTGCCCTGAACAGATGGCAAATGCTTTCGGCACAGAAGCGGGATGCCGGGCAGACGGTGCAGATTTTGGATGAGCTTTTGGAATGTCTCCCCGCCGGGGAGGATCCCGCACTGGATAAGCTCTTACTCAAGGATGTGCTGGATCGTTTTCTTGGCACCCTGCCGGTGCAGACACGGAAAATGTTCGTCCGGCGCTATTGGTATATGAGCCCGGTCAAGGAGATTGCGGAGGAATATGGCCTTTCTGAAAGCAAGGTGACAGTTACTCTTTTCCGTACCAGAAAAAAGCTGAAGACCGTTTTGGAGAAAGAAGGTATTGACTTATGAATAACGAGCATCTTTTACACAACATTGGAGATATTGACGACAGCTATATTGTCGACGCCGCTCCCGTTGAAGGGAAAAAGCGTAAGACACCCATATGGCTCAAGAGGATCGTTGTGGCCGCCTGTGCGGTGCTGCTCCTGGGCGTATGTTTCGGTACCCTTGGGATGGTGGCGGAGGCGGAGGAGTACAAAGCCGCCACGCAGTTTTTTGATGAATACGGTATGTCCACAGAGGGGCTGACCCGGGATGAGATCAAGGCGGTTTACCGGGATATCACCACCAAGTCCTTTTCCTATTCCAAAACTGCCCAGGTAATCTGGAGCAGCATTTCCACCGACCCGGTGGGCGGCTATGAAATCATGCAGAACGCCCCGGGGACATGGAACAGCGAAACACTCTGGAATTACCTGAATGCGGGCATCTTGGTTGAGCAGGGAGAAAAGGGCGTGCATTACAAATGCCGCTCGGAATATGAAGAGGACGATAACGGCTTCGATAATCACAAGCAGAGCTATCTGGAAAAATATGACGGGGAAACACTGCTTTGGAGTGTTGCGGTGTCCCAATACTGGATCGAGGGATTTGATACAGTGTCCGACGGAATCATCGCCTATGGGAATACCTCCACCATCGATAACTATCACACCACAAGGGCATGGATGGCAAAAATCGACCCGGAGGGAAGACTCCTGTGGACACGCACCTTAGACCATAACTATGAATGGGAGCGTATTGCGGCGGTGTTGGACAATGGCGACGGCACCTACGGTGTGATCAGCCGGGGAGACTTGGAGTTTTTTGTTTTGAGCCGGTATACGGCCAACGGTGAGGAACTCGCCTTCCGGCAGACAAAGGTGGGCAATTACGGCATCTGGAACGCCGCTCGCTTTGCGGATGGCTACATCGTACAGCTGGGAAGCTTTGTGAACAATGAGCACGCCCGGATCGTGAAGGTGGACTGGGAGGGAAACATCACCGAGTCCTTCTCTTATGGCGACGGAGAGTCCTATTACTACATCACAGATATGCTGGAATTTAACGGGAATATCTACCTGTCGGCCTACGCGGTGCCCAGGCTTGCGGATGAAGAGCAGAACGCAGGGGGAAGGTATGAGATTGCAGGTGTTTTGAATTACCTGTTTGACAATGGTATTTGGAAAATCAGCAGCGAGGAGCTGACACCCATGGTGCAGGATAACTACACGGCTATGCTGTTGGTTTGCGAGCCGGAGTCCGGAATACCCCGGGAATTCTACTCGGTGAAGGGCTCCCGTGGCGGTGCACTCTCGGTGAGCGACACCGGTAAGCTCTTGTGGAATGTGGAGAGCATTTTTTCCGCAGTTTACTCGCCTGCAACAAGCGCCTTTACCATCGCTGGCACAAGCTATGTGTACCGCTATGCCTTTGATGCTGCCGGCCTGCTGGTCAGCCGGGAGGCCACCAACGAGCTTGCAGGATTCCACATCTAATAACACAGAAAAACCGCAGACAGCGAAGAGCTGTCTGCGGTTTTTGTTTATGCTTCGTCTGTTGCAGTTTCCTCCGGGGTGGTTCTTCCGGCGGGTTCTTCTGTGGCCGGTTCCGTCTTGGGATTCACGAAGGCCATCAGCTCGTCACCGGTGATGGATTCCTTCAGCAGCAGGTATGCCGCAATTTCATCCAGCAGCGCACGGTTTTCCGTGAGAATCCGGGTGGAATCGTCAAAGCAATCCTTCAGCATCTTCTGTACAGTGGCATCAATGGCAGCTGCGGTTTCCTGAGAGCAATCCAGCTGGGCGTGACCGTCCAGATACTGGTGGGTGACAGAGGCCGGAGCCATCAGACCCAGCTCCTCACTCATACCGTACAGAGCTACCATATTCCGCGCCAGCGCGGTAGCCCGCTGAATGTCGTTGGCTGCGCCGGTGGTCATTGTACCGAACACCAGCTGCTCTGCGGCACGACCGCCCAGCAAGCTCCGCAGCTGTACCAGCAGTTCTTCCTTGGTGGAGAGGAACTTTTCCTCCTCGGGCAGATACAGCGTGTAGCCCAGTGCACCCTCGGTATGGGGTACGATGGTGATCTTGGAAACGGGAGTATCCTGCTTTTCCAGCGCAGAGATCAGTGCGTGACCAACCTCGTGGTAGGCGACCATCCGCTTTTCTGTTTCGCTGAGAACAGTATTTTTCTTTTCTGTACCGGCAATGACCCGTTCGAAGGATACCAGCAGGTCCTCCTGCGTGACCATCTGCCGACCCTCACGAACGGCACGCAGTGCCGCTTCGTTGACAAGGTTTGCAAGGTCTGCGCCTACCGCACCGGCAGTGGCTTGGGCGATTTTCTTCAAATCCACATCCTCAGCCAGCTTGATTTTCCGGGTGTGTACCTTCAGTGTATCCCAACGACCCTGCAGATTGGGGCGGTCTACCACAATGCGGCGGTCAAAGCGACCGGCACGGAGCAGAGCCTTGTCCAGAATCTCGGGGCGGTTGGTGGCGGCCAGAATCACAACGCCCTTGGAGGAATCAAAGCCGTCCAGCTCACCCAGCAGCTGATTCAGAGTCTGGTCATTATGGCTGCCGAAGCGGGAATCACGGGTGTGACCCACCGCGTCGATCTCGTCAATGAACACAATAGAGGGAGCAACCTTGGTGGCCTGCTGGAACAGATCCCGGACGCGGCTGGCACCCACGCCTACAAACATTTCTTCAAAGTCGGAACCGGAGATGGAGAAGAAGGGAACACCTGCCTCGCCGGCCACTGCTTTGGCAAGCAGGGTCTTGCCGGTACCGGGAGAACCCACCAAAAGGGCACCCTTGGGCATCTTGGCACCGATGTCCGTGTACTTCTTGGGATTGTGCAGGAAATCAATAATTTCCTGCAGGGATTCCTTGGCTTCGTCCTGACCGGCCACATCGTTGAAGGTGACGCCGGTTTCCTTTTCCATATACATCTTGGCCTTACTGTGACCGATGCCGCCCATCATGCTTTCGCCGCTCATTTTCTTGGTAATCATCCGCATGGTAAAGAACAGTACACCGATCATCAGAGCATAGTAGAGGATCATCATAATCATGGAATTATCCTCCACGATTTCCTGATCCACTTCCACACCCAGATTGTGCAGCCGTTCTGCCAGAGCCAGCTTGTCACCGGAGGGCAGACCTGTATAATAAACTACCTGCTGATCAGGGTCCTTGGCCTTTTCTTCCTTTGTCAGATACAGAATCCGGTCATATTGCAGCTCTACCTGTGCCAGCTCTTCCTTTTCCAGTGCCTGCATAAATTCCGTATAAGTTTTCTGCTCGTACTGGCTGTTGACGATCATGTTATAAACCATACCGATCACCAGCGCAATGGCAATGGCGATGAGCAGCGTCGCAAAGATGTTGCTCTTTGGGCGTTTTTCATTTTCAGGCTTATTGTTCTTAGGGGGATTGGCGTTTTTGTCCATAATACCGCCTCCTTAATATAATAGTTTGCTACATCATATCATATTTTTTCATTCCCTGCAATGAATGTTTCTTTATTATGGCGTAAAATTTCTGTAAACTTCCGCGAAAGGCGCAAGTTTTGAAAAAAATCTGTTGTGCCAAAACAAAAAATCTGCTATAATGAAAAAAATATGCAAACTTGGAGAGAAAAGCCATGAAGGAAAATCGGAATCCCAGACAATTTGACAGAAGACGCGCTCCCCAGCCTCCCGTGGAGGAAGTGGAAGGTCAGCTGGAAGGCCGCAATGCGTTGCAGGAAGCCCTGCGCAGCGGACGCACCATTGACAAGGTCTTTATTGCCTCCGGTGACACGGACAAGGGTCTGCAGCGATTGGCGGCAGAGGCAAAGGAGGCCGGTGCGGTCGTGGTGCCGGTGGACCGTCGTAAGCTGGATGCTATGAGCTTTACCCACGCCCATCAGGGTGTGATTACTTTGGCAGCTGCCCACGAATACTGCACTGTGGATGACATTCTGGAGGAAGCGGCCTCCCGGGGCGAAAACGCTTTGATCGTCATCTGCGATGAGCTGACCGATCCCCACAATCTGGGCGCAATTATGCGTTCTGCGGAATGTGCCGGTGCTCACGGCGTGATTATCCCCAAACGCCGCAGTGTGGGTCTGACCGCTACCGTTGCCAAAGCATCTGCCGGTGCGGTGGAATATATGAAGGTGGCAAGAGTGACCAATATCAATCAGGCCATCAGTGAACTGAAGGAAAAGGGCGTGTGGGTCTTCGGCACTGCGGCGGAAGGCTCCATCCCAATGTATCAGGCGGATCTGACCGGACCTGCAGCCATTGTCATCGGCAACGAGGGCGACGGTATGAGTCAGCTGGTTCGCAAGAATTGTGATGTTATGGTACACATCCCCATGCGGGGACGGATCTCGTCACTGAACGCATCTGCGGCGGCATCGATTCTCTTGTATGAGGCGGTGCGCCAGCGCATCGGGTAAGGTAAGGAAGTGAGTCAATGGAGCAAATGGATAAGAAAAACGAGGAACTGGACTTAGAGGAAATTCTCAAGGAATTTGGAGGATCTGCGGCTGATGAGGATGCTCCGGAGGCGGATATTTCTTTGACAGAAGAGGATTTCGATGAGGATGTTGTGGTCTGGGACGGAAAGCCTGTTGTCAGGGACGAAAAGCCCAATACCCTGCCGGGAGATACTGTGCGTCTGGATGAGATCACAAAAGAGGTCAGGCAAAAGGTGCCTGTCTCCGATCAGACCATTACCTTCAAACCCGTAACGGAGAATACGACGGTATTCAAGCCGGTTACCGATCAGACGGTTACCTTTAAACCGGTTACGGATCAGACCGTTGCTTTCAAGCCCGTGAAGGAAACGGAATATGAGGAGCCGGAGTATGTCCCACCTCAGGTCCCCAAAAAGGAACCCTATTCCGATGGCTGGGAGCCGGATTATGAGGACCCCATCGGTCCTTATGAACCGCAGGAGCCGCTGCCCTTCCGTCCCCGGTCCAAAATGCAGGAGCTGAAGCAAAAGCTGGTGACCGGCCCGGAAAAGCGGTATTATGAGCTGCTGGAAATGGGCGTGGGAAAGTTGCAGCTGGCAATCTTCTTCTGTCTGTTGGTTTCGGTGCTTTCGGTGGTAACCGCTGTGATGAACGCAATGGGCCATATCCCTGGGGATCGGATGCGCTTGCTAGTATTCGGTCAGCTGCTGGGTCTGATGCTTTCTGCCCTGCTGGGCAGCTATCAGCTGATAGAAGGCGTCGGCGATTTGTTCCGTCTGCGGTTTACTCTGAATACCTTGTTGTTGTTCAGCCTGATTGCTTGTCTGGCTGACGGTGTGCTGTGCCTTTATGAAGTGCGGATGCCCTGCTGCGCACCCTTCAGCCTGAATATGACCATGGCACTTTTGAGCGCATATCATCGCCGGCATACGGAGATGGGACAGATGGACACAATGCGCAAAGCTATCCGTTTGGAGAGTGTGGCGGTTGCGGATGATTATTATGAGGGGCGGCCCGGTATTCTCCGCGGAGAAGGCCAGGTAGAGGACTTTATGGATAACTACCGCGTCCCATCCGGCCCGGAGCGAACCTTGCACATCTACGCGCTGATCGCGCTGGTGCTCAGCTTGGGTATCGGCATTGCTGCCGGTGTAATGAATGATCTGACTTCCGGTATCCGCTTCTTCAGCGCATCGCTGCTGGTGTCCATTCCGGCGGCTGCCTATGTGGTGATTTCTCGCCCAATGGCCATTCTGGAAAGAAAAATGCACCGCTTCGGCATCGTGCTTTGCGGTTGGGACGGTATCTGCGCCGCCGGTGCAAAAGCGGCATTCCCGCTGACCCGTGAGGATCTGTTTCCGACCGGTTCCGTAAAGCTGAACGGACTGAAATTCCACGGCGGCCGCAATCCCGACCAGGTGGTGGCATACGCCACTGCGGTGATGGTGGCGGACGGCGGTATTCTGGCACCGGTTTTTCGGGATCTGTTGGAAAGCCGCAACGGCTACCACTTTGAGGTGGAGACCCTGCGTCACTATCCCAATGGGGGAGTGGGTGGTATTGTCAACGGAGAAGCAGTTCTGGTAGGCAATCTTTCCTTTATGGAGGAGATGGAGGTTCGGATTCCCGACGGCATTAAGGTGGGCAGCGCAGTGTACGCTGCCATTGACGGCGTGCTCAACGGCGTGTTTGCTCTGAACCTGACCGTAACAAAGTCTGCGGATCTTGGCTTGCGTAACCTGAGCAGCTACCGGACCATCAAGCCGGTGCTGACGGCCAACGATTTTATTCTGACAGAGAAGTTCATTGGTAACAAATTCAATGTAAAGACCCGTCGGATGGAATTCCCGGAGCGCAAGGAGCGTAATGAACTGGCGAGCCGCCAAATCGATGATGAAGCGAGTGTGGTTGCCCTGCTGACCAAAGAAGGACTGGCAGGCGCGGCATACGCCATCAGCGGTGCCCGGACCCTTAGGTCTTCCCGCAATGTGGGTGTTGCGGTGCAGATGATGGGCGGCATTTTGGGACTGCTGATTATGTTGGCATTGACGCTGGTACATGCAGAATATTTGCTGACACCTGAAAACCTGCTGCTGTATGAGCTGGTTTGGATGATTCCCGGTCTGCTGATTACGGAATGGACCCGTTCTATTTAACTTTTAAGCCGGATTTTTTGCCAAATATGGCAAAAAATCCGGCTTGTTTTGTACAGGTCCACGAATTTTACATTCTAACGAAAAAATGCATTGAAAATCACTGTCTTTTCGTGTATAATGCATTTGTATGTGGTGTTCTCACCACTGTAAGCAGAGGAAGGACAATCCTTCCCGAAAGGAGTTTTATTTATGTACACAGCTAACGCAATCCGAAACATTTGCTTGCTGGGCCACAGCGGCAGCGGCAAGACTGCTCTGGCAGAGAGCCTGCTCTATATGACCGGTGCTATTGACCGTATGGGCAAGAATGCCGACGGCAATACCGTTTGTGACTTTGATCCTGAGGAGATCCGCCGTAATATCTCCATTTCCACTGCGGTTGTTCCCCTGGAATATAAGAACACCAAGATCAACCTTCTGGATACCCCCGGCGGCTTCGATTTCTCCGGTGCCGTTATGGAGGCTCTGCGTGCTGCTGACGCGGCCATTCTGGTTTGCTCCGCAAAGGATGGCATCACTGTCGGCTTTGAAAAGGCATGGAAGTACTGCGAAGAGCGGAATATGCCCCGTTTCATTTACATCTCCAAGGTTGACGAGGATAACTCCGATTACAATGCTACCTTCAACGCTCTGCGTGAGAAGTACGGCAATAAGATCGCTCCCGTGGTCGTTCCTATTTGGGATGGCAGCAAGAAGGTCACCGGCATCATCGATGTGCTGAATAAGCGCGCTTATGAGATGCAGAATCTGAAGCGCGTTGAGATTCAGGTTCCCGATGACAAGCTGTCTGTGATCGAGGAGTTCAACGACGCACTGAAGGAAGCTGTCGCTGAGACCGATGAGGCTCTGATGGACCGCTTCTTCGAAGGCGATGACTTCACCTATGCCGAAATGATCAAGGGCCTGCATCAGGGCGTTTCCGACCTGAGCCTGTTCCCTGTAGTTTGCGGCTCCGGTGTCAACTGCCTCGGCAGCCTGATGCTGATGGATCAGATCATCGCTCTGCTGCCCAATCCCGTTGAGGGCAACTACCACAAGGCCACTCTGGCTGACGGCACTACCGAGGAGTTCGTCGTTTCTCCCGGTGGCGTGCCTGCAGCATTTGTCTGGAAGACCGTTTCCGACCAGTACGGCAAGTACTCCTTTATCAAGGTTCTGTCCGGTGAGATTACTTCCGATACCACTCTGGTGAACGCCCGTACCGGCGAAACTGAGAAGCTGGGTCGTCTGTACACCATGTGCGGCAAGAAGAACACTGAAGTCAAGACACTGTCCTGCGGCGACATCGGTGCCATCGGTAAGATGGACAAGGTCAAGACCGGCGACACTCTGTGTGATCCTCGCAAGGTCGTGTCCCTGAAGGGCATCCCCTATGCAGAGCCCTGCTACTCCATGGCTATTGCTCCCAAGGCAAAGGGTCAGGAAGAAAAGGTTGGTGCAGGTCTGAACCGTCTGAACGAGGAAGATCCCTCCTTCACCTTGGTCAACAACGCCGAAACCCATCAGCTGGTGCTGTCCGGTGCCGGTGACCAGCAGCTGGATGTGCTGGTTTCCAAGCTGAAGAGCCGCTTTGGCGTGGATGCAGTTCTGCTGCCTGCTAAGGTTGCGTACCGTGAAAAGATTAAGAAGACCGTGGAGGCCCACGGCCGTCACAAGAAGCAGACCGGCGGTTCCGGTCAGTTCGGCGATGTTTGGGTCCGCTTTGAGCCTCAGGAAGAGCAGGATGATCTGATCTTTGATGTGGCTGTTGTGGGCGGCGCAGTTCCCAAGAACTTCAACCCCGCTGTTGAAAAGGGTATTCAGGAAGCTGTTCTCAAGGGCCCTCTGGCCGGTTATCCTATGGTTGGTCTGAAGGCTACTCTGTACGATGGCTCTTACCATCCTGTCGACTCCAACGAAATGGCGTTTAAGCTGGCTGCTATTCTGGCTTACAAGGAGGCAATGCCCAACGCAATGCCCACTCTTCTGGAGCCCGTTGGCGCACTGGCTGTTACCGTTCCCGAGTCCTATGTGGGCGATGTGATGGGTGACCTGAGCAAGCGTCGCGGCCGTCCCATGGGTATGAATCCCGATGCTGACGGCAACACCGTGGTGGAAGCAGAAGTTCCCATGGCTGAAATGGGCTCCTACGCCATCGATCTGCGCGCTATGACTCAGGCAAGAGGCTCCTTCACACTGTCCTTCGTCCGTTACGAGGAAGTGCCCAAGGCTGCTCAGGCTAAGATCATTGAAGACGCAAAGAAGGAAGAAGAATAATTGTTCCGCGCCCCGGCTGCAATGCAGCCGGGGCGTTTAATTTAGGCGGTATTTCTATATGTATATATATTATAATGTATAGGTTCGCAAATCCTCCGATTGGAAGAATAGGGAAGTGCCCGAAAAGGGAAAAAATTTACATAAATCTTTATGTTGACATTTGAGGGGGAATGGTGCTATAATACGAATGATAAGGTGGGAATGATATATAGTCCGAAATTATCGGGTCTTGTAGAATCCCCACAAAATTCCCCGTACCGTCCGTTAGTATCAGCAATGCACGATACGGTAAAGAACCAGGAGGAAGTTTGGAATGAAAGAGTTTGGAATGATGTGCAAGCGTTGCTTGTCGATGTTCCTGGCAGTAGTCCTGCTGCTGTCTTGCGTCAACATCGGTGCGTTGCTGCCCATTCGCGCTGTCGAAAGCGAGAAGGAGCCGCAGGGTGAAACAGTAACGCTGGGCGTGCTCATCAAGGAAAATTTTGATGGGCTGAGCGAAGAAGAGATCGCTGTGATCACTTCCGGTTATTTGAGTGCGGATAAGACCTATTCGTATATGATGCCGGCGGAGAAGGATGATCTCATTTCTGTGGACGAAAAGAGCGGTACCGTTACTGCAAAGGTCTACACTGATCCTGTCTACAAGACTGTCTGGATCCCTGTGTCCTTTGACCTGACCAACGGCAGCTCTGCCATCACCGGCTACAAGGATCTGCCTCTGGCAGCAAACGGTGATGTATATACCGGTACATATGATCTTGAGAACAACAACCCCGGTAACTCCTTTACTGTGGAGGTTACTTATTCTCTGGACCTGACTATGAGCAATGAGGATATGGTTGCCCAGAGAGAAATGCTGGGTGCAGCCTATGCTTTGGCTCAGGATATCGCTCTGGCTCGTTATCTGGATGCAGTCAGCGTGATCGGTGACGATCAGGATCTGGCCGATAAGATCGTTGACATCAGCGACGGCCTGATTAAGGATCCTACCAAGGTCTATGCAGATACCATTCTGGAGTTCCTGGCTATGGAACTGGAGCAGATGGGTAATCAGTCTGCAGTGGATCTGATCTACCAGTTGGTTGGCGGTATCGACATTCCCTATGTGGAAGAGATCGATTTCGAGACCGGCAAGGTTGTTATGTCCGAGGAGACTCTGCGTTTGAGCAGTGCCGGTCGTGCTGCTGCAACCGCTCTGTACAACCAGAAGAAGAACAACGGCGGTTTGGACCTGGTGAAGTTCCTGGACGCTCACGGCAGCGACAACTACCTGAAGATCCTTGCCGTTTACGGTGTGGAGCTGGAAGCTGCTCTGAACAGCAACTACAGCGACATCAACTATCTGGCAAGCAGCAGCGGTCTGGGCTACATCAGCACACAGATCGAGATACTGCTGGAAGACTTCCAGGCAACTCGCGACAGTATCTACAAGGAACTGAACGAGAAACTTGCCGACACCGGCAAGACTGTCGGCAACATTGCTGAGCTGCGCGCTCTGATCGCAGAGCTGGAAAGCGCCGGCAATGAAGCATATGAAGACATCAATAAGGAGCTGGCAAAGCTGGATGCTGATACCAAGGCTGCGCTGGCAAAATATGATGCACCTGAGAAAGTGGAGAATTCCGCCGATCTGACTGCACTGAAGGATGCAATGGTCGCTGCTTACAAGGATGTAATCAATACCATCAATGATTCTATTGCCGGTTTGGATGCTTCTGTTAAGAGTAAGCTGGCTGCCGCTGGTGCACCCGAAAAGATTACTATGTCTGACACTAGCAGCTACGATGCTTTCATTGCCTCCGGCGATAAGGATCTGGCTGATTTGGAGAGCCTGAAGGTTGCCCTTGAGAAGGTTCAGGCCGATGCGCTGGCAGAGGCTGATGCCGAACTCCAGAATATGCTGGCTACCTTGGATGCAGATGTCAAGGCTATGCTGACTGACGCAGGTGCTCCCGCTGCTATCAAGAGTGCTGAAGATCTGGATGCATTTATGAATGCAATGACCAGTGTCAAGAATGAGGCACTGTCTGAGATCAATGCAGTTTACAACAAAAATGCTCAGCTGAAGCGCAAGCTGATGGAAGCCGGTGCACCTGAGAAGGTGAGTAATGCGGATGATATGGAAAAGCTGGAGACCGCTTTGAAGTCTGTCCGCAAGACCGCAACCAATACTGCGCTGGAGATGGCGAACGAAGAGCTGGTTGTAATGCACGCGAACAACGGCGCAGTGATGAATATGATGCAGATCCCCAAGAAGGTCTACACCGAGAACGAACTGCGCAATCTCGTTAAGCGTCTGAACACCTTGTCCGGCATCGTGTCTGCCGAAACGCTGCAGAAGATGAACGATGGCATCGCAGCCTTGGATGAGCTGGACGAGACCATTAAGCAGATTAGTGAGGCTAAGGCCGGTATCGCCGAGTTGGAAGAGGCTGAAAATGCACTGAAGGCCGCTTCTGAGGGAATGAACACCCTGAAGGAAGCCGTTGCAGGTGTGACTGAGGCCAAGGCTCTCCTGGCAACGATGAAGCCCTATATTGCAACTGCTTTGGAAGCTTATGAGAAGCTGTCCTCCGCTATGGACGGCGTTCTGCCCCTGATGCGTGAGCTGGAGGCTGGTCTGACTCAGCTGGAAGAGGGCATCCTCACGCTGCAGGAAAAGAAGCAGCAGCTGGATATGCTGATTATGGTTATGCAGGCTTTCTGCGATACCGTTAAGCCTGTCTATGAGGCCTTCGAGGCTGACAGCTGGAGTGCAGATAAGATCCTGACCAAGGATGCCGATTACAAGAAGCTGAACGATTGGGTCAAGGATGCAACTGCAAACGAGGCTGCTCCCAAGGAGAAGCTGCATGTAACCAACGCTGTGGTTACCTACAAGATGGATATGTACGATGTGACTGTCGAATTCAAGGCTTCCGTCGTCAATCCCGTTAAGGTCGATGAGGTCGAACTGCTGGATCTGGCAGCCAAGACCTTCACCGTCACCCTGACTAAGGATGCAACCGCTCAGGACATTCTGAACGAAATCGCCGCTAAGATCGACGAGACTGCAGTTCTGAATGAGTGGGGCATCACCACTGAGAATTATGACCGCAGTACCTCCGCTCTGCCCGAGGCACTGAACAGCAACATTACTTACACTGTTACCTACGCTCCCAAGGAACTGACCGTCTCCTTCGGTGAGGGTTACGCAGCCGGCACTGCTGATATGAAGGTGCCCTACGGCTACCGTATGACCTTGCCCAAGCTGGAAGGCGATGTGACCAAGGAGTACACCTATAAGGTCAACGATGAGTCCAATCTGGATCAGGGTACTGTGATCACCGTCACCGCTGATACCAAGATTTCCCGTGAGGAAGGCGCAATTTCCGAAAAGCAGTACCTGACCGATCTGGTTATCAACACCACTCCCGGTATGAGCGAGCTGCTGAAGAATATCCTGCGCAATCAGGCTCTGAACAGAGGCCGCGCCATCAGTATCCGTGTTCCCGGTAAGGAACAGGTCGTTGTAACCCCTGCCGGTGATGCTTCCTCCACCACCATCACTGCACTGCCTTACGGTTCCAGAGTTGGTGACAAGAACTGGATCGCAAACGAGGCTGTAATCGACGGCGTGATCGTCAACCTGGTTGACGGCGTCCATGTTGAGGTCGCTAACCCCGGCTTCGAGAAGGTCGTTGTGAACTTCGAGCTGGCTCTGACCGCTGCCGCTCTGGGTATTACCGATGAGCAGCTGCTGGCCGCTATGAACATCCCCTATGAGCTGGTCAATGACTACAAGTATCAGACCGGCAAGCTGAATGCATTGTCCACCAATGATCCCTCCACCGGCAAGCCCGAGGACGACATTATGGGTCTGCTGACCATGCTGAATGCTACCGACTACATCATGGAAACCCCCAGCAAGATGACCCTGAAGGAAGCTCTGGGCAAGATCGAAGATCTGAACAATCTGCTGGACCTGGGCCTGGGCGCAAATGCTGTCGCTGCAGCCAAGAAGATGTACAACTTGATCCCCGATGCCGGTTATGTCGCTCTGTACTACACTCTGGAGCAGTACAACGAGCAGGGCATCATCCACTACTATAAGAATGAAGCCACCTATGTCAGCCAGATCACTGAGCTGAATGACATCATGAAGGAACTGGTTTCCGATGCCG
>SVLL01000069.1 GCA_015067935.1 Oscillospiraceae bacterium | reverse complement strand
CCCTCAGAGCCTGCATTGGAGGTCATCACAATGATGGTATTTTCAAAATTGACAACACGACCCTGCGCATCCGTAATGCGCCCATCGTCCAGAACCTGCAGGAGGACATTCAGCACATCGGGATGGGCCTTTTCAATTTCGTCAAAAAGCACCACGGAATATGGCTTGCGGCGGATTTTTTCCGTCAGCTGTCCTGCTTCGTCATAGCCAACATAGCCCGGAGGCGAACCGATCAGCTTGGAAACGGTGTGCTTCTCCATAAACTCGGACATATCCAGACGAATCAAGCTGTCCACAGAGTCAAACATATCGTTCGCAAGGCACTTGACAAGCTCCGTCTTGCCCACACCGGTGGGACCCACAAAGATAAAGGAAACGGGCCGTTTCTTGGGAGAAATGCCAACGCGATGGCGGCGAATTGCTTTGGCAACCGCATCCACCGCCTCATCCTGACCTACAATATGCCGGCGCAGACGCTCTGCAAGCCCACTGATCTGCTCATACTCCTGCGCCTTGATTTTAGAGGCAGGGATCTTAGTCCAAAGCTCGATGATGCGGGCCAAATTCTCAATGGTTACTGCAGGTGCAGGAATCTTTTCCAGCTTTTCGATCTCTGCTGCGATCTGGCACAGGCGGCTGCGCAGGATGGCAAGCCGTTCATAATGCTCATTTTCCGTGTCGTCCGTGAGCATTTGCAGCTCCAGCTCGTAATCGTCCCGTTCTTTGCGCAGCTCTGCCAGCTTGGAGATCTCCTCGCAGCGCAGGTTTACATCGGAGCAGGCCTCATCCAAAAGGTCAATAGCCTTGTCGGGCAGAAAACGATCAGTAATATAGCGTTCCGAAAGAACCACGCACTGGCGCGCAATTTCCGGAGAGATGGTAACACCATGGAACTCAGCATATTTAGGGGCAATGCCCTGCATAATGCGGCTAGCCTCTTCGATGGTTGGCTCCGCTACAGTGACAGGCTGGAAACGGCGTTCCAAGGCAGCATCCTTTTCGATATGCTTACGGTATTCGTTAAAGGTGGTTGCACCGATCACCTGAATTTCACCCCGGGACAGGGCAGGCTTCAGGATATTGGCAGCATTCATAGAACCTTCTGCATCACCGGCTCCCACCAGATTGTGAACTTCATCGATAACCAGAATGATATTGCCGCATTCCTTGATTTCGGAAATCAGGCTCTTCATACGGCTTTCAAACTGACCGCGGAACTGAGTACCGGCAACAAGTGCAGTCAAATCCAGCAGAAAGACCTCCTTATCCCGGAGCTTAAAAGGGACATTGCCGGCAACGATACGCTGCGCAAGACCCTCAGCAATGGCGGTCTTACCAACGCCCGGCTCACCGATCAGGCAAGGGTTATTCTTCTGGCGACGGTTGAGGATCTGCACCACACGCTCGGTTTCCATATCCCGGCCGATGACCACATCCAGCTTGCCTTCTCTGGCTCTGCCGGTCAGGTCCAGACAGTAATTATCAAGGAATTTATGCTTTTTATTCTTCTTTTTGCCGGACTTATCGCCTTCCTCGTCGTCCTCATCCTTGGGACGCTCTTTCCGCTTTCCCGGCAGATTTCCATCATTTTTGGCAGGCAGGTTGCCCCCAAAGAGTTGGTTGATCATAGGGAATGTGGCGGTGCGGCTGTCCGGGTCTTCTTCCCCATCGGGATTCTCCATCTGCCCGAACATATTGCTCATCTCGTCGCTCAGTTCGTCCAGATCATCATCGGAAAAGCCCATATTCTTAACCGCCTGATCGATCTGCGGAATACCCAGAGTACGGGCGCAGCGCAGGCAGTAGCCTTCATTCAGCGAATTGCCGTTTTCAATTTTGGTTATAAAAACGACCGCAATATTCTTTTTACATTTCACACACATTTTCGGTTGCATAGGTATCACTCCTTTCCCGGAAGTATATCACATACCTCAAGGGAAAAATAAAACATTTTATAAACAATTTAGGTGCTGCTGCATTCAAATTTTTCCACACCGTCGTCATACCAAAGGTGGGTCATATAAAGACCGCCGGGCGGCACAGTAGGACCTGCTGCGGTACGGTTGCCGGATTCCAAAATATCCCCGATTTCCTCGGGCTTGATCTTGCCCTCTGCGGCATAGACTACTGTTCCTGCCATTGCCCGGGCCATATTGTACAAAAAGCCGTTGGCGCAGACACGAAGGGAGATCAAATCGCCCTCCCGCTGTATGTTATAATAATATACGGTACGCACCGTGGACTTAACATCCGTGCCAACACTTCTCACAGCCGCAAAATCGTGGGTGCCGACAAATTGATCAGCTGCCGCCTGCATTACCTTCTCGTCCAGATGCTTGGGATAGAACCATGCTCTGTTCACATAGAAAGGGTCTTTGACTCGGGAATTGTAGATCAGATAGGTATACTCCTTACGGCTGCAGGAGCCGATGGCGTTGAAATTCTCGTGGACATCAAATGCCTTGGTCACAACAATATCAGGCGGCAGATGTGTATTCAGGGCATAGGGCAACCGATCTACCGGAATGGTGGAATTGGTGCGAAAATTGGCCACATAGCATTTGGCGTGAACGCCTGCATCGGTGCGTCCGCAGCCGGTGACATGGACCTTCTCCCCCGTCAGCATTCCGATGGCCTTCTCCATTGTCTCCTGCACGGTTGGAAGATTCTTTTGCATTTGCCAGCCGTGATAATCTGTGCCAAGATATTTTAAAAAGACTGCAATATTACGCATACTTACCTCACAGTCCAAACTGAATCAGCACGATCACACCGGTAAGGACCAGAATGCCGATGCCGTACGCTCCAAAATCATTACGCTTATAGCGCAGCAGCTTCATCTTGGTTCTGCCGTCACCGCCGTGATAGCAGCGACATTCCATAGCGGTTGCCAATTCATCTGCCCGACGGAAGGCACTGATAAACAGCGGCACCAGAATCGGCACCAATGCCTTCACGCGTTCCATCAGCTTTCCGGTTTCAAAATCAGCTCCCCGGGCCTTCTGGGCAGCCATTATTTTATCGGTTTCCTCGATCAATGTGGGGATAAAACGCAAAGCAATGCACATCATCATTGCCAGTTCATGAACAGGCACTTTAATATGCTTCAGCGGACCAAGAAGAGATTCCAGACCGTCTGTCAGGGCAATGGGAGAGGTTGTATAAGTCAACAGAAAAGTGCCTGCGATGAGCATCAGAATCCGGGCAACCATATAAATTGATCGGATCACACCTTCCCAATACAGGGTAATCCCCCAAAAGGATGCCAGTTCCTTTTCCCCCTGGGTAAAGAACAGATTCAGCAAGCCTGTAAAGACAAGGATGAAAATCAGCGGCTTCATACCACGGACAAATGCCTTGACAGGAATTCCGGAAACACCGATAGAAATAACCAAAAACAGCAGCATCAGGCCGTAAGAAGCCGGTCCCACTGCCAAAAACAGTGCGACAATATACATTACAAGGATTACAAGCTTCGCTCTGGGATCCAGGCGGTGGATCACGGAATTTCCCGGGAAATACTGTCCCAATGTAATATCCTTAAGCACCGATAATTCCCCCTTTC
>SVLL01000024.1 GCA_015067935.1 Oscillospiraceae bacterium | reverse complement strand
TGGTTCCGCCTTCAGCCAAGTATCCTGCAGAACCATACCGATGCTGCTGCGCAGCTGTCCCCGGTCCATATCCGCGGTATCAACACCATCCAGCGCAATTTCACCGCTCTGGGGATCGTAGAAACGCATCAGCAGATTGATGAAGGTGGTCTTACCGCAGCCGGTGGGACCCACAATAGCCACCCGCTGACCGGGCTTGACGGACAAATCAAAGCTTTCAATCAAGGGCTTATCCGGACTATAGGAAAAGGACATATCCCGTATCTCCATACTGCCCCGAACCACTTCCGGCATCAGGGGATTCTCCGGTTCGGGAGATTGCGTCGGTGCCTCGATCAGATCAAACACACGCCCGGCACAAGCCAGCGCATTCTGCAGTTCCGCCACCACGCCGGAAATCTCATTGAAGGGCTTTGTATACTGGTTGGCATAGTTCAAAAAGCTGGTCAGCTGGCCGACGGTAATGCTGCCGCCTCCAATAAACACCAGCGCACCTGCCAGTGCCACACCGGCATAAACCATTGCATTGATAAAACGGGTGCTGGGATTTGTGATGCTGGAAATGAAAATTGCCTTCAAGGATGCCTTTTCCAACTGTTCATTCACATTGTCAAAGGCTTCCAGTGCTTCATCCTCCCGATTAAAGGCCTGCAACACCTTCATCTGTCCCACATTTTCGTCGATCATCGCGGTCTGCAGGCCGCGGATCTTTGCTTGCTGCGTAAACAGAGAATGGGTGCGGCTTGCAATTACTGCCGCCACTACAAGGGACAGCGGTGTAATCAGAATCACGACCAGCGCGATCTTCCAGTTAATGAGAATCATTAAAACCAATGTGCCGACAATGGTCATTACGCCGGTGAAAAGCTGGGTAAAGCCCATAAGCAAACCGTCAGCAAAGGTATCTACATCGGCAATCACACGGCTGACCGTATCGCCCTGAGGATGGCTGTCCAGATATCCCAAAGGCAGTTTCTGCAGATGCCGGAACGCCTCGTTGCGGATATCCCGGGTAACAGAATAGGTAATGCGGTTGTTGATCAGCGTCATCAGCCATTGGGCTAATCCGCCGATGCCGGCACAGATGGTAATTGCCAAAAGCTCTCCGGAAATCGCATCAAAATCCACCTGACCCATATCTACGATACAATCAATGGCCCTGCCCACCAAAATAGGGATATACAGGCTCATCAGCACATAGGCGGTTGCCAGAATCAGGGACAATACCACCGCCGGGATATACCGGCGCAGGCGGTGAAGGACTTTTCCAAGGACTGTGGTCTTTTTAGCCATTGCCTACCACCTCCTTGGGGAACTGGGAATAATAGATTTCCTGATATACCTCACAGCTCTCCAACAGCTGCTCGTGGGTTCCCTGTCCCACCAGCAAGCCATCATCCAGAACCAGAATTATGTCTGCAAAACGCACCGATGCGGCACGCTGGGAGACGATAAAGGTCGTAGGGGGATTTTCCATCTTCCGGATAGCACCCCGAAGGGCCGCATCCGTTGCGTAGTCCAGAGCCGACGCGCTGTCATCCAGAATCAGCACAGAGGGCTTGCGCACCAAAGCTCTTGCAATGGTCAGGCGTTGTCGCTGACCGCCGGAGAAATTGGTGCCGCCTTGGGTAACTTCCCCATCCAGCTGCCCGTCCTTATCCCGGACCACAGAGGCCGCCTGCGCTGTTTCCAAGGCAAGCCAAATATCTTCGTCCGTTGCATCCTCCCTGCCCCAAAGCAGGTTTTCCCGAATCGAGCCGTGGAACAGTACAGCCTTTTGTGGCACGATGCCGATGTGATCGCGCAGCTGCTGCTTGTTCAATTCCCGCACATCTATGCCATCTACCAAAACCTGGCCGTCGGTTGCATTGTAAAAACCGGGAATCAGGTTCACAAGGGTGGTCTTGCCGGAGCCGGTACCGCCGATGATACCAATGGTCTGTCCCGGCTGCGCGGTAAAACTGATATGCTCCAAAGACGCTTCGGATGCTCCGTCATAGACAGCCGTTACATCCTTAAATTCTATCTTGCCGGTGCAAATTGCAAGATCCGCGCCCTCCGCAGATTCCACAGGAATATCCAAAACCGCTTCAATACGGTTGGCGCAGACCGCAGCCTTGGTCATTGTAATAATCAGGTTGGCCATCTTGATCAGCTCAACCAGAATCTGTGTCATATAGTTATACAATGCAATGACCATACCTTGGGTCAAAATGCCGCTTTCCACCTTCATTGCGCCCACCTGCACCAGAATCACCACCGCCAGATTGACGATGACAAAGGTCACAGGATTCATCAAGCCCGAAATGCGACCGGCTACCTTTTGACGGTGGGTCAGTTCATCGGTGCATTGCCCATAAGCCTCAATTTCGGCCTGTTCCTTACAAAAGGCGCGGAGAACCCGAACACCGGATAAATTCTGCCGGGTGGCGGAGGTCACATGATCCAAACCCTCCTGCACTTTTTTATACATGGGCATGGTAATCAGCATAATGCCGAAAACCACGACACACAGCACCAAAATCACACCGGCAAAGATCAGTGCGGCATCGAAATTGATGGTAAAGGCCATAATCATTGCACCAAATACCACAAAAGGAGAGCGCAGCAGCAGGCGCAGCGCAAGATTCACACCGGTCTGCACCTGATTCACATCGGAGGTCATCCGGGTAATCAGGGTGGAATAGCCCACATTGTCAATTTGGGTATAGCTCAGCCCCAAAATCCGCTCCATCAGGCGATGACGAAACCGAGCCGCCACACCAACTGCCGCTTTGGCGGAGAAATACTGGGCTACAACTGCGCACACAAGACCTACGATGCCCAACGCAACCATTACAAGGCACATCTGCACCACATAATTTCGGTCACCGGTGCCAAGGCCGGTGTCCACAATGGCCGCCACAACAAGAGGAATCAGTAGTTCAAAGCTGGCCTCCAGCATTTTAAAAAGCGGGGCGAGAATACTCTCTTTTCCGTACCGCCGCATTAGCTTCATCAGTGTCTTCAATGAAATTTCTCCTCATTTCAGCATTTTATTTATCATAGCACAGTTGGAGAAAATTAGCAACCGAAAGCGTATTGTTCACAGTTTTTTTATTTGACATTCCCGGTTTAATTCCCTATTATAGTTGTATCATTTCGCAAATTAGGAGTGTTACAAATGACCGCTGCAGAAGCACGAAAGAAACAATGGGAGAGCTTGAAGGACAAGCCCTTGACACACAAATTGAAATATATTTTTACCTACTACTGGCCCGGCATTCTGGGCGGACTTTGCGTACTGATTTTTCTTGTCAGCTGGATTGGCGGTATTCTGACCCAAAAGGAAACCATTCTGGGTGGTCATATTCTCAACGGCATTGCCATCGAAAGCTACACAGGAGACATCCGTCAGGACTTTATGGCACAGCAGCAAATCGACACAAATAAACAGAATTTCCTTTTAACCGGGGATTCTTCCATGCTCTCCACCGCACCCAATGAATTCATTACCGCAATGGAGGCGATCGTGACCCGGATTGCCGTTGGTGATATCGATTTTCTGGTGGGTGATCAGCAGACCTTTGAAAAATTCACGGCCTATCACACCGACCTGCGCACTGTGCTGTCCGAAGAGCAGTTAACCAAATGGTCGGATTACTTGGTTTATGTGGAAAAAGAGGCCTGGGAAAAGCTGACGGGCGATAACATTGACGATGTTCAAATACCGGAATATTTCCTGAGCCCGGAAGGTCTTGAGAACCCTCTGCCCCTCGGCATCCGTCTGCCGGAAAACAGCCGTCTCCTGCAGGCCTACCGTTTCCCGAAGGGTGAGGTAATCTTCGGCATTACCATCAGCTCCCAGCGTATTGAAAATGCCCTTGCCTTTTTGGAATACATTATGGGCTGATAAAAAATGATCCCCCTCAACTCCGGTATGGAGCTGAGGGGGCAACTTTCATTTAACCGTTATTGTGATATTGCCGGTATCCGTGGTAATTTCGCAGACGCCGCCGGTGGTCGTGGGAGGTACACTCACACGGCCGGTGTCGGTATGTACATTGAAAATCTTGGGCGAAAGCAGATTGCCGCTTACATTGCCGGTATCGGTTTCAATGTATATTTCTGCAGCATCGCAATCTGTCATTTTTACATCGCCGGTGTCTCTTTCTATATCAAATTTTCCCGTAGCGATCGCATTTTCCAGCAAAACGAAACCGGTATCGCCCTGCGAAAAAAGGTTCGCGCATCGGGTATCGGATACTCTTACCATTCCGGTGGAAACATCGGCCTTTATATCGCCGGTTTCCGTCTGCTCGACGAAGATATACCCCGTTGTGGTGGAAAGGTCCAGATTTCCGGCAGAAATGCCGTCTATAGAGATATTTCCGGTGTCGGTGTGGATACGGACACTGCCTTTCACGGACGCGCAGATAAGCACATAGCCGGTATCGCCTGCGATATCCATACTTTCAAACTCGAAATTCTTGGGAACATACACCTCACCGGTGTCGGTTTCGACAGTAAGCGCGCCGTATGCATCCCCGGGCAAATATACGGTAATCGTCGGCTGAACCAGATTGATGCTGATGTAATCATACCATTTTCTGTTGTCGTTTACCTGAATGGTCAGGGTGTTGTTCTCCACCTTTGCAGTATGACACAGCTTTTCCGTATCATAGCAGACCACCTTGCATTTGCCGTCCTCAGCCGGCTTAAACTCCACATTTGCAGTGCCGGTGGTGATGGAAATATGGGCAAAGGCATCGCTGATTTCATAGGTTTTGGTCTGATAAACCTCTGTTGTCAGATTTGTCAGGTATCCCCGTGCCATAGAAAGCACACCGATCCAAAGCAGGATACCGATCACGATCAAAGCACTTGCGATCCAAATCAGCGTTTTCGTTTTCTTGCTCATTGGGTAACCTCCTTTTTGGTAAAGGCCTTTTTCAGCCCTAAGGAAATCAGCTTGGTCAGCAATACGACCCCCTTCGTGGCTGCCTTGCAGCCCAGCATCAGGAAGATGGCTACACCGGCACAGACGCAGCCGCCGCCAAGTAATCCCAGTCCCGGCACTATGTTACCGACGCAGGCAAGGATGATTCCCCCGGCGATACCGCCAACTGCGCACCCTGCAACCGCGCCAAATACCGCCCACAGAGAAACAATGCCGGACCACAGCACCACATACAGCGAAAAGACCACCGACACAAGGGCAACTGCCAGCGGAAACCATATCGGAAAGCCTGCCACAAGCAGCACGATCTCCCAGGTTTCCAACTGTCTGTCGGGCTTAATTTTCTCCTTTGCAATCTTAAAAAGCGGAATATCATCCGTAATCTGAGCGGCAATATCCTCGATATTTCCCACCGCAGCCACGGCTTCCTCTTCGGAAACGCCTTCTTCCATCCGGTCCTCGATCATTTCGGTATAGAAATTTAGCCTTTCCTCCACTTCATTCCGGGGCAGCCCGGCCAGCCTCTCATTCAGTGCCAGAAGAAACTGGATTTTCGTCATTGTTCCCTTCCCCCTTCGTTACAAATTCGTAGATCGCCTGGATTTCCTTCCAATCCTCTTTGAAATCTGCGATCCGCTGCAGACCTGCACCGGTAATGCGGTAGTATTTCCGCAGCCGACCGCCGTGCTCCGCTGTGCGAACGGTCAGCATTTGCGCTGTTTCCAAACGCTTTAAAATCGTATAGAGGGTGGATTCGGACATTTCGATATTCGGGGACATATCCTTGATGATCTTATAACCGTAGGATTCTCCGTCCTTAATCGCGGACAATACGCAGACATCCAAAAGTCCGCGCTTTAACTGAACATCCATACAATACCTCCTCTTGTGTAATACATCGTAACACGAAGTATTGTATTTGTCAAGAAAAAACCTATCCCGTCCGGGATAGGTTTTTATCGGATTGCCTGAATTTAGTGTGATGGACGAAAATCTTCCGGAGCAGCTTTCTCACATTCTGATTTTACCAAGTTTAAAACTCTCGGTCTGTTATATCGCTGAATCACCACAAAGATCGCGTCAAACAACGCAGAAAGAAGCGAGGTTAAAACAAATACGCATACGGAACCAAACCATATCGAAGCTAAAATTGGTAAAAAGCTTAGTATTATAATCGTCTCGTGTACTAATTCTGCTTGGCACATTGCCTGCGCGATTTCACACCAAGAGTGCTTCCGCTTATCAAAAGCACTTGGATCATAAGTGGGAAAGTGTTTTTTCCATTTTTTTACCTTCAAAAAACGATACAGCTTTTGCTCCGTTTTTCCCACTCTGAACCATTTCTGATTATAGTCTGCTTTGTTATGCATCAGTTTGTTAAATAAACCGCCCACCAAGAGCCTCATCCAGAAATGATAGGATACCGTTCCTGCAGTAATAACAATTGTATAAAACACTCCCAACGGTTTTATTTGATAAATTATTAAGAAAACGACGGTGATTGTTATAGATAACCACGCAATTATCTTCATACCTTTTGCCATACCAACATCTCCCCTCGCTGTACAGCTATCTGATACAGAACGCAAAATAGAGAAAAAGTAAAAATCCCGCACTTGCGTGCAGGATTTTTGGAGCTAGTGACCTGACTCGAACAGGCGACCTTCTCATTACGAGTGAGATGCACTACCGACTGTGCTACACTAGCAATTCGCTCGCTTATTATATCGGTTTTTCCTTCGATTGTCAACTGCTTTTTCTTACAGCTCCAGCTGGCGCATTTTCTCCCGGATGGAAAGAAGGTCATCAAAGGTCTCCGGACGCTTGGACACATCCCGCAGCAGCGCGGAAGGATGGTAGATTGCTGTCATCCATATACCGTTCTTCTGTGTCCACTGGCCGTGTTCCCGGGTAATACGGTAATCGTCACGAATCAGGCGCATTGCTGCGATCCGCCCGAGGCACACCAGAATTTTCGGCTGTACCAGCGCAATTTGGTTCTCCAGATAGCCTATGCAGGCATCCTGCTCCACCTCCAGCGGATCCCGGTTCTGGGGCGGACGGCATTTGACAATATTGGCAATATAGCAGTTATGCTTTCTGTCCAGATCGATAATGCGCAGCATATCATCCAGCAGCTGTCCGGCACGGCCCACAAAGGGCTGTCCCTGCAAATCCTCCTGCTCGCCGGGTCCTTCCCCGACGAACATGATCCGGGCATTTTCATTGCCCACGCCAAAAACCACATTGTGGCGGCTGTCACAAAGACCGCATTGGGTGCATCGGTTACAGGTTTGTCGGAGTTCTTCCCAATTCATCATAACTACGGATCCTCTTTCTCTTTTTCTGCTTGTGCTTTATGATCCCTGCCGCACGCAGACCCAGCAGAACAATCACTGCCACAAGGACAATGACCAGCACCACGATCAAAATCAACCAGCTGCCGGAATCCGCAAAAACAGGCTTTTCGGGAATCACCGGTGGTTGATAGACTTCTGCGCTGTTCATTGCTACCATCTTGGTCTGCGCCAGACATTTTGTGCCGTACCAGACCTGCACCTGCCCCAGCTCCTGTCCCTTCAGTACCGGAGCGGACAAAACACCGCTGTTTTCCTCATAAACCCACCGCAGAGCACTTTCCTCCAGCTGCTTGGGAACAACGGTAGAAACAGAGCTTGCCGCCTGTGTGACCACATCATTGGCACCGTTGGCAACCGGATACTGTGCCAAAGATTGCCCGTCAAAGAACACCTGCCGGAAGGCATAGTTGGTGAATGCGTAGTCCAGCAAAGTCTTGCTTTCCTCAAAGCTGCCGTAGCTGCTCAGACTTCCGTTTGCCTCCACTGTGGGCACAGCACCCATCACCACGCAAAGAAGCTCCATTCCGTCTTTTTCTGCGGTCAGCGTCAGACAGCGGCCGCCCTGATCGGTTGCGCCGGTCTTGCCGCCGGTCACGCGCTTGTCGTAATACTTGGAATTGCGTTCATTCATCATATTGTTGGTGGTGGTAATGGTCCATGCCTCCTGTCGCTTATTGGTGGCAGACATCGTATATCTTGCCGTACAGAACATCTCCCGGAAGGTTTCATTCTGCAGTGCCGCGTCGGTCAGGCGGGCAATGTCTCTTGCAGTGGTGTATGTATTCTCATCGTGCAGACCGTGGACATTTCCGTAATGGGTTTTGGTGCAGCCCAAGGCCTGCGCCTTTTCGTTCATCATCATCAAAAAGCCGTCGATGCCACCGCCCACATGGGCTGCCGCCACAACCGCAGAGTCTGTTGCCGACTCCACCATAGTGCTGAACAGCAAATCCCGCAGCGTGATCTCTTCGCCGGCCGTCAGGCCTGCCCCCAGAATACCGATGGGCACTTGATTCAGCACTTTCCGGGTGACGGTGACCTTCTCATCCAAATCCCCGTTTTCAATGGCCACCAGAACAGTCATCAGCTTGACCATACTGGTGGGGTAGATCTTGTCATCCGGATTGTGGGCATAGAGCATGGTACCGCTGTTGCGCTCATAGACAATGACTGCCTTGGCAGTTTCCGTGATTTTTTCCTCTTCGCTGAGGGTCATTGCCGCATCAAGACTATGACAGCCACTTGTGACGGCAGGATTGTTCTCCTCCGCTGCGCTGACGCTCAGACAGGAAAATAGCATAAGAAATGCCAAAATCAGACAGAAAATACTAACTTTTTTCATAATCTTACCCCTATATTGCAACACCGGACTTGCCCGGAAGGAAATTTTCGTGTATAATAGCAGAAATATTATACCAGTTGATTGCCGATTCGTCAATGCAGGAGGTGTCTACAAGTGAAAATAAACTCGGTCGTTATTATGGCCTGTGCTTGTTTGATCCTTGCGGCATTCCTTGGTGGTCTCTTTGTAGGACGGAATATGCGTGGCGACGAAATCCAGACCTCTATGCTGAATTTCCCTTCCCTATCGGCCAGCAGCTCCGTTTCCCGTCCTGCCTCCCAACAGAAAGAAAAGATCAATATCAACACCGCAGACCTTCACACCCTGATGACCTTGGAGGGTATCGGAGAAGTATATGCCCAGCGGATCATTGACTATCGGGAGGCCAACGGACCTTTTAAAAAGATCGAGGACATCAAAAATGTTCCCGGCATTGGCGAAAAACGCTTTGAACTGATAAAGAATTACATTACTGTAGGAGGCTGAGCCTATGAAAATATTAGTGGTAGACGACGAAGAATTGCTGGTTAAGGGCATTCGCTTCAATCTGCAAATTGACGGTTGTGAGGTCATCACCGGCAGCAATGGCGTGGAGGCAGTGGAATTGGCAAAAATCCACACACCGGATCTGATTATTTTGGATGTGATGATGCCTTTGATGGACGGTCTGACGGCCTGCTCCAAGATCCGGGACTTTTCCTCCGTTCCCATCATCCTGCTCACTGCAAAGGCAGAGGATATGGATAAGCTGATGGGTTTTGAACACGGCGCAGACGATTATCTGACCAAACCCTTCAATATTCTGGAGCTGAAGGCCAGAGTCAAGGCACTGCTCCGCCGTTCCGGCGCAATGACCCAGAAAGCAATTGAAAAGGAACTGACCATCGGTTCCATCACGCTGGACCTTGCCGGGCGCAATGCCTACCGAGACGGCACTTTGGTAGAGCTGACTGCCAAGGAATTTGATGTGATTGAATTCCTGATGCGCAATCCCAACCGGGTCTACTCCCGGGAAGCACTGCTGGACACCATTTGGGCCTATGACTACAAAAATGACATCCGGACCGTGGATGTGCACATCCGCCGTCTGCGGGAAAAGCTGGAAAGCAATCCGGCAGAACCCAACTATATTATGACGAAGTGGGGCGTTGGCTATTACTTCCGTAAATAACCAAGGAATCAAACGCCGCTACGGAAACACCCAATTCCGTTATGCGTTTTTATATGTCTGTATCACTCTGGTGGTACTTGTGTTTTTGAATATTTACTGCTCCCGCACCAGCCAGCGGCTGTTTTATCAGAGCAAGGAATCTGCTATGATTGAAAAATGCCAGCTGGCCGCTGCCGATTTTGCCACTCTGGAGGTGCTGAACACTGCCAATGTGGCCGAAGCGATCAGGCACATGGAGGGCTTGCGTGTTACCCGCATGCTGGTGACTGACCATGCCGGCGTTGTTCTCTTTGATTCCGATGTCAATGACCCCAAGGTGGGCAGCTATGTGCTGCTGCCTGAGGTAGTGCAGGCAATGGGCGGCCGAGCCGGACAGGATGTGTTCTCATGGGAATACCACGACGGTCTGATGCGCTCCCGCGTGGCCACCCCCATTCTCTCCTACGGCACCATTGTGGGCTGTGTATATATGCTGGAGCTGGATGCAGAGCAGGGCATTGTGCTGCAAAATCTGCAGCAGAACATTTTTACCATCACCTTTTCTCTTGCGCTGGTGGTCATTATCTTCTCTCTGTTTTTCGTTACCGGATTCTCCCGTCGGCTGCGTCGGGTGCTGACCTCCATGCGTATCATCCGGGGCGGCGATTATTCCCATCGTGTGGCTATGGGCGGCAGAGATGAGCTGACCGCATTGGGTGACGAATTCAATCAGCTTACCGAGCGTTTGGAATTGTCGGAAAACCGACGGGCACAGTTTGTTTCGGATGCTTCTCACGAGTTAAAAACGCCTCTTGCCTCCATCAAATTGCTGACAGATTCCATTCTGCAGAATGATATGGATCCGGATACGGTGCGCGAATTTGTCTCCGACATCGGCAATGAAGCCGATCGGCTGAATCGAATGGCGCAAAAGCTCCTTGCTCTGACCCGTATGGATCACCAGGAAGCCCCCGTTCGGGAAATTACCTTGCTCAAGCCCACCATTGATCGGGTGGTACGGATGCTCACCGGCGTGGCAGAGCAGCAAAATGTGCAGATTCAGCTGGACTGCGAAGATGATTGTCCCATCTTGATTTTGGAGGACGATTTGTATCAAATCATTTTCAACCTGGTGGAAAACGGTATCAAGTATAACCGCACAGGCGGCAGCTTGCGGATTGCTGTACATCGGGAGGGAGAAAATGCCGTACTGAAGATCACGGACACCGGCATCGGCATTCCCCGCAGCGCAATGCCCCATATCTTTGAACGGTTTTACCGAGTAGACAAGGCCCGTTCCCGTTCCACCGGCGGCAGTGGTCTGGGACTTGCCATTGTTTACAGTATGGTGGAGCGAAACGGAGGCACCATTACTGCAAAGAGCACCCCGAAAAAGGGCTCGGTCTTTACGGTCACCTTCCCGATTTTCGATACAAGGGAGGGCTTTTGATGAAAAAACTGCTTTGTATTCTGCTCGTTCTCTCGTGTCTGCTCGGACTTGTGGCCTGCGTGCAAAACAAGGAGCCAGATGAGCCTTCTGTGACGGTGTATTATAAGCGTTCTGTTCCCACCTATGGAAAGGCAGACAGCATAATCGCTGCCACACAGCTTTTGTCCTCCAACAGAGAAAACGACATCCCCTATTTGATTCGCAAATACTTGGCCACTACCCCGGGTGATGGCTATGTATCTCCCTTTTCCCAAGAGGTAACCCTGATCAGCTTCAAGCTGGAAGGTCTTACTGCAAAGGTTGTCCTCAGCAATGAACTTGCCGACCTGACCGGTATGGACCTGACGATCGCACTGGTCTGCCTGACGCAAACGGTAATGTCCCTGACAGGCTGTGAGGAGGTTATCATCAGTGCCAACACCCGACGGCTGGACGGCCAGAATTACATCACTCTCAGCCGGGACAGCTATCTGCTTGTGGACAACACCGGGGAAACACCGGAATAATCCTATTGAGGTAATACTATGCACTTTATTTCATGGAATGTAAACGGTCTGCGGGCCTGCCTGCAAAAGGGCTTTACGGATTTTTTCAAGGATGCCGATGCAGACTTTTTCTGCCTGCAGGAAACCAAGCTGCAGGCCGGTCAGCTGGAACTGGATTTGCCCGGTTATCATCAATATTGGTGCTATGCCGAGAAGAAAGGCTATTCCGGAACTGCCATCTTTACCAAGCACACTCCCCTTTCCGTTGCCTACGGCATCGGCATTGCGGAGCTGGATACCGAAGGAAGAGTCATTACACTGGAGTATGACAGTTTCTATCTGGTGACCTGCTACACCCCTAACGCCCAGCGGGAGCTGGCGCGGATTGACCACCGTATGCACTGGGAGGATGCATTTCGGGGCTATCTGTCCGGCTTGGATGCAAAAAAGCCGGTGATCCTCTGCGGCGACCTGAATGTTGCGCACAAGGAAATTGACCTGAAAAATCCTGCCTCCAACCGTGGCAATGCCGGCTTCTCCGATCAGGAGCGCGAGGCTTTTACCAAGCTGCTGGAAGCAGGCTTTACCGATTCGTTCCGCCATCTGTATCCTGACCAAAAGGATGCATACACCTGGTGGAGCTATATGTTCAAATCCCGGGAACGGAACACCGGCTGGCGTATCGACTATTTTGTGGTTTCAGACCGGCTGGCAGATTCCATCCGGGAAGCCCGGATTCACGGGGACATTATGGGCTCGGATCACTGCCCTGTGGCGTTGATTCTGGAATAAACAGCCCCATTTCTCCGCCCCGTTCCTCCAATACCGCATTTTCCAATTCCGCAAGGTACGGAAAAGGCTGATCTGTCAGCACCGGGATCCAGCTGTGCTGCTCCTTGGGCAATGCCCGAAAAGTCGGTTCTCCCCCGGAAAACCGGCTTACCGGCAGGCGGACAGAAAGCCAAAAGCTGTCCCCACTCGGAATGGGAATCCCCAGATTTTCCGCCTTGCCACCGCAATTGACCATCAACCGGTAAATTTCCCCTTCCGGCAGGTCGCAGCAGCATCGGAAGCGGTAATATAGCCCCTCCCGGCTGACCTGCGCCTTACCGATCCGTTCTTCTCCCCGATAAATATCATAAAGACCAAGCAAACAAATACCCCCTTTGCCACACTCTATGCGGCGAAGGGGGATTTATTCATGTGGTGTTATTGTTGCGCAGGCCCAAGCTTACCGCAATAGCATCATCCACCAATGCCATGTGGCCATCGTCCAGATGCCCCATGTGTTCCCGCAGGCGGCGTTTGTCGATGGTCCGCACCTGCTCCAATAAAATCACCGAATCCTTGCTCAGCCCCACACTGCCGCCGGCAATGTTGATATGGGTGGGAAGTCTGGCTTTTCCCGTTTGGCTGGTGATGGCGGCGGCGATGACGGTTGGGGAATGGCGGTTGCCCGTATCGTTCTGAACAATCAGAACCGGACGGGTGCCCCCCTGCTCGCTGCCCACCACCGGTGACAGATCGGCATAGAAAATATCTCCTCGTTTGACCGTGGTATCCATGTGCTTCACTCTCCGAAGAATTTTTCCTGCGCTACCGGTCCTCCTATGTAACGCATCTGGGAATATTCTCCCACGCACACAGAAATTTATACGGCAGTCTTACCGAAATATCCTATGGAGAAACCCATTTTAATGTTACAGATAGCGAAAATTTTTGATATTCATCGACAAAAGCCGTCTGCCCTGCCAATAGATCTCGCACCCTTGGGGAGTGTCCTCACTGTCCAGCCAAACCTCAAGATGCAGGGCGTTTTCCGCATAGCTGTCATCAATGGCAACACGCAGATACTCCCCATCCTGAGAACAGGAGGTGAGATAGCCGCCCCGGAGGGTCTCCATCAGCACCCACGGACCGCTCACAGGGGAAACGAGGCCGTCTGCCAAAATATCGAAGGCCAGAATTTTATCGTCAAAGGTCAGTTTGCCGCTGTTTTGGGAGATACTGCCGGTGATTCCCGCAATTTTTTCCGGTGCGGCAACGGTAAATTTCAGATTTCCCTTCACATCCGCCTGACAATCCAGCGTGAAGGTGTGTTGTTTATTGCCGTAATCGGCAGTAAGCTCTGCGGAAAAGGCGACCTCGCACTGCTGCAGCTTGCTCCGCAGTGCCATCGCTCTGTCCATATTTTCTTCGTGCCGACTGCAGCCGCACAGCAGACAAAGCAGCAATACAATCCCGATCAGCCGTTTCATACTATCCCACCTTGCGTTTATGATGGTATACAAATATGAACCCTCCGGGCAAATTATGCCCGGAGGGTCACAAATAAATTGTAGGGGCGGATGCCCACATCCGCCCGAATAAATACTCTGCGGGACGATATACCTCAATCGTCCCCTCAATCATCAATTCGCTCAAAGATATAGATGTGTTTGTCCTCTATTGTCGTGGCTGTAATTTCTTTTTCTTGTGTCCAAGAAAAAAACGAATAAATGCAAGAACCAAGACTAAACCTACAATGATTAGACTGTGAGTTTTCTGTTGATAGAGAATTGGATACAATGGTCTTTCAATAACGCAGATATCGCCCGTTTCGCAAACTTTCCAAACAGATGCAAGTCTGATCACATAATTAGTTGCATTTTTTTCAAAATCAATGCTTTCTAAAAGATTTATCGCATTATTCCGCTCGATAAAACGGGTGAACTCGCCTTCCTCAAAAACATACACATGGTCATACGGATCCCTTACATACAAACAGCGATTCTTTACAGCAAGATTGAATGCTCCATTTGCATAATCATAAAACTCTAGTGTGAACAGGTAATTGCCGTCTAAATCAAACGCTCTCAAAACACCCTCATAGGCATCTAATAAATATAGATAAGCATCATCGTTTGCTATTTGGTCAATATTGATCGTGTTAATATCTAAATCTTCAACAAACCGGGTGGGTGTCCCGTATTCCGGTGTAGGTTTGTTTTGTTGATTTTGTGTTGAACAACCGCTGATGATTAATAAACTAATCATCAGTACATACAATAGGTGATATGTGGATTTACAGAATTTACGCATATGATATTACATCCTCCCCCCGCGCAATCACTTAATTTTCACCTGAAAGCAATTCTCCAGAACCTCTGAGATGGCATCAAGGTCCCTTGCGGGGCAATAGACCGCATAGGCCATATTTCCCTTAAATACAATGATCCTGGATGAAGTCAGTCCGGAAGATATTGAAAAATTCTCTTCAAGTGTATAGGAATTTTTTCCTGTGATATTTTCAAAATAAGTTCTGGCAGATGCGGGATCAGCAAAAGCATAGGCAAAAATTTCGAAGGTGTACCTATCGCAGGTATACTTTCCGGCAAAGGACTGCACATACTGTAAGTTTTCCAGATTTTCGTCCTGCTCTGCATTCTGATATTTTGTAAAGTTGCCGCCATCTTCGTTTGAAGATACCAGCGCATTGCACTCAGATATATCCTCAAATATGTAGATGCTTATATTCGAGTGGGCTTGGAAGGCAGGGATCATAATGCATAAACCAATCAGAATAATTGCCACAACAAAAACTACGACTATTTGCTTTTTGCTCATATTCTACATTCTCCTTTATGCTAGGGCCAAGGCTGCGGCCAGGCCAGCATACCTTGTCCGGTCTCGGTATCGTACACATAGCTCCGGTAGCGTAGGGGATTCAGCGTACCCAGAGTAGATGCCAACAGACCTTCCGGAATGGGATTTGCAGTATCCCAGTTGTAACCAACGACAATGTTGCCATCCGTATCAAAGATGCCAATCACATCGCCTTGGCCATTAACGGAATAATAGTAAGTCGTTCCGTTCCATGTAACGGAGCTGGGACCCATCGCACCGTAGGCAAAGTACAGAGTGTCGTTACCAACAGTCATCTGTACCAACTGGCTGCCGTTGTAGACATAATTGTAGGTCTTTGAGCCGTTGGTACGACTGGTACGCATACCATCCGCATTATAGGTATAAGCCCATGTGGTCATGCCGTCGGTCATAGTGGCCAGTTCCCGGCCATTGCGCCATGTATAGGTCCATGTGCCGTCATTCAGGGGATTGCCAATGGCATCATAGGTGATGGCTTTGCCGTCATAAGCGGTCAGCAGGTCGCCCCAGGCTGCATTACCGTAGGAGTAGGAAATGGTGTCAGTGGGGGCACCCAGATTGCCGACAGTATAAGCATATTCATTATACCTTTTACCAGTGCTTCATATGGAGTGCTGATGACTCATCATAAACGCAGCAGCAATAAATGAATGTTATTGGTTTTGCTTTGGAATTATAACTAGATTATTCTGTCGGATGTTTTTCATTATTCTGAAAATGCTGCCCTCATCAATTTGAGAAGGTATATTGTCACCAAGAACAACAAACTCTTTTGTAAATCTGGCGTAACCTAGACTGAACGTATACTCGAATTGATGCTGGTCGGATACAGATAACAAAACAGAAATTATTTGTGAACCCACTTTGTTGGCTACTACGAAATCATCAATATAATACATCGCACTTATTGCATAATAGTTCATTGTCCAAATGCTTATATAACTGATGTCGTATATTAAAAAGAGGATCGCGATAACATAACAGAAAAAATGAGCAGAACCTGGTGCTGATCCTATGTAAAACATAAACATAGCAAAAACAAATAATCCGATAGATGTCAACAAACCGCCAAACAGATAATATTTCCTAAGTTCTCTAGGGAATATATACTTGTTAGACCATTGATAAGACACGTCTTGCATATATATTTCCTCCCAACGACGATGGATCTAGATAATTACCACTTTTCTGGGTCTCGGAGCTAGCGGTTTGGTTTTGCGGCAGTGAGTTATATGCCGCAGTTTCAAATATATCAACACATCCATCTACCATACTATTAATAAGTGTTTGTTTGCACATATCTTCTATCCCTTCAGTATAGCCATATACTACGGCAGAAATGCATGTATCCATCACTACATCTGCCATAATAAATCCAGCATCTTGTCCGGTGACCTCACCATTTCTGTACCATGTCGTTGCCACATCACATATTGTACTGGTTGTGGCCCGAGCTATAACATTTCCCACAGGTGTAAAGCCAGTCAATAAAGCAACGCCAAAGCCTACAGCCGAACTTGCTGCACCAATAAATCCAGATATAATACATTGTTCAACTGATCCACCACTGATTGCAGTTGAAATAGCATTGGCAATCCCACCAACCACTGTAGCAACAAGAAATGCAGCGAACAGACTAGCTTCACCCGTAGGATCCTTTAGGTTGACCGGATTATTATTGCAATAGGCAAACATATTATTGCCCAGCAGGCCTTGGCCGGTTGCGACGAGGGCATCTGCATTGATAAATCTGCCAATCTCCGGGTCATAGTAGCGGCTCTGGAGGTAGTACAGCCCGGTTTCTTGGTCGTACACATAGCCCCGGTAACGAAGGGGATTCTGCACACCGAGCGTATCGGCCATAGAGCCGGTGATGGAAAGAACCTTGCCCCAGGCATCGTAGGAATACCTGACAACCAACGCACCAGTGCTATCGGCGATACCAACCACATCGCCCTGCAGGTTGGTGATGTAATAGTAAGTTTCGTCGTAATAGGTAATTGTCAGAGGAACACTGCTGGCATCATAGGTGATGGCTTTGCCCCCTGACTATCCTCCCAGATGATGTTTCCACCATCTAGGTTTTGTTTGTCCACAGCCAACTTCAGTTCAACAAAGTCATTATCGCTATCTTCTTAATACTCATCCGCCGAATTGTACAACTCCCAAAAATCTTCCAGATATTCGGCAAGTACCTCCGGATCTGCATACTTCGCAAAGACTCTGATCATACGCGGACCATCTGCAAACCCAACCGGGCAATAACCTTGAAAGAAACCATCAGAATTAACTTTTGCAGATAGATGCAAACCAACCCATTCTTGTTCACCATTAGAATAAGTGATCACAAAAATCAATTCACCTACTGTTCCGCTGATATATCTAATCTCACGCGCAGGCAATTCCAGAAGGTCTTCCTCTAAAGAATCTATTTGGTCCTCTGATAATACAGCAATGGTTGTTAACTTCCCGATTGGCGACAAAGAATCCTTGATATTCTCCGTATTATGATAGCAGATTTCGACTTTTTCCACATTTCTCCAATCCTGAAAGAATGCGTAAGTAGTTTCCTTTCCGTGGGGCATGTCGCAACTGCATAGCAGGAGTGTTACCACAAGTAGTGCCGTAATATGCAAAAACCTTAACTTTTTCATGACAGCTAGGCACCTCCACATACAATTTTAAGCACAGTGCTAGTGAGCAAAGTATATCCATAGTACAAAGATCCCAATGCATTTGCACCGGATAAATAAGTGTTACCTGATACCTCACCGAGCTGGTCCGCAATTCGTTCCCATGGAAGACTATGATAATTTTGGGACATCCACCCCCGGAACCCCGCTGCATCAGGGTCTGCAATGGCTGCCGAGATAAGCGATGGAATCGCAGCTTGTGTAGTATATGTTACAATACCAACTTGTTTCATATGCACAGCGTGTCCATATTCGTGCTTAAGCGTATCGGCGAATGCATGCCTGTATTCCTTCAAATATGCTGGATCCATTACAATGACTCCATAAGAGCATGCCGAAGTTTTCGGTAAATCTGCAGTGAATACAGGGGTGCCCTTGTAGAATGTAAAACCATATTTATTTAGGTTTGCTTCAGCAACAGAAATGTCATCATTAGTGATATAATTATATGCGTTCACGCACCACGCAAGAATGCTATTCTCAGATGAGCCACTATAGTAGTCGCTTCCGATAGTGCCGATTGGACCATAATCGCCTCCTGCACCATCATTGATTATTTCTATACACGGCTTGAAAGCGTGTCCGGATGTGTCCTCAAAGATGACTGGATTATTATTGCAGTAGGCAAATATGTTATTACCCAGGAGGCCTTGGCTGGTTGCTATGAGTGCATCCGCATTGATAAATCTGCCAATCTCCGGGTCATAGTAGCGGCTCTGGAGGTAGTACAGCCCAGTTTCCTGATCGTACACATATCCCCGATAGCGAAGGGGATTCTGCACACCGAGCGTATCGGCCATAGAGCCGGTGATGGATAGGAGCTTGCCCCAGGCATCGTAGGAATACCTGACAACCAACGCACCAGTGCTGTCTGCAATGCCGATCACATCGCCCTGCAGGTTGGTGATGTAATAGTAAGTTTCATCGTAATAGGTAATTGTCAGGGGAATGCCGCTGGCATCATAGGTAAACCCGATGGTTTGCCACCAATCTATAACGATCTGGCGCAGCAGACTGCCGTTATACACATAATCATAGTATATACTATAGCCAATGGGCCGTAGTAGCACCTAGCCAGCTAGGTGCTGCTGTTATGTGTTGACTCAATCTATGTAAGCAATCACTTGCTGGGAATTTGTTTGTCGGATTGTGCTATGGGCCAAATGAGTTGACAATCTTCTTCAATGTGTATTCCGATAAAGAATCATCTAGGCAGAAGTAAGTAATAAATTGAGCATCCAAACCCCAGAATTCCAGAGCCCATATTTGGGCGGTTGATCCATTTTTATAATGAATTTCATAATTGATCATGCCGGCACCATTGGAAAACCACTCATCCTGCAGCCATACTAATTCTTCAATATCATCAAAGTACGGATTTGTATATCCACCGGATGCATATTGGATCAGTATGTTTTTACTCTCTCCATTTTTGTTTAAGGAAATATATGTATATTCGTCAATGATGGAAATATCCCAGCTTTCAGGCACGCGAAAACTTCCGAAGTCTCCGGTTTTTACTGTTTTCCAACTATATCGCACTGCACCGGCTAAATTCAAAACTAGTACTACAAGAAGCAATGTTGAAAGTAATGCTAATATATATTTGAACTTTTTCATAAAAGTCACCTCAGCATATTGCATATATTTGCAATTCGGCCAATTACACCGTGTGCACAATCTTCAATAGTTGTTTTTATAGTACTACCCAATTCCCAAAGCCATGCATTGCTATCATATCCGGATTGCTCTTTGACCGCCGTACCCATATCTGCAATGCCAATCACATCGCCTTGGCCATTAACGGAATAATAGTAAGTCGTTCCGTTCCATGTAACGGAGCTGGGACACATCGCACCATAGGTAGTACCCGTCCAACAGAATGACTAAGCTTTGGAATCTTCGCTATTTTCCTTCAATAGATTGACCTGAAGGCGAATCAATCCAAAGCTCATAGCCAGAAAAGATATATAGCTAATTAAAAAAGACCATATATCCGAATTAAAAACCGGTAAGACAGATGCTACTGCATCCCGTATAATCGATGGCAAAAAGGCAGAAACTACCAATATTAAGAAAGCTTTTATAGCGGCAGCGTTACCCCAATTCATACGAAACCAGTTGTACAGCCAGAAAAACAATATCAACCCATTTATGAGTGGTATAAACATTAATCTTTTTTGAAGACGTATGGAAATCATATTTACCTCCTGTTATTGCGAATAAGAAATCGAACAGCCCCACCATCCAGCACCGAAACCGGCTTCTTTATATGAGTGCATCCGCATTGATAAATCTGCCGATTTCGGGGTTATAGTAGCGGCTCTGGAGGTAGTACAGCCCGGTTTCTTGGTCGTACACATAGCCCCGGTAGCGTAGGGGATTCTGCCCTTTTAACTATAGTAACGATGAAAGGGGGGCGTAATTGGACACAAATTGGAAAAATTATTTTATTTTTTTGTTTTCATGACAGATTCTGCCATGGCGATCAACATATCCTTGCCTACATGTGCATGAATGCAAAGCAATGTCCCGGTTTCCGGATCCTTCCATACGATTACACTGGCTTCGTTTTCATTTGATGTGATATAGATATCCGCATTGACACCATTTATCGTTCCTTCAACCTGTGTATAAGACTCAGTCTTAATAAACATAGTATTCTGTCTAGTACCATATACATAGGTAAAATTCAAGATCTTACCGATATCATTTGCATACAGATAGCTCTTGCCATCTTTCAAGTCAACCGTTTGAAGCTCCCGATACCCTTCCGGCACCGCAGCCAAACGATAATTATATCCTGCATTTTCAGAATTTCCGATAGGCGCATATTGAACAAATCCTCCGAATGTCTCCTTGAAATATTCAATCACCTTTGCTCGCGCCTGCGGACTAAATGCCATCAGTGCGCCAAACAGGGTAAAGATAATCAGGATAATGGCTGCTGCAGAACGCAGAGCATTATATCTGATTGGGTGTTTCACTCTGTTGATCAGCTTTTTCATTTTCTTTTCAAAATGCGGGGAAAACGGATGCGGTTCCACATCCTTGGCTGCCAGCGAGTTTAACATCGCAAGCTCTACCTCCCCCGCAGCTTGTTGCAACATCTTATCTGTTACCATTCAATTCCTGCCTCCTCACATAGAATTTTCAGCTTTTCTTTCGCACGATATTCTATTTTCAGAGCGTTTGCGTATGTAATACCCAGCATCCGTGCAATGGCTTTCAGTTCATATCCGTGGTGGTATTTCAGGACGATGATACTGCGCTGACGAGCCGGGAGCTTTGCAATACACGCTGCAAGTTCGTTGGAGCCGTTGTACTCCACTTTTACCCCTATTGTTTCGTCGTTATATGATGCGGCCGGATGCGCCTGCTTTGCCCGATATATGTCTATCGCTCTGTTTTCAACTATAGTAACGATGTAACCCAGGGTTTTTGGACAGTCAGGATCTCCGATTTTTGAAATATTTTCTGCCAGTTTCAAAAATGCGTGATGAACGGCATCTTCTGCATCGTATTCATTGTGCAAAATGTTGTTTGCAATAGCAAAAAGCATATCCCGGTACTTTTCGTAAATAATTTCAAATTTATGCTTGTCCTTCTGGGACTCAATCATTTGTAGATAAATCAGCATATTTTCTTCCTCTCTGCCAAGCTACATAGTTGTTATTTCATCAAATAAGGCAATTCCTGCACCATATCCGTGGGCAGCATTCCGTACTGCCCCATTTTTTCCGCGCATCGGTCACCGGCTGCACCGTGAAGGTATGCCGCGCAGGCAGACGCCTGCAGCGGTGTGATCCCCTGCCCCAGCAGACCGGTCAGAATTCCTGCCAGCACATCTCCGCTGCCGCCTACCGCCATTCCCGGGTTACCGGTCGGGTTTACATAATATTCTTTCCCGTCCGTAATGACCGTTTCGTGACCCTTGCGGACCATAATGCAGCCCAACTCACGGGCCGCCACCATTGCACCGGCCAGCCGTTCTTCCGCTACGGCAATACCCAGCCGGCGGAACTCTCCATCGTGGGGCGTGAGAATGGTGGGAAAGGCGCGTTCTTTCAGCCATTGGGGATTGATGGACAGTATGGAAATACCGTCCGCATCCACCACGATAGGGCCTTCAAACTCCCGCAGCACCATCTCCAGCACCGCCATCGTACCGGGGGAAATCCCCAAGCCCGGTCCGATCAGCATCGCATCCATACTTTTCAGACGCTTTCGGATGGCAGGAATCGCCTTTTCTGAGAGCATACCACCCTCATCCGGCAGCGGAAAAACGATGGCTTCCGTCAGCTTCACCGCCTCGATGGCATAAATGCTCTCCGGCACACCCACAAAGACCAACCCTGCACCGCTGCGAAGCGCGCCCATTGCAGCCAAGGCCGCTGCTCCGGTATAGCCCACACTTCCGCACAGAAGCAAAATCTTGCCGTAGTCGCCCTTGTGGCTGTCCGGCTTTCTGTCCGGCAGAATATTCAGAACATCCTGATGAGAAAGTTGCATGGGATCCCCCTCCTTTTTTATCATTATAGCAATCTTTCCGGGAAAACGCAATATTGGGAAAGGGCAGAAAAAGTCCTTGCATTTTGCACCAAATTGTGCTAGTATATGTCTGTTATATGCGAAAAGCAAAGAATGGGCTGCCTTGTATTGGTTTGCGTCTTCAGCGAGAGCGGGATGGTGAGAGCCGCTTGCGTGCAATATCGGGCCTTCTCCCAGGAGCCGCCGCCTGAAATACAAGTAGGGTGCGCCGGGTGATTCCGTTAAAAATCTACGGCGTATTTGCGCCAAAAGCTGCGCTTATGATAAGCGAATTGCGGGTGGTACCGCGGAAGGAATGCCTTTCGTCCCGATTGTGGGATGAGGGCTTTTATTTTTTATATAACCTTTCAGGAGGAACAGATATGAAACAACAATTGGAAAATATCCGCATTCAGGCACTTGCTGCTCTGGATGCTGCCGAAACCCCGGCTGCGCTGGAGGAACTCCGGGTCAGCCTTTTGGGTAAAAAGGGCGAGCTGACCGCTGTTCTGAAGCAGATGGGCAAGCTGAGTCCCGAGGAGCGGCCTGTAATGGGTCAGGTGGCCAATGCAGTGCGTGCTGACATTGAGGCCAAGCTTGAGGAGCGCAAGGCTGTCATCAACGCTGCCGTTCTGGAAAAGAAGCTGGCAGAGGAAGCCATCGATGTCACCATTCCCGGTGATGAGGTGACTATGGGCCACGAGCATCCTATGAATCAGGTGCTGCAGAAGATCAAGGACCTGTTTGTAGGTATGGGCTACACCATTGTGGACGGCCCCGAAGTGGAGCTTTCTGACTATAACTTCACCAAGCTGAACACCGAGGAAGGTCACCCCGCCCGTGACCGCAGCGATACTTTCTATTTTACCGATGACGACTCCGTTCTGCTGCGTACTCAGACCAGCTCCATGCAGATCCGTGTGATGGAAAATGCCAAGCCCCCCATCTGCATTCTGGCTCCCGGCCGCGTGTATCGTAAGGACGAGGCTGATGCCACCCACTCCCCTATGTTCCATCAGATCGAAGGTCTGGTGATTGCTGAGAACATCACTATGGGCAACCTGAAGAGCGCACTGGTCACTGTGATGAAGAGTATCTACGGTCAGGAAGCCGTGATGCGCTTCCGCCCCCACCACTTCCCCTTCACCGAGCCCAGCTGTGAAATGGATATGCAGTGCCACAAGTGCCACGGCACCGGCGAGGTTGACGGTGCGGTCTGCTCCACCTGCCACGGTGAGGGTTGGATCGAGCTGCTGGGTGCCGGTATGGTCCATCCCAAGGTTCTGTCCGGCTGCGGCATTGATCCTGAGAAGTACTCCGGCTTTGCCTTTGGTATGGGCTTGGAGCGTATGGCAATGGGCCGCCTGAAGATCACCGACCTGCGTCTGATCTTCGACAACGATGTGCGCTTTTTGAATCAGTTCTAAGGAGGGATAGACATGAAACTCAACAGAAAATGGCTGAACGAGGAGTTCGTGGATCTGTCCCACATCTCCGACAAAGAATATGTTGAAACTATGACCATCTTCGGTCAGAAGGTGGAAACTTGGGAACGGATGGATGCCGAAATTAAAAATGTGGTTGTCGGCAAGGTCATTTCTATCGTCCGTCATGAGAATTCCGACCACATGTGGGTCTGCCAGATCGATGTAGGCAGCGAAGAGCCTGTCCAGATCGTCACCGGTGCCCAGAATGTAAAGCAGGGCGATCTGGTGCCCGTAGCACAGCACAATTCCTACCTTCCCGGCGGTGTGCATATCACCAAGGGCAAGCTCCGCGGAGAGGTTTCCAACGGTATGCTCTGCGGTCTTGAGGAGCTGGGTCTGACCCTGAACGATTTCCCCAATGCCATTCTGGACGGCATCTGGATCCTCAACGGCGAAGACTGCCGGATCGGCGATGACATCAACAAGGTTATCGGCAACGACGATACCGTGGTGGAATTTGAAATTACCAACAACCGTCCCGACTGCTACTCTATCATCGGTCTGGCACGGGAATCCGCTGCGGCCTTTGGTCTTCCTATGAAGCACCACGAGCCCGTTATCAAGGGCAGTGATACCGGTTCCATCTTTGAGAAGCTGGATGTGGAAGTGCCCGCCACCGAGCTGTGCAACCGCTACACCTCCCGGATGGTCACCAATGTAAAGATTGCTCCCTCCCCCAAGTGGCTGCGGCAGCGTCTGCGCGCCAACGGCGTGCGGCCTATCAATAACATCGTTGACATCACCAACTATGTGATGCTGGAGTACGGCCAGCCCATGCACGCCTTTGACTACCGCTATGTTTCCTCCGGAAAGATCGTGGTCCGCGAGGCAGAAGAGGGCGAGACCCTGACCACCCTGGACGGCAATGTGCGTAATCTGAAGGCCGGTATGCTGGTCATCGCCGATGACGAGCGGGCCATCGGTCTGGCCGGCATTATGGGCGGTGAGAACTCCGAAATTATGGACGACACCACTACTGTAGTCTTCGAGTCCGCCAACTTCAATGGCACTTCCATCCGTCAGACCGCTCTGGCACTGGGAATGCGTACCGACGCCTCCGGCAAGTTTGAAAAGAACATCGATCCCATGATGACCGTTCCCGCCGTGGAGCGCGCCTGTGAATTGGTGGAGATGCTGGGCTGCGGTGATGTGATGGACGGCATTATTGATGTGCTGAACTATGTCCCCGAGGCAAGAACCGTCAAACTGGAGTGCGACAAGATCAACAATCTGCTGGGCACTGACATTTCCCGTGAGGATATGGTCAAGTACCTGAACAATCTGGAAATTGCCGTGGAAGGCGATGACATTCTGGTCCCCTCCTTCCGCCCTGACCTGGTGCATATGGCTGACATTGCGGAGGAAGTGGGTCGTTCCTTCGGCTACAACGAGATCCCCACTACCGAGCTGAAGATGGCAACCCAAGGCGGCTACTCCCCCATGATGCTGCTGGAAAGCAAGGCCGGCGCGCTGTGCCGCAGCCTTGGCTTCAACGAGATCATCACCTACTCCTTTGTCTCTCCCACGATCTTTGACCAGATTCGCCTGCCTCAGGATTCTACGCTGCGCAACGCAATGAAGATTCAGAACCCGCTGGGCGAGGACACCTCCATTATGCGTACCATCGCGCTGCCCTCCATGCTGGACATTCTGGCACGGAACAGTGCATATCACAACAAGTCCGCAAAGCTTTACGAAATGGCTAAGATCTATCTGCCCGTTGAGGGTCAGACCCTGCCTCAGGAGCCGAAGATGCTGGTTCTGGGTTCTTACGGTGCAAGTGAGACCTTCTTCTCCCTGAAGGGCGAGCTGGAAGCCATCTTCAAGGGCCTGCGAATCAAGAAGGCCAGCTACACTGCCGTTAAGGACAACCCCTCCTATCATCCCGGCCGCTGCGCCAAGGTGACCATTGACGGCATCGATGTGGGCTATATCGGTCAGATTCATCCGCTGGTTGCCCAGAATTATGACATTGACGGCGACATATACTGTGCTGAGGTCAATTTCACCAAGCTGTTCGATCTTCAGCTGAGTGATCCCACCTACACCCCCCTGCCCAAGTATCCTTCCGTCAACCGTGACCTGTCCTTCCTCTGTGACGAGGCTGTCACAGTTGCGGATGTGACCGATGTAATCACCGCCTCCGCCGGTAAGCTGCTGCGGGGCGTGAAGCTGTTTGACATCTACCGGGGCACAGGCATTCCCGAGGGCAAGAAGAGTATGGCCTTCTCTTTGGAGCTGCGAGCCGATGATCGCACTTTGACCGATGCCGATTCCGAGGGCGTAATGAGCAAGGTGCTCTCTGCCCTGCGTGAAAAACTGGGTGCAGTGCTTCGTTAAACATCTGTTCACAAAAAATTTTCCTTAGGGACTTTACACCCGGACGATTTTGGGATATAATACCATTATCACTATCAGGAGGTCGAAAACATGAAGGACCAAAGCACACAGAAGTTCACCGTCCCCGGCGATGATCGGGATAGTATGCGCCGGACCCTGCGTTCGGTCTTCGACGCCCTGCAGGAAAAGGGTTATAACCCCGTCAATCAAATCGTGGGCTATCTTCTCACCGAAGATCCTACCTATATCACCAACTACAACAATGCCCGGAGTATGATCTGCAAGCTGGATCGTGATGAGCTGTTGCAGGAACTGGTGCGGCAGTACCTCGCGTAAAATGCGCCAAGAGGCTTTTGCCACGGCAAAAGCCTCTTGTTTTTGCGAAGAAAGATAATCCATTTCATACCCCTCCGTCTTACAAAATCCAATCCTTGAAAATGGCAAATTCTTGAAGTTTCGCTAAAATAGTTGACATTTTGGTACAAAAATGTTATAATCCCCTAGAATTTCGAAGGAGGCACTCCAATGGCTGATGAACAAATCCTTACCTATAAAGGTCATCCGCTGATGCGGAAGGACAATTTTATTTATTACGGCTCCATGGCAGATTCTCACATCATTATGCTGCAGATCCTCGAGACCAAGAAGGTCGGTGATCTGGATGTAGCTACCAAGGTGTCCGTACAGCTTCAACTCACCGATCCCACCGCCAAGAGCCGTGATCGGATCGTGAAGAAGGGCGAAAAGGACGGCCTGTACACAGCTTTGGATTTTGGCTGTGTCTGGCTGGAGCGTGCACTTGCAGGCAAATAATTTTATCCCGTAAGACGGAGGGCAATGTATGAAACCAACACACCGCATTGCCAGCCTCGTGCTGGCATGTTTTCTTGTAATTACAATGATCGCACCGGCGGCCAACGCTTCAGAGCGTTCCCTGAAATCCGGCATCGGATTTGTAACCGCTTCTTCCCTGCGGCTGCGCAGCAGCGCATCCAGCAGCAGCGCGACCCTTGATTATGCACCCGGCAACGATGTGGCTGTGGTTCTTGGGCAATCCGGCAGCTGGTATAAGGTCAACTACAATATGCAGATCGGCTATATGCATAAGGATTATCTGGACTACAGCTCCCGTGAAAACGGCGAACTGGGCTACGGCAAGATCAACGGCAATAATGTCAAGGTCCGCAGCGGTCCCGGCACCAGTTATCCCATCCTGATTGCCGCTTATAAGGGCGACAAGGCGTACATCATCGGTATCAACAACCAGTGGTTTAAAGTCATTTTCGGCGAGCATATCGGCTATATCCGCAGCGACTATGTGGATTTGACCGAAATTCCCTATGAGAACGAGGATTCCGAGAATACTCCCCTGTTCTTTACAGGCGGCATCTCCACCGGCATCAAGCCCAGTCCCGAAGCACTGCACAGCAGTACCGGTTCTACCATCACTTCCAAGATTCTGAACACCGCGAAGAAATACATCGGCGTTCCTTATCTGTGGGGCGGTACAACCCCGAACGGCTTCGATTGCAGCGGCTTTACCCAGTATGTATTCCGCAAGCACGGCATCTCCATCCCCCGAGTCAGCCGCGATCAATACAATTTCGGCACCAAGATTTCCCGTGCCAATGTAAAGCCCGGTGATCTGGTGTTCTTTAATACCAGCGGCTCCGGTGTCTCCCATGTGGGCATCTACATTGGCGACGGTCAGTTCATCCACGCATCCACCAGCAAGGGTATTACCATTGCAAACTTTAACAGCTCCATCTGGATCAATTGTTATATGGGTGCCCGTCGGGTTGTGTAAACACAAAAAAAAGGAACCCCCCGGTAAAACCGGGGGTTCTTCATATGCGGGCATAGCCCTATGTTCCTCGCGTAACACGTAAACGCGTAATTCTGTACTGCCTCCGCGAAATAGGTAGCTATTAACTCACACTTTTGCGTTTGAAATAGTCAACGTTTGTTTTCCGAGTGCTTTCTTTCGCATTAAATAACATCTATCTATAATTACATTTCTAATTGCTTTCTATTTTA
>SVLL01000023.1 GCA_015067935.1 Oscillospiraceae bacterium | reverse complement strand
GGTAACTTCCTCAGCCATGGACCAGGACAGGATCTGCTGGTCGAACAGCAGGTACACACCGTAGTAAGGCATACCGGTCAGCTTGGTGGTGGTTGCGCCCTTGACGGGATCGATCTGAACAGCCTCGACATACAGCTCGTCGTAGGTGTTGGCAAGAGCGCCGTTAGCCAGCAGCTGCATACCGATGTAGTCCTGGAAGGACAGGGAGGGAGCCTGCAGGAAGACCAGATCAGCAGCGGTCTCGGGGCCGGCAGGTGCGATAGCGGTGTTACACAGATCGCAGGCATCGTTTTCATCAGCATCGATATGGCCGGTGCAGTAAACAGTGCCCTCGTGGAAGTCAAACAGTTCTTCATTGACCTTCACATTGTCATAGCTGAACAGAGCCACATTGGTAGCAGCGATCTGAACATTGACAACATTCTTGTCAGCATTGTTGGCACCGAGCTCATACTGGTTGCCAGCCAACAGGACCTTAGCATCATACAGAGAGTGCAGGTTGTATGCACCGTCAACATCATCTCTTTCGGTATCCCAAACGATGTTGTTGTTCTGGAACAGCAGAGTACCGGTGGATTCACCGATCTGGAATACATTCCACTCAACGCTCAGGATCTCGTTGTAGGTAACGGTCAGATTCTCAACCTTGCTCAGCTTAATTGCAGTAGCAGTACCGGCATTGTTGGCAACGCCATCAAAGGTACAACCGGTGATGGTCAGGTTCTTAACGCCATCGGTGTTGTAGGTGGAGAGGTTTGCGCTATTCTCGAAGATACAATCCTGAATGGTCAGGTCCTCGTGGTAGCCCTGAGAAATAACAAGGTAGCTCAACGGATTATTCTTTTCATCAAACTGATTCTCAGCATTGAAGACAACATTGGTAATGGTCAGACCGGAAACGGTCACGCCAGCGGTATGCTGGACACGAACAACACCGTAAACGGTGAAGCCGTTGCCGTCGAAGGTCACTTTGTCAACAGCGGCCAGATTGAAGCCTTCGTGTGCATCAGCGATCAGCTTAATGGTGTCGCCGGCCTGCAGGTTAGCCAGAGCTTCGGCAACGGTGTTATAGGTAGCAACAACAGCGCCGTCGCGGATGAGCTGAGCGGTGGGAACCAGCTGGGTGCCCTCGTCAGTTTCGACCTTAGTGCCGCCGCAGACGGAGCAGGTGTAAGTAGTGTAGCCGTCAGCCTCGGTGGTGGGAGCAGTGTAAACGCCCTCGCCCCAAGTGTGGTCGATAGTAGCGGTCTCGTCTCTGGTCTCAGTGGTACCACAGACAGCACAGGTGTAAGTAGTGTAGCCCTTATCGGAGCAGGTGGGAGCGGTCACAACGCCGTCATCCCAAGTGTGATTGCCGGTAGCAGCGATCACGGTGGTGCTGGTTGCACCGCAGTTGGGGCAGGTAACAACGCTGGAACCTGCGGTGGCGCAAGTGGGCTCGGTCACAACGGCAGCGCCGGTGAAGTCGTGCTCACAAACCAGAGTCAGGGAAGCATTGTCGAGGCACAGATCGATGGGCTCGTAGCAGGTATTCTGGGTGTCATCCGCAGTGCCGTCAATGCCATCATGGTTCTTCTCGTACTGGCCAGCCAAGGACAGATAGATACGAGCAGTAACAGCGCCCTCGGGGGCAGCCTTGGTAAAGGTAGCAGTGACCCACTCGGAGGTGATCTCACCCTTATCGCCGGACAGCTGCTTCATGCCCTGAGAACCGGAGATTTCCTTGCCGTCTTCGCCGTAGAACTTCAGGCAGATCTGGATCCACTCGGTGGTAGCCTCGCCCTTAACATCCAGAGAAACGGCATAGGTCTTACCGGGAGTAACAGCGATCACGGTAGAACGCAGAGAACCGCCGATTGCATACCAATCCTTAACGGTTGCAACATAGCCACGGCCGGGCTCGTAGTCCATGCCGGTGTAAACCTTGGAGTTGGTGTTGCCGGTCATCCAATCCTTGATGTTGGAGTCACCGGAAATGCAGGTTTCAAAGTCAGCATTGGCAACAGAGGTGGAGCCAAAGACATTGGTGGTCTTGGTCACGGACTCGCAGTCAGCGTACACAGCAGCACCTGCTGCAGTGAACAGGGTTCTTGCAATAACTGCGCCTTCAGGAGCCTTCCGCTCAACAACGATCTCAGTCCAGCCGTCAGCGGTGGCCACTGCAGTAGCCTGCTTGGAGCCAACAACCGCGCCGGTGCTATCGTAGTAGTACAGGTACAGCTGGGAAGCCTTGGGCTCTTCACCCCATGCAGCAACCTGCTCGGGAGTGGTCTTGATAAAGATGGAAGCCTTGTAGGTCTCGCCGGGGATGACGCTGATATGGTTACCATAGTACCAGATACCCTTTGCGTCATACAGAGACTGTTCGCCTTCCTTAACATACTCGGGATTGGTGTTGGTGTGGTCACCGGCCTTGATATTTCTGCCGGCGTGGCCAGAAGCCAGACCAGCGTTGGTCAGACCATTTTCGAAGCTGCCATCCAGAATGCTGGTGGGAACGGTAACAGCAGCGTTATCGAACTTGGTAACATTGGTAGCAACCCAAGGAGCAGTGATCAGAATTTCACCCTTGACAGCGTCAGCAGGAGCCACAGCGCTGAATGCAATGGTGGTCCACTCGTTCAGGGGGATATTTGCGCCAAAATCATCGTATGTATGGCTATAGGGCACAGACATAGGATTGAACTTGGTCTTGCCATCAGCGGTGTAGAAACGGAAGTACAGCTGGAAGTTAGCAGCTGCAGTCTGGAACATGTCCATAGTGAACACATAGGGAGTGCCTGCAACTACATCGAACATAGCAGAGGTCATCTGCATCTTCTGCTCATTGCGGTTGAACACAACGACCTTGCCACGGCCTTCTACTTCCTCAGCAGAAGCAGCAGCGAAGGAACCGTTTGCAGCGGAAGAAATGCTCCAGTAATCGGGCTTGGTGCCGGCAACATTCCAATTCTCGAAGCCGCCGTTGAGCAGATTTGCGGTTGCCCACAGATCGCCCATAGCCAGAGCCACATCGTCAAAGTAGACAGCCTCAGCGGTGGTAGCGGCCAGCTTCACGGCAGCAGCAACAGCACCGGCGGGTGCGTTGGCGTCAACCTTCAGCTCGGACCACTCAGCAGCAGTGGCTTCACTGGATTCTTCAGCAATCACTTCGCCGTCAGCATTGTAGAAAACAACGCTCAGCTTAGCTGCGCCAAGAACATTGACAGTAGCAGTGTAGGTGTAGCCTGCGGCTACGGAGATTGCTTCGCTGGTAGCGGAAGCGTCCTTGACAGCAATCTTCAGGACATAATTGCCGTCAAGCTTGGTCTGGACAGCACCTTCGGTGATGGTCCAGCCGGTGATTGCGTAGTCTTCAAAATCGGGATTGAGAATCAGGTTGTTCTCATCCACCACAGCGTCTGCAGCTGCACTAGCCTTGGTCAGGACTGCACCGGGAATACCGGCGAACAGACCCAGCAACAGAGCCAGACACAGCAACCATGCAGTACTGCGCTTGAAGTTGGTTTTCATATGGATCTCCTCCAAACATATTATATTGTGGGGGTATACTCCCACTGAATATTATTTTACACCTCTTTACCTTATTTTGTCAAGGTAAATTTTGTGGTTTTTCCTTTTATCTTTGGAATAGATTTCCAAGTTTTGTGAATTTTGTACAATATTATGTGTGCTGTTTTGATGATAATCACAATGGCTTTTCGCTGGATTTGATCGCAGTATAAATATACAGCCTAATGGATAAAAATACAAATAAGCAGGTGCATTTCTGCAGCCTGCTTATTTCCCGAATATTTTCTTGATCCTGAGGATGCCGCCTCGCCAATGACCGCGAAGACGGTTTCCAAAGCGGCGTAAGAACCGGGTGTAGTGCCAAAACCGGACATACAGCCAATAGCCGAAGCTGTTCACGCTGCAGTATCTGCCCCGACGGTAAAAGCCGGTAGCAATGGCAATCATCTGATCAGGGCGAATGCCGGTTTCATAGTCATACTGATGGTCACCAACGCAAGAGAAGGTCTCCCCCACCTTTACAATTCGGTGAAGAATATAGTGGCCGTTATCCCGCTGGTACAGGGGAAGATCGTACTTTTTCAGTTTTTCCGGCAGCGGTCCCAGTATCACCTGATCCTTGCCGTTTCGCAGCAAAGGGTACATACTGATGCCACGGGTAGTGAATTGCACCGGCTGTCCGTTTGCCAGCTGCTCCCGGATCAGAGGCATCAGCTGCTCAAGCTGCACCGAGGCTTCATTATGCAAGGAACTCCAGCTCCTTCAGACGGGCAACGAACGCCTGCACGCTTGCGGCAGCACGCTCTTCGGAAACATCGTACTCAGCCAGCAGTGCCTTGACCAGTGCAGCTTCGTCGGTCTCAGACTCCAGCTTTTCCCACAGGAAACGGCCGGTGTCGTTCAGAGTGATCATCATATCGAAATTGGTTACATTGCCGGAGGGGAGTACCACCGTTTCACCGGCTACGGTACGCAGAATAAATCCTTCTTTCAGTTTCATTTTTCTTTTCTCCTTATCCAAATCTTTTCTTGGCCTCTTCAGCCATTGCTTTATGAGATACGATCGCGGCATCTGTAGTAGGATTGCACTTGAGCTTCCACACGGGCACATTTGTGATCAAGTGGTCCATCAGCTCCAACAGTTTTCCGCGGTACGCCGCGCCGCCGGTACGGGAGGTCTGCTCCAGCAGCTCCAGTGTTGCCTTTGCGCCGCCGTAGGGTGCGATTTCATTGGTTTCGCCCCGGCTCAGCAGGCATACGCCACCCAGCGGCACCCGCATATTGATATTCAAGGAGGTCTTGCCGCTCCACGGCGTGCCATAGGCGTACCAACGGCCGTTTTCCAGACGAACGGTAGGCTTATCGTCATTCAGAATTTGGGCGTTTTCCGCACCGAAAGCCGCCTGCCACAAAGCGGTATGGGTAGATTTGCCTGTGCCGCAGGGTGCGGAGAACAGGTAGGCATAACCATCCTTAACCACTGCAGAAGAATGGATAAACATAGCATCGAATTTCAGCAGCTGGCGGAAGAAGCTGGCACCGGTTGCAATATATTCGCAGGTTTCCTCGTCCAGATCCGGCTGAACCTCCTTGATATACCAGCCGACGGACTCAATGACGATATCCGGTTCACCGGCTTTTTCGATTTCATAGGGGGCGGCTTGTTCTTCGGTACGACCGAAGGTGTCCATTCGCACGCGCAAGCCTGCGATCAAATAATCTCTTTCCATGGGCACTTTCTCCTATTCCACACTGACCATTTTAGCCAGATAACTGTCTTCTTTTTGCAGCAGCTCCTGCAGTGCGCCTTGCTCCGCGATCTTACCGCCCAGCATCACAATGGCCCGGTCCGCACCCCGGATGGTGGCCATACGGTGGGCAATCACCAGAACGGTGGTCTGATTCCGCAGGGACCGGATGGTTTCCCGGATAAAGCTTTCGCTTTCATAATCCAGCGCACTGGTAGCCTCATCCAAAATGATGAATCTGGGCTTGCCCAGCAGAACACGGGCCAGCACGATCCTCTGGCGTTCACCGCCGGAAAGCCGCACGCCCTTGTCACCCAGTACCGTATCCAGACCCTCCGGCATTTTCTCAATGAAGGGCCATGCAAGCGAACGCTTCAGTGCCTCGATCATTTCCGCCTCGGTAGCTTCCGGATGGAAGCGCAGAAGGTTGTCCCGAATCGTGGTATTAATAATCAACGGCTCCTGAGGGATATAGCCGATAGCCTTACGCCATGCACTGAGGTTATCCTTTGTCAGGGCAACGCCGTCCACCAGGATCTGTCCTTTGGTGGGCTGCAGCAGGCCCAAAAGCAGGTCTGCCGTAGTACTCTTACCTGCGCCGCTGGGACCCACAAGTGCCGTCACCGAGCCGCAGGGGAGCGTGAAATCAATATTCTGCAGTACCTCCTCGGTACCGTTCTGATAAGTGAAGCAAACCTTGTCAAAGGACACGGATTCGCAGAATTTCATTGCCTCCGACTGAATCTCAGGTTCACGGTTTCCCTGCCGCAGCTCTCCCAATGCCTTCTGAATGGTTTCATAGGCAGGCAGATAGGATTGGATATTTTGCAGCTGGCTCTGCCAAGAGGAGAATACCGGCCACAAACGGGAGAAAATATACACCAGCACCACCAACTGTGCTGTTCCTGTGCCCAAAATCAGCACGCTGTAGACAAACGCCAGCGCGATCAGCACCGCCGCCGCCACCGAATAGCATAGTTGGGGAACGACCTGCAGCTGCACCGTGCGCAGATTGGTATCATAGCAGATCTGGCTATGCTCCTCGAAACGCTGGGCATTGCTCTCCTGCACGCCGTAAGCACGGATCTCCTTAATGCTGTTGAGTTGGTTTTGGATCTCCCGATAGAGATCGTAGTTGATCTCAATGGCTTTTTTGCCAAATTCCTTGGATTTCTTCGTAAAGGGCCGGAACAGGAAAAGGAAGCAAGTGCCCACCGCCAGCGCAGCCAGTGTCACCGGCAGGCTCATCCAAAGGGCAATGGCCAGCTGCAGCAATGCAGAAAAGGCCGATGCGATCAGAGAAATGGTCCATTGAAGGCAGGCGCGGGTTTGCTTGCACTGGGTGACGATCAGCTGAATCAGATCTGTACCGGTTTTGGAAGACAGCACTTCCCAGTTGGAGGTACTGACAGCCTCGTACACCTCGGTACGCAGTTCCATTTCGTAGCGTTCCATATATTTATTTTGGGTAACCGTTGCCAAACTGGTCAGCGCAGCACGCAGGAGCATCAGTCCCACGAAAATGCTGATAATCACGATTGCCCGCTCAAGATGGGACAAGCTCTCAAAGGGCTGCAGCAAAATACTCAAAGTGCTGCCGTCCCCAACTGATACCTCCAAAAGGTCCAGCATAGGAACCAGCATAACAATGCTGACACTGCCCAACACAGCGGCTGCAATATTCAAAAGCAGGATCAGAAGAAAACTCTTCTTATCTTTCCGCCATACGGGGGTCAAAATCTTTTTCATACGCGGTTCCTTTTGTTATATTTACTCAGTTTTGAACACCTCAAGCTGCTGATACAGCTTGCGGCGCATTGCTACTTTTTTCATGGTGTCGTTGGAAATTTTTTTCCGTTTGCCCGTCAGCACCCGAAACAGATACCGCAGGCCCATAAAAATCCAGCCAAAGGGACGGAAAATTACAATCTTCATCAGCCGGGGGAATTGCTCCGGTGCCATTCTATTCATAGTGCGGATCATCTGAATCAGACTGTTTCCCTCCGTCAGTTTCCGCTCTTCGTCGTACAGGGAACGGTTTTGGATCGCACGATCATCATCGCCCTGACCGAAGTTGCCGCCATTGAGAATATCCAGCATCAGCATTTCGCACTCTTCTCTGTCAGGACTTGCCATCCACTTCTGATACGGGATACCAAGGTAGCGATGTGCCGCAGCACTGAATACCTGCGTCAGTTTCCAAATGCCCAGACCCTCGTAGTGTTTCTTGAAAATGCGGACAAATTCGTCTTCATCAAAGTTACGGATAAACATTGCCCAGTCGCACAGATGGCGCACGCCGATTCCCGAATACAGCAAATGCCGGTATGCGTGCAGAAGCAGCACTGTACCGTGGCAGAAGGGGTCCGGCATACGGAAGGTAATATCGCCGCAGGTGGTTTCCACGCTCTTTTCCACGGCTTCCGGGATGATTTCCTGCAATCCGGGCAGCTTCAGCTTGGCAAAGCCGAAGGGATCGTGGTGCATTTCCATTTCCGAGCCAAAGCCGGGCTTTTCAAAGCTTATATGCAAGCTGTGGTCCTCGCCGTGGGAGGCAAAGCCCTCCTGTTTCAGCAATTCCACCGCCTGATCCCAGTGGGTCTTGGGAACCAAAAAGTCCACATCGCCCATCGCCCGCATCATCGGGTCGGGATAGTCATGAGCAGAGGCGCAGCCCTTGATGATGGTATAGGGAATGGCGTGATCTGTCATCAATTTATGTACATAGCTGTGACAAAGCTGGATCTGCCGATTCTTCTGCAAACTGCGGATGGTAACGGCTTTCCATTTCTGGCGCACCTGTGCATCCGTGCATTGCCCGGCAGCAGCAGCGTATACAATGGGCACCACAGCCTGTGCCCTGCTCTCGGCATACAACGCTTCCCAATCGGTGTCTGCAGGAATCGTATATTCTTTTCCGCTCAACGCCTGAGACAAGACCCCCAAAAGGATCTGCTGGGTATGGTTCATTTTCAAATCGTATGCCTCCTGAGGTGGGATAATCAATCCATAAGAATCTCGTCTGTCAAATCAGCCAGCTGGGCAGCCATCTGGTTGCCCAATTTTTTAGCGACAATCGTCATCGCGCCGCCGATGTTGGGCCGCCGATCCTCCATATTATGGCAATCGGAAATCAGAATGCCGTCACAATACTTAAGCATCGACATAGGCTTATGGCGGGTGAAGAACCGATACAGAGAGCCTGCGCTGATTTGAATGGGATAACCCGTTTCCAGCAAGCGATGGATATTTCTCTCCTTTTGGCATTGGAAATACCGGTCAAAATGGGCAATCATCGGTGTAACGCCCCGACGGTTTTCCATTTTGTAAAGCTGCTGGAAAGTAGCATCCGTCCACGGTGTCATAGGCAATTCTACCAGAATCACATTGGAACCCTGATAGCAAAGCTTTTCCAGTTCCGGCCATTCCGCCATATTGGGCATCCATGCCACTTCTGCGCCCAGAATCATCTGGGGAACATCCTTTCCCTCCGCAGCACGGGACAGCTGCTTGAACGCAGCATCCCGGCGGGCGAGAAAGTCCTTAATGCTCTCTTCTCTTCCGTAGTAGTGGGGAGTCAGTGCGACAGCATCCACGCCCTGCTCTGCCTGTGCCTGAAGCATTTCCAGGGCTTCCTTAACCGACTGCGCACCGTCATCCATTTTGGGAAGAATGTGGGTGTGAAGGTCCGTCATATTACTTAAGGCTTCTTTCCGGGCACATCGGAATGAGGCTTTTTCATTTTGGGCAAGCTCCGGGAGCTGTAGCCGTATCCATAGCCGTAGCCATAGCCATAACCGTAACGGCCATAGCCGTAGCCGTACCGCTTGTACTTACCGTAGCGGCCATACTTGGCATACTTACGGTAACGGTACTTGCCGTAACCGCTTGTGGTTTCGGAGGTAACGCCGTTGAACACGAAGCCGATCACATTGGCTTCGGCATACTTCAGCTGATCGATGCCGTGGATGACCGCACCACGCTCGGACTGATGGGCGCGCACAACAAATAGAACACCGTCACAGAAAGAGGACAGAGCCACACCGTCAACGACCAAATCAACAGGAGGAGAGTCCAGAATCACATAGTCATACTTCCCCCGCAGCTGCTCCAGCAGTTTCTGCATACGGCTGGATGCCAACAGTTCTGCAGGATTGGGGGGGATATCGCCGGCGAGGATCAGGTCAAGATTGTGCTCATTGCTGTGGAGAATGGCCGCATCAAGTTTGTGGAAATCCACCAGTACGCCACTAAGGCCGGCAGGGGCATTCAGATTCAGCAAACGGCCCAGACGGGGACGGCGCAGGTCACAGTCGATGATGATCACCTTTTCGTCGGTCTGTGCCAGAGCAATCGCCAGATTCAGAGCAGTGATACTCTTGCCTTCACTCTGCATTGCAGAGGTGACCATAACCACCTTGCAGCCTTCGGAATCTGCCAGTGCGAAGTTCACATTGGTACGCAGGGATCTGTATGCTTCCTTCAGATAGAAGCCGCTCTTATCGGACAAAATGTGCTTTCTGTCGTTTTTGATCTTGGACAGACGCTGGATCTGAGAGGAGTCCTGAGAATTATTCATCTTGTCTTTCATACTTCTTCTCCTCCTTCGCTGTCAGTTTCAGCATAGCGGGTACCGGTCACGGAGTCGTTAAAATCAGGAATACGACCCAAAATCGGCAGGTTGAACATATCCGTCAAGTCATTTTCGTCCTTGATGCGGGTATCTTTCATAAACTGGATGGTAGCATACACAATAGCCAGCAGCATACCTGCGGCAGCACCGGTAATGATGTTCATAGGATAATCGGGAGAATAGGGGGCCGCAGGCACACGAGCCGTATCGACAATCTGTGCATCACTGCCCTTGATGACATCGGGTCCCTTGTCAATCAGTACCTTTGCCAGCTCATTGGTAATGCGCTGTGCCTCATAAGGATCCTTATGAGAGACATGCAAGGTGAGAACAATGGTATTCTCGATCTGAGAGGTAGTAATGGCACTGCTCAAGCCGGCTGCAGTATAGTTGCCGCCCAAATTGTTCGCCACCTCGTCCAGCACCAGATCGCTCTTAGCCACGATGGTATAGTTCTTGACCAGGTAAATGGCAGCAGACAGGTCACCGCTGGTCACCGTATCTTTGTCATTTACGGTATTTGTGTTATTAATAAAGATGGTAGCAGAGGCCTGATACATAGGCGTCATGCAGAAGAATGTAACGCCCCAGGCAATGGTAGCTCCCACCAAAACGCAAATGACGATCAGCTTCCACTGCCGCAGGTAGGCCATCAGCAGATCTTGCACTCGCAGCTCTAAGCCGGCCTCTTTCTCATTGATTTTTTCATTCATAATTGGGTTCCCTCATTTCAATAACTCATTGTGTCAGCCAAAGTACACATAGCTGAGAATATAATACATTATCTTCGAATAAAAGTCAAATCTTTTGCGCATCGCCCGGGGATTTTTTTTGCAATTGAAAACCGTCGGCACCAAATGCCGACGGTTTTTGTCTATTTTGCACGCAGGTATTCCACAGCCGCCAAAATCTGGGGGTCATCCATAGGCTGCGTCACCGTTTCTTCAGCCGGTTCCACCGGAAGATCCGGTGTAATCCCCACATTGGCAAGATTCTCGCCCTTGGGGGTGAAATATTCACCGATGGACAATCCCACTGCCGAACCGTCCGGCAAACGGAAAGTGCTCTGGAAATAGCCCTTGCCCACGGTCTTCTCTCCCACTACGGCCGCTGCCTCATATTCAGACATAGCTGCAGCAAAGAATTCCGCTGCAGAGTAAGAGCTGCCATTGACCAGCACCGCCATGGGTATATCCAGACACTTGGCATCGGACCAATCGGTGTTCTCTTTGCCGGAATAATCCACGGTGGTAAAGAGTTTTCCCTCCGGCAGCAGATAATCCAGCAGTGCCACAAGCTCGTGGGCATAACCGCCGGGGTTGTTGCGCACATCGAAAATCAGCTTCTGCGCCCCCTGGGCCATCAGGTTCTCGATAGCGGCAATGGATTCCGATGCGCACTTGCTGTTGAAATTATAAATGGTCACAAGGCCGATGCCGTCTTCCAACATTTTTCCTTCCGCCACAGGGCTTTCGATCCGGCGGCGTGTCACCTCTACGGTCAGCTCTTCCTCATTGCGAAGCACCGTCAGGGTCACTTTGGTGTTTTCTTCGCCCTGAATCAGCTTTTTGCTGTCATTCAGGCTCATTCCGATCACAGATTGGTTCGCCACCTTGATAATGGCATCCCCTGCCTGCAGGCCTGCCTCTTCCGCAGGACCGCCGGCCGCTACCTGCACCACCAGAATAGAACCGTCCTCCCCTGCCTGTACCGTGATGCCTATGCCCACATAAGAATTGTTCACCTGCTCCATATGGGCCGTATACTGATCTGCAGGAATATAATAACTCCAGCGATCTCCCAGAGCTCCCACCATGGCATTGGCCGCGGCATCCTCGATGGCGGTTTTGTCCACATCACCGATAAAGCACTGCAAAATCAGGTTTTCCAGATATTCCAGCTTGGTTTGTCCCTGATTGCCAAACACGAAAATACTCAGCATCACCGCCACCGTCAATGTTACAGACAGCAGTGCAACCACTACATAGGACAGGACTCTTGTCAGCTTGTCATTTTTCACACATATCACCTCATAAAAATTCCCACAGCCCCGCAGGGCTGTGGGACACTGCTTATATTACATAGTACAGGGGGTTTACATAGTCATATTTACCGGTTTTGGGGTTTTTTAAACGGACACCGAAGTGCAGGTGGTTACCGGTGGACGCGCCGGTGGAACCGACACAGCCCAACACCGTACCTGCACCCACAAATTCTCCGTTCTTTACATATGGTCTCTCACACATATGGGCATAGACCGTTCGGAAACCGTCACCGTGATCCAGCAGTACATACCAGCCAAAGCTGTCTTCCCAGCCGGCATAGGCCACAATGCCGGGACGCGCCGCATGGATGGGGGTATGTCCGATAGCGAAGTCAACGCCCTTATGCATCTTCCAGATCTTGTCGATAGGATGGAAACGCATACCAAAGGTACTGGAAATGCGATTATAATCGCAGGGGGTATACCAGGTGATGCCGTCCACCGTATTGGGGGTCATTGCCGTACCACTGCGCCAGATCGTGGTGCTGTAATCATCACTGGGAGGGGGCGCAACCGGTGTTGTGTAAGTGGGCTTGGGCGCGGTCGTAGGTGGAACAGAGGTAGCCAGCCATTCTTCAAACTTGACTCGGTCGTACTCGATTTCCATATTGGCGATCTCGTCTTCCAACTCGGACATCTTGTCTTCCTGTTCTTCCATCCACTTGTCGTACTCCTCGCCCCGGGCGATCAGATCAGACAAGAGTTTGGCAGACTCCTCGATCATCATATCCAGCTCCATCTGCTTGGCCGCCAGCTTCTGCCGCTGCTGACGCAGAGCCGCCTGCTCCTGCTGCATCGTTGCCTTGGCTTCCTCCACCAGGCGGGTGGCCTCTTCCATATCTGCTATGCGCTTGCGGTCGGCTGCTGCAATTTCTTCAATCATATTCAGCCGGTCCAGCAGATCAATAAAGCTGTTGGCCTCAAACAGAACGGACCAGTAAGAGACCGTACCGTTTTCTTCCATCGCCCGCAGACGCTCCATATGGAGCTGACGCATAACCTTCAGATCCTCTGTGGCCTTATCCAGCTCCCGCTGCTTGTCTGCCAGCATAACTGCATAGGCGGATATTTCATTGTTAACGCTCTTGATCTGCTCGTGGAGCAGGGCAACCTGCTGGTCAACGATATTCTTTTGGGCGATGATGTCCTTCATTTCCGTCAGGTTCTCCGCCTTTTTGTTTTCCAGGTCCTTCAGTTCCTGTTCAAGTCTTTCCTGCTCCTTCTCCATCTCCTCGATCTGATCCTTGATCTCGCCGGAGGTTGCCGCACTGGCATTCACGGGGATCAAGCTCAGCACAAGGCTCAGGATCATAATGGCAGCCATCAGACCGGCAAGCAGAGATACCCAGAACTTTTTGTTCTTCATGATTATTGCTCCTTGGTTTTCGGTATGATTAAACATTCATAAATTTCCGGATGGAAGCACCGCCGCCGGTCACACCGACCAGAAGTCCTGCGCCGCCAAAGGTAATGCTCATCGGCACCAGCAGCTGATCAAAGGGAACAAAGTCCAGCAGCTGCATTGTGTCCACAACACTCAGCTGTGCCAGCATCCAATCGTACAGCACCCACAGCAAGCCCAGAGCAAGTGCGGCACTGGTCATACCCAAAATAAATCCTTCCACCACATAGGGCATCCGGATAAAGTTATTGGTAGCACCCACCATCTTCATAATAAAGATCTCGTCCTTGCGGTCATACATTGCCAATTTGACCGTATTGGAGATCATCAGCAGGCTCACGATCAGCAAAATACCCGTCACCATCACAGACACCACCTGCAGCACATTCTGCAAAGTGGTAAAGCCTTCTGCCAGCTCATAGGCTGCGCTGATTTTTGCAACGCCCTTTACCCGTTCCAGCTGGGCAACAGTTTTTGTGATTTGGCTGTTATCCTGCAGCTGCACCACATAGCGGTGGCGCAGCGGGTTGGCATCCACGCCCACAAAGGCCTCACTGCCACCGTGATCTGCGATAAAATCCTCCAGTGCCTCTTCCCGGGACACAAAGGTGGCCTTGTGAACATTCTCCACCTTGTTGATCAGCGTGCCGACACTCCTTGCTTCCGCATCGGTATAGGTTTCATCCACAAACACCAATACCTCATTGGTTTTGTTCAGATCCTGAATGATCAGGCTGACATTATAAGTAAGACAAGCAAAGACGCCCACAACGATCAGGCTGGCCACCGTAATAAAAACCGCCACAAAGGACCGAAATCCGTGGAGGAAAATACCGCGGATACCCTCTTTCAGTAAGTAGCCGATATTATTTATCTTCATTGCTATAGTACCTATCCATTCCGTCGCTGATAATCAGGCCGTCTTCAATGGCGATCACGCGCTTTTGGAAGCGTTCCACCAGTTCTCTGGCGTGCGTAACCACCAGCATTGTGGTGCCCAGATTGTTGATTTCCATCAGCAGACTCATAATTTCCTCTGCACGCTCCGCGTCCAGATTGCCGGTGGGCTCGTCCGCAATAATCGTAGACGGGTTATTCACCAGCGCACGGGCAATGGCCAGACGCTGCTGTTCACCGCCGGAAAGCTCGCTGGGGTGACGGCGTGTCTTGGTATCCAGGCCAACCAGCTCCAGCACATAGGGCACCCGTTCCCGGATCTCCCGCTCCCGCGCACCGATAGCACGCATAACAAAGGCCACATTATCGTAGACCGTCTTATTCTCAATCAGCCGGAAGTCCTGAAAGACCGTGCCCACTGTTCTGCGCAGGTAGGGAATCTCCCGCTTGCGGATACGGTTCAGGGAATAGCCGTTCACATGGATGGTTCCGGAGGTGGGCTTCAGCTCACCGGTGATCAATTTCATAATGGTGGACTTGCCGGAGCCGGAGCGTCCCACCAGAAAGGCAAATTCGCCGTCCTGGATCTGCATGGAAACACCCTTGAGGGCCCGGTTGCCCACGGAATAGGATTTTACAACATCATTAAATTCAATCATAGTATGTTCTCCATGGTTATGTAAACGATACACGAAAATTGTAACACATCACAGTGTTTCTGTCAATAAAATGTTCCCCACAAAGCATCACATTGAAAGGCATTCTGCCGAAAAAAGCCGCATTCCCAAGGGCAATCCTTTTTCAGGAAAATCTTGCAAAAAAGACCTGCCGCATCAGCGGCAGGTCCTTGTATGGTTTTAGCGGAATTCCCGGGAGGACAGATACTTGCGGACCATCAGCGCAACCTTGAAAACGATAGCGTGGTCAAATTCCCGCAGATCCAAACCGGTCAGCTTCTTGATTTTCTCCAGGCGGTACACCAGCGTGTTGCGGTGAACAAACAGCTTTCGGGAGGTTTCCGACACATTCAGATTGTTCTCGAAGAACTTGTTGATGGTGAAAAGGGTCTCCTGATCCAGAGAATCGATGGAGTTCTTCTTGAACACTTCGCTGAGGAAAATATCGCACAGAGTGGTGGGCAGCTGATAAATCAAACGGCCGATGCCCAGATTCTCATAGTTGATAATGCTCTTTTCCGTATCAAAGACCTTGCCCACATCAATAGCGGTCTGGGCTTCCTTAAAGGAATCTGCCAGAGAACGCAGATGCTCAGCCACAGTACCAAAGCCAATAACAGCCTTAATGCCCAGCTCATTCTTCAGCACCTTTTCCATTTCCTGGGCGGTCTTTTCCAGCTCGGCTGCAGAAACATTGGCACTCACCTGCTGGACAACTGCCACATCCGTTTCGTTAATGCTCAGCACAAAATCCTGACTCTTGTCCGGGAACAGCTCGGTCAGCACATCCACTGTTGCCACATCTGCGTGGCTGGTCTGCCGGACCAGAAAAACCACACGGGGCGCGTCGGTTACAAAATGCAGCTCCTTCGCACGGATGTAAATATCACCGGGCAGAATATTATCCATAACGATATTCTTTACAAAGGTGCCCCGGTCGTGCTTTTCTTCATAGAACAGCTTTGCATTATTCAGCGCAATGTGGGCCATCAGGCAGCTGCTGTGGGCAGCCTCATCGGTACCGGAGCAGAAAACAGCATACTCAAATGCACCTGCGCTGCTGAAAATTGCCTTAAAGAACTTCTGATTAAAGGAAACCATTCCGTCACCGGAGCCGGCAACCTTAACGGCAGCCTCGGGCCAACGCTCGCCCAGCATTGTCATATCGGTGCAGGAAACCACACAGCCTTCCCCATCAATGACACCAAACACCCGGTCGGAAATATCCTTCAGCTGAACAATAACATTCTGAAAAATACTATTGGACATTTTTCATTCTCCTTCAAATCTCTCAAATCTCTCGTGGGGTTGCGATAATACACTTTTTACAAAATTGCATAGTTATTATACAACCCTTTTGCACATTTTGCAAGTACCTTTTGACATATTATTGCAAAAAATGCTTCTGTTTTTGGATGTATTGCTATATTATCAGCTTATTTCTCTTCCAAATCCCGGATTTCCTCTTCCGTCAGCAGGCGGATTTTACCTCTGGGCAAGTCGCCCAAAGTAAGTTTTCCCTCTTGCTGACGCTCCAGATAGGTCACCGGAAGTCCCCGGGATGCCATCATCCGCCGCACCTGATGATACTTGCCCTCGCAGACAGTGACCCGGCTCTCCCCCGGTCCCAGCGGCTCCAGAATCGCACTCAGGCAGACGGTTCCGTCTCCCAAGGTCAGGCCGGCAGCAAAGGCAGTCACATCCGCCTCGTTTGCCGTTCCTTCGTGACGGGCATAATAGACCTTCGGCACTTCCTTTCTGGGAGAAATCAGCCGGTGCAGCAGGTCACCGTCGTTGGTAAACAGCAGTAAGCCCTCAGTTGCCTTGTCAAGTCTTCCCACCGGGTTCAGTCCCCTGCCCTGCAATTCCTTTGGCAGCAGTTCCATCACTGTACGGTCATTTTTATCTTCCGTGGCCGTGATAAACCCGGCAGGCTTATTCAGCATCACCACCAGCCGTTTGGCACCGGTCACTTGCTCTCCGTTCAGACAGACGGCTTGTGTGTCCGGATCGATTTTCGCGCCGGGGTCCTTTTCCACCTTACCATCCACCGTCACACAGCCGGCTTTGATAATGCCTTTTACTTGACTGCGAGTGCCTGCACTGCTGTCGCATAAAAATTTGTCCAACCGTTCCATACTTCCTCCGTTCTATCCCCGTCCAAGCCCGAATAGGCTAAAATGCCAATTCTTAAATGGAGGGATCTTTATGCTGGTAATGACCGCCAAGGTCGATAAAAAGAAAATTCTGATCGTCACCGCTGTAATTCTGGCCGCAGTGATCGGATTGTTCCTGATTTTCGGGGGCAATGATTCTACGCCCACCGCTTCCGAGGGTGTCGCCAACAACGATGCCCGGGTAGCTTTTCTGAAAAGCTTCGGCTGGGAAGTGACCACCTCGCCGGTAGAATCCGGACAGGTGCGGATTCCCGAGGCAGGAAATGAGGTCTTCAACCGCTACAACGAGCTGCAGAAAAGTCAGGGCTACGATCTGTCCGCCTACGCAGGCAAAACCGTAATGCGCTATGTGTATCTGGTCAACAACTATCCCAATGCCTCCGCGCCGGTCTACGCTACGCTGCTGGTCTATAAAAATCAGGTCATCGGCGGGGATGTGACGGACACCTCTGCCAAAGGTACCATCCGCAGCTTCAAGATGCCGACGGCTGCCACGCCTCCTGCCACCTCCGCCCCATCGGGGACGACCCCAACCACATAGTACCACAATCTTCTTTTCTTGACAAGTGCTGCTGTATGTGGTATGCTTTAGCCAAGTTAAGAGGGATCTTCAGGGCAGGGTGAAATTCCCGACCGGCGGTACAGTCCGCGAGCGCGAATGCGCTGAATCGGTGCAACTCCGATACCGACAGTAAAGTCTGGATGGAAGAAGACGGTTAACAGCTTTTTTATGCTCTGAGTGTATCCGCTCAGAGCATTTTTTACGAGGTGATCCTATGCAAAAGAAAATTCAGGTAAAAACTATGGTGCTGATGGCTATGTTGGCGGCAGTGGCATACCTTTTGTCATTCTTCAAGACGCCCCTGATGCCGGCCGCCCCCTTTCTGAGCTATGAGCCTATGGATGTGGCCATCACTGTCAGCGGATTTCTGCTTGGCCCTCTGGCAGCCCTGATCATCTCCCTGCTGGCCGCGGCAATTGAAGCCCTCACCATCGGTGACACGGGCATCATCGGGTTTCTGATGAATGTCCTGTCCAGTGCCGCTTTTGCCTGCACCGCAGCTTTTGTGTATAAGAAAAAGCGTTCCGTCATCGGTGCGATTGCCGGTCTTGTGCTGGGCTCTGCAGGAATGATCGTGATGATGCTGCTGTGGAACTGGCTGATTACCCCCTTGTATATGGGCACGCCCCGGGAGGCAGTGGAGGGAATGCTGATTCCCATCTTTTTGCCCTTCAACGCCCTGAAAGCCGGACTGAACAGCGCACTGACCCTGCTTTTATATAAGCCCCTCGTATCCGCTTTGCGAAAGACCGGGCTGATTCCCAAAAGCAGCACGGAGCAGAAAAAGACCAAATGGGGCATTTATCTGCTGGGCGTTGTCCTACTTGCCGCCTGCATATTGCTTCTGCTGGTATGTCAAGGAAAGCTCTGAATAAATATATGCCCTCCCCAGAGGGAAGGGCAACCAAACAACCAGTGACCGGGAGAGTGTTTGCCTCTCCCGGTTTTTCCTAAGGGAAGGGTTTCTGTCGTCTTGCTTCATAAACAGCATCCCCCAATAATGCTACTGCCTCATCGGGCGTGAGCCTCTTCCCTTTTTTTATTTCCAGCTTATTCAGCTCAGATTGCTCAATTGCTGCTTGGATGCTCTCCAAAACCATTTCCAAAGGAATACCATTTCTTTCTGCCACTCTTTTTAACGCTGCCTGTGCGATTTGAATATCCCTCTTATTTCTCCTCTCTATGTATGATGTGTAACTTTTTAGACATAGCTTCATACATCTTATAAATCAAGTCTAACTTATGTATACTTAGGATGTCAAGAAAAAACGCTCGACATTTTTCGACATTTACAAGAGAACTGGGGTGTAGTGATGGAGTCCTATGGTACCATTCGCATTAAATTGGACGAACTAATCAAACAATCTGGCATCAGTAAGAACAAGCTAAGTCATAAGGCGGAGATGCAACGAACACAAATCAACAACTTTTGTAACAACAAAATCACACGGTTAGATACTGATGTTCTTGCTCGGCTATGTGCCGCCCTTGATTGCGATATTTCTGACCTGTTGGAGTATATTCCTCCGAAATCAAAATAATTTGCACTTTCCCGGCTGATTTTCAGCCGGGTTTTTTAGCTTTCGGTCGGATACAGACATCCGCCCCTACTATGTCATTGCCATTTCGTTTGCAATGACATTTTTCTTTGTATTTAAACTGCGAGTTGCTTGCTTTTTTGGTTTTTTATGGTATACTTATAATGACTTTTTATGTGCATTAAAGGAGATATTATGATTACAATCAGCAATCTTGGTATGCAATTCGGCGGCCAATGGCTGTTCCAGCATGTGGACCTGCAATTTTTGCCCGGCAACTGCTACGGCATCATCGGCGCAAACGGTGCCGGTAAATCCACCTTCCTGCGCCTGCTCACCGGCGAGCTGGACTCTACCACCGGCTCTATTTCCATCGATCCCGACAAGCGGGTTTCCGTTCTGAAGCAGAATCAGAACGCCTATGATGCATACACCATTCTGGACACTGTCATTATGGGCAACCAGCACCTTTACGATGTGATGAAGGAAAAGGATGCCATTTACGAAAAGCCGGATTTTTCCGATGAGGACGGTCTGCGTGCGGCTGATCTGGAGGCAGAATTTGCTGAGATCGGCGGCTGGGAAGCAGAATCCGACGCCTCCCGTCTGCTGCAGGGTCTGGGCATCGGCACAGAACTGCATTACGACCTGATGGAAACCACCGACCCCCGTCTGAAGGTCAAGGTCCTGCTTGCCCAGGCACTGTTCGGCAACCCCGACATCGTTATGCTGGACGAGCCTACCAACAACCTGGACATTGAGGCCATCAACTGGCTGGAGGATTTCCTGCTGGATTTCCCCGGTATGGTGATCGCCGTGTCCCACGACCGGCACTTTTTGAACACCGTCTGCACCCATACTGTTGACATTGACTACGGCAAGATCAAGATGTATGTGGGCAACTACGACTTCTGGTACGAGTCCTCCCAGCTGGTGCAGGCTCTGATTCGAAACAAGAACAAGCGCAATCAGGAAAAGATCGAAGAGCTGCAGCTGTTCATTCAGCGTTTCTCCGCCAACAAGTCCAAGGCCAAGCAGGCAACCGCCCGTCGGAAGCTGCTGGATAAGCTGACCGTGGAGGAAATGCCCTGCTCCACCCGTCGCTATCCCTTCGTGGGCTTTATGCCTGAACGGGAGCTGGGCAAAGATGTGCTCACCGTTAAGGATGTATCCGTCACCGTTGACGGCGTGAAGCTGCTGGACAAGGTCTACTTTTCCGTAAACCGGACCGACAAAATCGCCTTCGTGGGCGAAAACGAGCTGGCCCAGACCGCGCTGTTCCAGATTCTGATGGGTGAGCTGGAGCCGGATGAAGGCTCTGTCAAGTGGGGCATCTCCACGATTCGCAGCTATCTGCCCAAGGACAACTCCGAATATTTTGAAGGCAACACCGAGGAGCTGGTAGACTGGCTGCGCCAGTATTCCGCCAAAAAGGACGATGTTTACCTGCGAGGCTTCCTCGGTCGTATGCTGTTCTCCAACGAGGATGTATTTAAGCCCGTCAATGTCCTCTCCGGTGGTGAAAAGGTCCGTTGTATGCTCAGCAAGATGATGCTCAGCGGTGCCAATGTGGTGCTGCTGGACCAGCCCACCAACCACTTGGATATGGAATCCATTCAGGCAGTGAACAAGGGTCTGGAAGCCTTCCCCGGCGTGGTACTGCTGGCCTCCCACGACCACGAAATGCTGACCTCTACCTGTAACCGGGTCATTGCCTTCCAGCCGGACGGCACTATCGTGGACCGCTACGGCACCTACGATGACTATCTGGAATGGCTGGCACAACAGAAAGGAAATAACTGATGGAAAAAATTCTTGAAATCATTACCAAAAAGATGCAGACTGCTTTCGAAGAAGCCGGCTACGATGCATCTTTTGGCCGGGTAACGGTCTCCAACCGTCCCGACCTGTGCGAATATCAGTGCAACGGTGCCTTGGCTGCTGCCAAGCAGTACAAATGCGCCCCCATTCAGATTGCCAATGCCGTGGTCGCCAAGCTGAACGCAGACGATTACAGTATGATCGAGGCAGTGATGCCCGGCTTCATCAACCTGAAGCTCTCCGGCCGTTTCCTGCAGTCCTATCTGGAGGAAATGCGCACCTGTGAAGACTTCGGTGTGGAGAAAATCGGTGCCGGCAAGACCATCGTTGTGGACTACGGCGGTGCAAATGTGGCAAAACCCCTGCACATCGGTCACCTCCGCCCTGCCATCATCGGTGAGGCTCTGAAGCGGCTGCACAAGTTTATGGGCTACAACACCATCGGCGATGTGCATCTGGGCGACTGGGGCCTGCAGATGGGTCTGATCATTGCAGAGCTGCAAGAGCGGCAGCCCGAGCTGCCCTATTTCGACCCGGACTTTACCGGGAACTATCCCGAAACCGCACCCTTTACGGTGGACGAGCTGGAAGATATCTACCCCACCGCATCTTCCAAGAAGACCGACCCGGAATTCTCTCACAAGGCCCATCAGGCAACCTTTGAGCTGCAGCAGGGGCGTCGTGGCTATCGGGCACTGTGGCAGCACATTATGAAGGTGTCCGTCACCGACCTGAAGAAAAACTACGACAATCTGGATGTCCACTTTGAAAAGTGGCTGGGCGAAAGCGATGCTGACCCCTATATCCCGGCTATGGTTGCGGATATGAAGGAAAAGGGCGTTGCTGTGCTGTCCAACGGTGCGTGGGTCATTCCCGTCACTGAGGATGGAGACAAGAACGAGATACCTCCCTGCATTCTCATCAAGTCCGACGGCTCTGCCATCTATGCTACCACCGATCTGGCGACGATGGTCCAGCGTATGCAGGATTGGAAGCCTGACAAGATGCTCTATGTCACCGACAAGCGGCAGAATCTCCACTTTGAGCAGGTATTCCGCGCCGCCCGGAAGAGCGGCATTGTCAACGCCGACACCGAACTGGAGCATGTGGGTCACGGCACTATGAACGGTGCGGACGGTAAACCCTTCAAGACCCGTGATGGCGGCGTACTGCGTCTGGAAACGCTGATTTCCGATATGACAGACTTTGTCCGGACCAAGGTTGTGGAAAACAAGATTGTGCCTGAGGACGAAGTGGAAGCTACCACTCAGAAGATCGCCATGGGCGCACTGAAATACGGCGACCTGAGCAATCAGCCCACCAAGGACTACAACTTTGATATGGAGCGGTTTGCCGCCTTTGAGGGCAACACCGGCCCTTACATTCTGTACACCATCGTGCGGATCAAGTCCATTCTGGCAAAATACGGTGCGTGGGAGAGCCTGCCCATTCAGGAGCCTGCCAACGAGTACGCCAAGGACCTGATGCTGGCCATCACGAAATTCGCACCTGCGCTGGAAAGTGCCGTCAAGGCATCTGCCCCCAACCTGATCTGTGCCTACATCTATGAGCTGGCAGGCGCGGTGAACAAGTTCTACCACGAGACCCGGATTCTGGGCGAGGAGAATGAGGCGCTGAAGGCCGGATATATCTCCCTGATCGCATTGGCAAAGAACATTCTGGAAACCTCCATTGATCTGCTGGGCTTCTCTGCCCCTGAGAAAATGTAAAATCAAAATAACGGCTCCTGACAAGCAGGAGCCGTTATTTTTCTTATTGTCCAAACTTTTCGCCGTTTCTGGCATTTTGGGTATTGTACAACTGGCTGTATATGCCGCCGGTCTGCAGCAGTTGCTCGTGGCTGCCGCATTCGGTGATCTCACCGTCGGCAATGGACACAATGCGGTTTGCCGCCCGGATGGTACTGAGTCGGTGGGCAATAATCAGCGTGGTGCGTCCCTGCGCCAAAGCATCAAAAGCTCTTTGAATCTTCGCTTCCGTCACAGAGTCCAGCGCAGAGGTCGCTTCATCCAGAATCAGGATGGGCGGATTCTTCAGAAAGATTCTTGCAATGGCCACTCTCTGCTTCTGCCCGCCGGACAGCAATGTGCCCCGCTCGCCCACATAAGTATCAAAACCATCGGGCATTGCCAGAATGTCCTCATAGATTTCCGCCTTCTTGGCAGCCTCCACCACCTCTTCAAAGGTAGCCTCCGGACGGCCGTAGCGGATATTCTCAAAAATCGTATCGGCAAACAGGAACACATCCTGCTGCACAATGCCGATGTTCTGATGCAGAGAGCTTTGGGTGATCTTCCGCACATCCATTCCGTCGATGGAAATGCTGCCCTTGTTCACCTCGTAGAACCGGGGAATCAGCTGGCAAAGGGTGCTCTTGCCACCGCCGGAAGGTCCGACGATAGCGATGGTCTCCCCTGCTTTGACCTCCAGATTCACATTGTGAAGCACGCCCACCTCCGGGTTGTAGGAGAAATGGACATTTTCCACCCGGATATTGCCCTGCACATTTTCCATGTCTACCGCGTCCGGGGCATCCTGAATGGCCGGTTCGGTGCGCATAATGGCCACAAATCGGTTCAGGCCGGCAAAGCCGTTGGCGAACAGCTCGGAGAAATTGGACAGCTTACGCATTGGCGATACGAAAGACGCAATGTAAAGAGTAAAGGTCAGCAAATCCCGGTAGTCCATTTTGCCGCCCATAATCAGATAGCCACCGAAACCGATGACCACCACATTCAATCCGCAGAGGAAAAACTCCATGCAGCTGTGAAATACACCCATAGCCTTGTGAAATTCCCGCTTGGAATCCCGAAACATCCCATTTGCCGCATTGAAACGGGCATTTTCCACGCCCTCGTTGGCAAAGGCCTTGGCAGTGCGCACGCCGGAAAGGCTGCTTTCAATTTCCGCATTGATGTGGGCGGTCTTTTCCTTGACCCGACGGGAAGCATTGCGCATCCGACGGCGCATCGTCATCACCAAAACGGCAAACAGCGGTACCATCAGGCCAACAATCAGGGCCAGCTCCCACTGAATGGTAGACATTACGATTATGGCACCGATCATTGTCAGACCGGAGGTAAGCAAATCCTCCGGGCCGTGGTGGGCCAATTCTGTAATGTCGTTCAGGTCCGCGGTCAACCGGCTCATCAGCTGACCGACCCGGTTTTTGTCGTAAAACTCAAAGCTCATATCCTGCATGTGCCGGAACAGATCCCGGCGGATATCCGCCTCCACCCGGATGCCAAAGGTATGGCCGTAGTAGGAAACGATGTAATTCAGGAAGGCCCGGAGCAAATATGCCGCCACCATAACGATCATCACTGTGAAAAAGGTGTCGTACATCTGGCCGGGGAGCATATCGTACAGTGCGCTGCGGGTCACCAGCGGAAACACCAGATCCACTGCCGCAATCAGTACCGCGCAGAGGATGTCCACCGCAAAAAGACCCTTATGCCGACCGAAGTATTTCAGGAAAAGAAAAATCGGTCGTTTTTTTTGATATTCTTTTGTTGTCATTTTTCATCACCTGATGTATATTATATACGAAAACTACCGATCGCGCAAGGGGGTATGATGTATGGAATTGCTCTTTGAAAATCAGCACATTGTCGTGTGCGTTAAGCCCGTTGGGATGGACTCCGAGCATGAGGTGCCTCAAGCGTTGAGTGGCGAGATTTATACCCTGCACCGTCTGGACAAGAATGTGGGCGGCGTGATGGTTTATGCCCGTACCAAAGCTGCCGCAGCCGCTCTGAGCAAAGCCATTCAGAACGGTGCTATGGTAAAGGAATATGTGGCACAGGTCCACGGCACGCCCCCGGAATGTGGGGATTGGACAGACTTTCTCTTTAAGGACAGCGCAAAAAACAAGGTCTTTGTGGTGAAAAAGGAACGAAAAGGCGTGAAAAAGGCGCGATTGGAATTTTTCCGCCTGACGGACGGAGATCCTGCGCTGGTGCGCATCCGCCTGCACACGGGCCGAAGTCATCAGATCCGGGTACAGTTTTCCAGCCGGGGTTTCCCCTTGGTTGGCGATCACAAGTACGGCTCCCGGGACGAAGCATCCGCCCCGATGCTGTTTTCCTGCCGGATTTCCTTCCCTCTTTTCGGCAAGGAATATGCCTTTGAAAGCCTGCCGGAATGGGCAGAATGATAAAGTCGTAAAAATACGAAAATTTTTCAAAAAACGCTTGACATTTGCGTGTTTTCAGTATATAATGGCAAAGCTGTCAAGCGAATATGCTGCTATAGCTCAGCCGGTAGAGCGCATCCTTGGTAAGGATGAGGTCGCCAGTTCAAATCTGGCTAGCAGCTCCAAAAAAGACACCACCCAAACGGGTGGTGTCTTTTTTGGATTTACTGGTTTGAACTGGCGAAGCCAGTTCAAATTTGGGGAGCGAGGCGACCGCCGCCGGGGGCGGAAAAAGGGAGCCGAGCGAGTGGCAGCGGTCGGCAGGATGCAAGCCTGCTTTGTCAGGCGCAGCATCCGCCGGGCACCGCAACAGAAGAGCAGTTTCAAAAAGATGCCACCCAATCGGGTGGCATCTTTTTATCACTGCGCGAAAGTCCTCAGTTCTTCCTCTGTCAATGCATCCATAAGGAATCTGTCCGCATCGAATTTTGTCTTTTTGTGGTTTGGGATTTTTTTTAAAAAAGTTGCGTATTCCATTTCGCAAAGAGGCACCTTTTCCCCGTCTATCACAAGGATTATGCCCCAATCCTCACATTCCAGCGGCTTTCCTGTTGTAGGGTCTGTCGCCCCATAGGGCACAACAGGGTGTTGCGGAAGTACCGCAGGCATATTATTTGTCAGAATGTATCTTGCATATACTCCGTTTTCACCCATATAAAAGCGGGGTGTTGCAAAATATGCGTCTACGATTTGCTTTTCGTGTAGCCACTGTGTAAAGTAATTCGGATTTTCCGCAAACCGTGTAACCTCTTCCCTGCCGATGGACAAGGGCCACATTGCGCAATAGATTGAAAGTGTATGACTATCTTCCAACGCCTGACCAAAAAACTCCTTGATGGCTTTGGTGTTAAACTTTACCATATCCTCAAAGCCTGCCAGGAAATCTGCCAGCTGAATCCGGTTGCCATCCACAGTTAGTTTGGCATCCCAGTATTCTGTCATTCTCGCAACGGCATCATAGAATTCCCTTAATTCCACCGCTGTAGAGGGCATCGGCAACCGCAAAACAATCTTTTTCTTTTCCTGCGGATTCCATACAACGCTAAATCCCCGACCAATACACGAGGGATCATAGGCTACAAACTCATTCTCTGCCATTTCGCCAACATTGAGCTGGTCATTCACGAAGTTGCCATAGTGTAAATGCTCACCCAAAATCACTTCAAGGGGCATATTTTTACCGCCAAACAGCTTTTGCTTGATTACAATATCAATAGCCATAGAAATTCTCCCTTCTTTTTATGCGAATCAAGTATAGCATAATGTGCGCATAAAATCTATATGTATTTCGTATTGCACAAATATCAGTAATTTTATATCGGTATGTTTGTATTGATTGACAATTGCATTTTCATTCCCATTTCGATATAATATTATCGAATAAAGGAAGGAGTGATGCAAATGAAAGTTGCATTTTTTGACGCCAAGCCCTACGACAAGATCGGCTTTGACCGCTACACCGAGGGCACGGACATTTCTATCAAGTATTTTGAGACCCACCTGAACGAGGACACCGTTTCCCTTGCCAAGGGTTATGACTGCGTTTGCGTATTCGTCAATGACATTGTGAACAAGGCCGTTGTGGATAAGCTCTACGAGCAGGGTGTGAAAATGATCGCCCTGCGCTGCGCCGGCTTTAACAATGTGGATACCCGGGCCTGCTTCGGCAAAATCCATGTTTTCCGCGTGCCTGCCTACTCCCCTTATGCCGTTGCTGAACACGCGATGGCTCTGCTGCTGAGCCTGAATCGGCACATCCCCCGGGCCTACACCCGTACAAGAGATTTCAATTTTACTCTCTCCGGTCTCACCGGCTTTGATCTTTACGGAAAAACCGTGGGCATCATTGGTACCGGCAAAATCGGCAAGATTTTCTCTGACATCTGCAAGGGCTTCGGAATGAACATTCTGGCTTACGACAAGTTCCCCAACCCATCATTGGGGCTTAACTATGTGGAGCTGCCGGAGCTGCTGGCAAAATCCGACATTCTTTCCCTCCACTGCCCCCTGACCGAGGACACCCACCATCTCATCAACGAGGATAGCATTGCCCAGATGAAGAGCGGTGCCATTATCATCAACACCTCTCGGGGCGGACTAATCGATACCGAGGCCCTGATCGGCGGCATCAAGAGCGGTCAGGTGTACGGTGCCGGTCTGGATGTGTACGAGGAAGAGGGCGATCTGTTCTATGAAGATTTCTCCGGTCATGTGATTCAGGATGACACGCTGGTGCGGCTGATCGCTATGCCCAATGTGATCGTCACCTCTCATCAGGCTTATCTGACCCGGGAGGCACTGGACAACATTGCCTACACTACTGTCAATAACATTCGTGCATTCTTTGCCGGCGAGCTGAACCCTGAAACAGAGGTTTGCTACCACTGCGCCCGGAAGGAAAGCTGCCGCAAGGAACGGCATGTGAAATGCTTCTGATACGAAATTCGAAGCCCTCCCACCGGGAGGGCTTTTTGTTGACATTTGGTCGACGGAGGAGTATGATAAACCCAGAATCATTTTAGGAGGTTTGTTATGCGCGAAGTTATCTTTCACGGCAAAATGCCCGACCCGTTTTTGAAACCCGACGGCACCCGCGTCACACCTGACGAGTGGCCTGCATATAAGAAATCTATCCGGGATATGGTGGTGGACATTGGCTTTGGCGGTATGCCGCCTCGTCCGGAAGTGGTGGAATTTGAGCTGCTAAATAAGTTCCGCAGAGCAGAACCCGGTCACGAAACCAGCAACTGGCTTCGGGTACGTGCCGGTACAAAGGAAAAGCAGCTGACCTTCTGTCTGGAAATGTGTGTGCCCTACGTAGAGGGCATCAGCCCCGAGGATCTCCACGCCCCTATGACCACGACGGAAAAATACCCGGTCATCCTCACCGGCGATGGCTGCTATTACAATATGGAAAGGGACGTGGTGGCAGAAGCAAATCGTCGTGGCTTCATCGCCGCGAAATTTAACCGCTTGGAAATTGCCAACGACTCAGGCAGCGTGCGTAATCAGGGCGCGATCTACAACCTTTATCCCGGAGATTATTCCGCCATCTCCGCTTGGGCGTGGGGCTATATGGTGTGTATGGATGTATTTGAGAAGCTCTCCTACACCGACGAGACCGAGGTTGCCATCACCGGTCATTCCCGGGGCGGCAAAACTGTTCTGCTGGCTGCTGCGGTGGACGAGCGGATCAAGTATGTCTGCCCTAACAACAGCGGCACCCACGGAGCCAATTCCTACCGCTGCGAGGTTCCCGTGCAGCCCGGTGTGCCCCGTCGGACAGAGACCATTAAGGATACCTTGACCAATCTGGCCTCTTGGACGGGTCCGAAGTTGGAGCAGTATCGGGACCGCGTGGAAGAACTGCCCTACGATATGCACTATTTTGGCGCACTGATTGCTCCCCGATACTATCTGCAGTGCGAAGGTATGCAGGACTACTGGATCAACCCCATCGGTGCTTGGGAGAATTTTATGGCGGTCAAGGAATGCTATCGCTACTTAGGCTGTGAGGATCACGCCGGTGCATGGTTCCGTCCCGGCTGGCATCGGCATAAGCTGCCGGATTACAGTGAGTTTTTGGACTTCATTGTCCGCGTGCAGCAGGGTCTGCCCCTGAGCGAACATCTGCAGATCAATCCCTACCCGAATGTGCCGAAAAATTTTGATTGGTAAACGCAAACCCACCTTGACATCTGTCGAGGTGGGTTATTCGTTCTCGGGAATATAGTGGGCAATGTCGCCAATATCACAATCCAAAATACGGCAAAAAAACTTCCAAAGTTTGGCATATAAAACAGACGGCGGAGCAATTGCTCCGCCGTTCATTTCTCTCATCCGTCCCAGTGTGCGCACTGGGGCATCTTCCCCCGGGGAAGGCTTATACACAAAAAGAGCGTGCTTTGCAGCACGCTCTTTCTATTTTGTTTCTTAGACCAGCTCGATGACTGCCATCTCGGCAGCGTCGCCACGACGGGCACCAATACGGGTCACGCGGGTGTAACCACCGTTGCGCTCAGCGTACTTGGGAGCGATCTCCTTGAACAGCTTGTTAGCCACATCCTCCTTGGTGATGAAGGCCAGAGCCCGGCGATAATTGCTCAGGCCGCCCTTCTTACCCAGGGTGATCATCTTCTCAACAACAGGCTGAACTTCCTTAGCGCGGCAGAAAGTGGTCTCGATCTTGCCGTTCTCCAGCAGATCGGTCACCAGCTGACGCAGCAGGGCTTTTCTCTGAGTGCTGGTCTTGCCCAGCTTACGAGTTCCGAACATTGAACTTTTCCTCCTTCTTAAAAGGTTGACTTAGTTGTTGCTGCCAGAATCTTCGCTGGCCAGGGACAAGCCCATCATCTCCAGCTTCTTCTGAACCTCGTCCAGGGACTTCTTACCCATATTACGCACCTTCATCATATCCTCACTGGTCTTGCTGATCAGATCAGCAACCGTGTTGATATTGGCGCGCTTCAGGCAGTTGAAGCTCCGGACAGACAGATCCAGCTCGTCAATGGTCATTGCCAGCTTTGCATCGGGACGGTCGGGAGTCTTGTCAACGATCGTGGAATCTGTGCCGATGGTATCGGACAGATTGGTAAACACGGTCAGGTGATCAGACAGGATCTTCGCGCCCAGAGAAACGGCATCCTTGGCGGAAATGGTGGAATCTGTCCAGACCTCAAGGGTCAGCTTGTCGAAATCGGTCTTGTCACCGACTCGAGTGGGCTCCACCGTATAATTCACCTTCTTAACAGGGGAATAGATGGAGTCAATGGGAATCACACCGATAACGGTCTGAGCGGTCTTGTTCCGATCAGAGGAAACATAACCGCGACCCTGAGACAGGGTGATCTCCATATTGAAAGTGGCATCTTCGCCCAGAGTGCAGATATGCAGCTCGGGGTTCAGGATCTCAACCTCGCCATCAGCCTTAATATCGCCGGCGGTGACCTCACAGGGGCCAACAGCGTCGATATACACGGTCTTGATGCCCTGGCTGTGAAGCTTGACGATCATCCGCTTCACATTCAGCACGATCTCGGTCACATCCTCGGTAACGCCGGGGATGGTGGAGAACTCATGCTGCACACCGGCAATCTTAACGGAGGTTGCAGCGTAGCCGGGCAGGCTGCTGAGCATGATCCGGCGCAGAGAGTTGCCCAGAGTCATACCGTAGCCGCGCTCCAGAGGCTCAACTACATACTTGCCGTAGGAGATGTCTTCAACATCGTCCAGACAGGTGATGCGAGGCTTTTCGATTTCTACCATAAAACATTACCCTCCTTCTCAAGTGTATGGGGTGTAGAATGCACCCCACAATTTGACAATACGACCAACAGGGTACCAATTACTTGGAGTACAACTCGACGATCAGGTGCACTGCGATGTCGAAGTCGA